>JANQIA010000479.1 GCA_028282405.1 Rhodovibrionaceae bacterium
CGAGGGCAAGGTTGCCGTCGGTCCCGAGGTCAGGAGCCTGATGAAGCGCCTGAAGAAGGCCAAGGCGCTGCAACCGCTGACCGAAGAGGTCAAGGAACCTAAGAAGGCCAAGGAGCCGGCGGAGTCCGACGCGCCCAAGGAAGACGTGGTGCAAGAGACGGCGACAGATGCTCCTCCCGATGAGGACGCGACGCCGCGTGACGAACAGCCGGTGGCCGACCCGCCGGCCGAACCCGTCGAGGAAGTAAAGGGAGCCGCTTAGGCGCAGTTGACGTTTCTGCGGCGTGTCGTGTGCTCGGATGAGGCCGGCGATGCATCCATCTGGAGGGGTACATCGTATTTTTAGGCGTCTGTCGTATCCTCGCGGACAGCCGTTCCCGCTATCACTGAAGAAAGCGCCCACCAAGTCATGTCCAGTCTGTCGTCTATTCCCGTGGCCCTAGAGTCGGAGACCGCGCCGGAGGCCGCCTCTGCCGGCACGTCATCGGCGGGGGGCTTCCCGGCCTTCAGGCCGCGCTTTCCTTGGCTGACCGGGGACCTGCAGACACTGCGCAACTTCTTCCTCAAGCCCTATTGGGATCTGTCGCCTTGGCCTGAGACGCCGTTGGTCTTCGAAATGAGCGACGGCAGCGGAGATCGCCTTCTGGCAAAGCTGCACGAGCCGGCGTCGGAGAGCGGGCGCCCGCTGGCGGTTCTGATCCACGGCCTCACGGGTTGCGAGGACAGCACCTACATCCGGCGCACCGCCTTGACCCTCCTGGAGGCAGGCTATCCCGTGCTGCGGCTCAACCTGCGCTCGGCCGGACCGGGCCAAGACCTGGCGCAACAGCACTACCACGCCGGACGCAGCCAGGACCTGCGCGACGCCTTGACCGGACTGCTCGCCGCGCGGCCGGACTATGGCGATCGCGGGCTGGTGACGATCGGCTATTCGCTCGGCGGCAACATGCTGCTGAAGTGCCTGGGTGAAGGCGTCAGCGGCCTACCGGTGCTGGCCGCAGCCTCGGTTTCGGCGCCGATCGACCTCAAGGCCACGCAAGTGCGCATCATGCAAGGGCGCAACGCCCTCTATCAACGCTACCTCCTGAACGGCATGAAGGCGGAAAGCCGGGCGCCGGCGGAGCTGCTTGCCAGCCTGCATTCCGTCTATGCCTTCGATGACAAGGTGGTGGCCCCGGCCAACGGCTTTGCGGGCGCCGACGACTACTACCGGCGGAGCTCGGCGAAGAACTACCTCGGCGGCATTGCCGTCTCGACGCTGGTGGTTCACGCCGAAGACGACCCTTGGATTCCCGCCGCGGAGTACGCTGGCTTCGACTGGGCCGCCAACCCGAGCCTGAGCTTGCTCATGTCACCGGGCGGCGGGCACGTGGGCTTTCACGGCCGCGGCAGCTTGGTGCCTTGGCACGACCGCTGCATCCTCAAGTACCTGGCCGTTCGGGTCGGCTAGCTCCAATCCTGCTTGAGGCGCTCGGCCGCCTCGATCGCGAAGTAGCTGAGGATGGCGTCGCAGCCGGCGCGCTTGAAGACCAGCAGCGATTCCATCATTGCCTTGTCGCCGTCCAGCCAGCCGTTGGC
>JANQIA010000506.1 GCA_028282405.1 Rhodovibrionaceae bacterium
GTTGGCCATGTCGGTAAAGCCGCGCAGGTCGGAGCTCCAGATGATCGCGCTGATCGGCGCGCCGGCGCCGCGCTTGATCGAGCCGCTGAGCACCTGGCTCCCCGCGGCCGCACCCAGGTAGGTGTCGAGCACGTTCTGGGAGATCCGCATGGCGATATGCCGCTCGACATGGAGCGCGAAAGGCTTCAGGAGCCGGTCGATTTCAGCGAGTTGGTCTTCTCGGAAGCCGCCGGGTTGCTTGGTCGCGATCGTCACCGCGTTGTGATAGGTCCCGCCGGTGCTGAGGGGGAGCGCGATATAGTCGGTCATCCCCTTCTCCGCCAGTTCGGAAAACAGCGGATAGCGTGCAACGTCCTCGGGTGAGTCCAATCGCGCGCGGACCGTTTCGCCTTGCTCGACGACCTCGAACATCGGGTTGCGCCGATAGGCGTCGGTGGCAAGCACGGCCTCGCTGACCTTGACCTCGTCGCAGAAGCCTTCCGTGGCGGACCAGTTCCAGGCATAGCCGTAGAGCTGCGGATGCAGGGTGCCGACGTGCAGGGTCGCACGCTCCAAAGCAAGATCGGCCGCCGCCATGCGCTGCACCAGTGCGTGAAAGAGGTCGAGCAGGCCGTGTTCGGACAGCGCGTCGCCGAGCAGCCAGGCTTCGACATCGCCCACCGAGAGTCGACCCAGCGCGTCGCTTTCGTCGTGGCTGCGCCGAATCAGGGTCACGAAATCGGGGTAGTTTCTTCCCTGCGGCGTCTCTGTCCGTGCAGACATTCCGACCTCCCTCTCTCCGCCTTAGAGGTGGCGGCCGCGCCGGCGAAAACAATGTCGGACGCCCGCCGCGGTCTTGTCGAATCACGCGTCGCGACCCCGTCTTGAACGGGTCGCAGCTTGTCTACACGAGTGAGACGAAAGTCACGCAAAAGGGTAACGCGCCTGTCATGCGGCGCCACTACCGTCCGCCCACACATCAAATGAGGGCAACGATGGCAGCGATCGAGATCAGCAGGCTGTCCAAGACCTTTCGGGGCGGCACGCGGGCTTTGGACGGCGTTTCGCTCTCGGTCGGGGACGGCGAAATGGTGGCGCTGATCGGCGCCTCCGGGTCGGGAAAATCGACGCTGATTCGTCATATTGCCGGCTTGCTGCCGGCCGACCGCGACGGAACCGGCTGTCGCGTCGAGGTGCTCGGCCGCTGCGTGCAGCACGACGGGCGCATCGCCCACAACGTGGTGCAGACCCGCGCCGACGTCGGCGTCATCTTCCAACAGTTCAACCTGGTGCCCCGCCTGAGCGTGCTGATGAACGTGCTGGCCGGATTGCTCGGCCGGGTGCCGCGCTGGCGCGGCTCGCTCTGCTACTTCCTCCGCGAGGAGAAGCTTCTGGCCATGCAGGCGCTCGACCGGGTCGGCATCGCCAAGACCGCGCGCCAGCGGGCCGCGACCCTGTCCGGCGGCCAGCAGCAGCGGGCGGCCATTGCCCGCACGCTGGTCCAGGGTGCCAAGGTCATCCTGGCCGACGAGCCGATCGCATCCCTCGACCCGGCTTCGGCCAAGCGGGTCATGGAGACTCTCTCCGAGATCAACCGGACGGACGGAATTACCGTTCTCGTCTCCCTGCATCAGGTCGAGTACGCCCGGCGCTATTGCCCGCGCACCATCGCCATGCGCGACGGGCGCATCGTCTTCGACGGGCCGAGCCATGAGCTCACCTTGGCTTTCCTGCGCGACATCTACGGCGAGGCCAGCGAGGAGCTGGTGCTGCCCGACGCCTCCGACGGAGAGATCCTCCCGCCCGAGCCGAAGCGGCTCGCCTACGCCTAAACCCTCATCGAACCAACCGTGCGAAGGAGTCTGATATGAGAGCTTTTGCAAAGGGCGTGGCCGCCGCGGCAGTCGTCGCGTTTGCCACCACCGCGGCAGTCGCCGAAGAGATCAAGGAGCTGAACTGGGGCATTCTGGCGGTGGAAAGCCAGGACAACCTGATGAAGCGCTGGGGGCCGGTCATCGAGGCCATGGAGAAGAAGACCGGGATCAAGATCAATCCCTTCTTCGCCACCGACTATACCGGCGTCATCGAGGCCATGCGCTTCGACAAGGTCGACCTGGTGATGTTCGGCAACAAGTCGGCCATGACCGCGGTCGATCGGGCCGGTGCCGAGGTCTTCGCCCAGATGATCGAGACCGACGGCTCGCGCGGCTATCATTCGATCCTCGTCACCCATAAGGACAACGACGCGATCAATTCGCTCGAGGACGTGCTCGCCACCTGCAGCGCGCAGTCGCTCGACTTCGGCATCGGCGACCCGCAGTCGACCTCCGGCTTCCTGGTGCCGACCACCTTCATTTTCGCCGCTCACGACGTGAACCCGCGCGACTGCTTCAACACCGTGCGCAACGCCAGCCACGAAGCCAACCTGCTGTCGGTCGCCAACAAGCAGGTCGACGTGGCGACGGCCAACAACCGCGCGCTCTACTTCCGCTTGAAACGCAACAAGCCGGAAGCGGCCGAGCAGATCAAAGAGATCTGGCGCTCGCCACTGATCGCCGCCGACCCCCTGGCTTGGCGCGCCGAGCTGCCGGAAGAGGTCAAGGCGAAGCTTCTCTATGCCTTCATGGCTTTCGGCCGCCTCGGCAGCATCGACGAGGTAAAGGAAGAGCGGGCCATCTTGCAGAACGGCGGCTTCATGGGCTTCGTCCCCTCCTCCAACGCGCAGCTCCTGCCCTTCCGGGAGATGGAAGCCAACAAGCAGATCCTGCAGATCCAGAGCGACGAGACCCTCTCGGCGGAGGAGAAGGAAGAGCAGATCGCCGAGCAGAAGGCCAAGATCGAGGAAGTGCGGGCGCTCGTGCAAGAAGTGCCCAGCATGTAACTCAGCGCCAAGAGCGCCTTTAGCGACGGCGCCGCACTCCGCGGCGCCGTTTTTCTTTACCGAAGGAGCGAAGAGATGGTGGACACCACGGCCAAGGGCCTGCGTGAGCTGGATGTTGCCGTGCCGCAGCCCGAACTGACCCAACGCATCTACGGCTGGGTGATCTGGGGCAGCCTGGCCGTGTTGCTCGCCTGGAGCTTCTTCCCTGCCGAGATGGACCGCCTGCCGGAGCTTTGGACCGGCGCCGGCAACATGGCGGTGCTGCTGTCGGACTTCTCCGAGCCCAGCTTCCGCTATTGGCGCGACTATCTCGATCTCATCCTCGAGACCGTGCAGATGGCGGTTTGGGGCAGCGTGATCGCCGTGGTGCTCTCGGTGCCCTTCGGCCTGCTCTCCTCGGCCAACATCACGCCGGCCTGGATCCGTTTTCCCGTGCGCCGCCTGATGGATGCCTTCCGGGCGATCAACGACTTGGTCTTCGCGCTGATCTTCGTGGCCGCCGTCGGCCTTGGCCCGCTCGCGGGTGTCATGGCGCTCGCCGTCCACACCATCGGCACCCTGGCCAAGCTCTTCTCCGAGGCGGTGGAAGCCATCGACCCGCGCCCCGTAGAGGGTATCCGCGCGACCGGCGCCTCCCACATCCAGGAGATCGTCTTCGGCGTCATCCCGCAGGTGCTGCCGCTCTGGATCTCCTATTCGCTCTATCGCTTCGAGGCCAACGTGCGCAGTGCGACGGTGCTCGGCTTCGTCGGCGCCGGCGGCATTGGCATCGCGCTCTTCGACACCATGCGCTCCTTCAACTTCGCCGCGGCCTCGGCCATCCTGCTGATGATCATCGTCATCGTTTCGCTACTCGACATTCTTTCGCAGCTCCTGCGCAAGGCGGTGATCGATGGCGAGGAAGTCGAGCGTTTGGTGGCTTTCCTCGGCTTCCTGCTGGCGGTCTTCGTCGCCGCGGAACTGCTGCTCGCCCGAGTGATCGATATTGACCCGCTGCTGCGCGCCCTCTGAGGCAGGCGGCCGCGCGCTACCAATCGCCTTTGGCGAGGCCGCGTAGCTCGGCGATCAGCTCAGGGTTCTGGTAGCCCAGGTCGTTGCGCTCGCCGGGGTCGGCCGAGAGATCGAAGAGGAAGTCGAAGGTTCCGTCCCAGAGGTACTTCCAGGGACCGCGCCGCATGGCGCGCTGCCGGCGCGGCAGCCAGTCCTCGCCCTCGCCCGGCAGGTCGATGCGCCAATGGAGCGTGCGGTCGCCCTCACTGCTGTCGTCCAGCAGGCTGCGCCCGTCGAGCGGCCTATCTGCCTGAAGACCGGCAGTGGCCAGCAAGGTCGGCGTCACGTCCATGATGATCGCCGGTTCGGCCGAGACGCTGCCGGGCTCCACCCCGCCCGGCCAGCGCAGGATCATGGGCACCCGGATGCCGCCTTCCCAAAGGGTGCCGAAGCCATGGAAGAAGCCGCCCTTGGTGGCCAGCTCGCCACCGCCGTGATCGTAGGTCAGCAGCACCGCGGTCTCCTCGGCGATGCCCAGGCGCTCCAGCGCGTCCAGCACCCGGCCGACGCTCCGGTCGAGGTACTCGACGGCGGCGACGTAGTCGTCCCGGGTGCCGTTGACCCAGCGGTCGGCGAAGTCCGCCTCGCGCCCCGGCGGCGCATAGGGCGGCAGCATGGCGTTGTAGGCGAGGTAGAGGAAGAAGCGCTCCCCCGCCTCCCCGCAGCGCCCGATGAAGTCGAGGGCGCCGTCGGTGAAGAGATCGGTGGTGTAGCCTGGTCGCTCGACGATCTCGCTGCCCTGGTACAATGCCGGCGCGCCCTCGCGCGTGCGGTGGGAGTAGTAGTCGATGTTCCAATAGTCGAAGCCGAGGAACTCCTCGAAGCCATGGGCCATGGGGCTGTCGTCCGGGCCATGGCCCAGGTGCCACTTGCCGTAGAGCGCGGTACGAAAGCCGGCGTCGCGGAAGTAGCGCGGCAACGAGGTCTCGTGGATCAGCAGGCCGGGCTCGTCGGGCTCGACGTTGCGCTCGATACCGAGATGGCGCGGATAGCGTCCGGTCAGCATCGCGGCGCGGCTCGGCCCGCAGATGGGCGCCGCGCCATAGAAGTCGGTGTATTGCCGCCCCTGCTCAGCCAGGCGCCTGATGTTGGGCGTGCAGATCGCGCCGTCGCCGAAGGGCTCGATATCGCCGTAACCCATGTAGTCGAACACGATCAGCAGAACGTTCTTGGCCGCCTGGGGCATGGCCGAATTCCCCTCTCCCGTTGCGGCGGGGAGGCTAAGACGAAGACGGTCGTCTGGGAATTGCCAAGCTCACATAACAGCCGACCGTGTCAGTCGTCGCCATGGGCACTGCCTCAACACCTATTGTTGCGTTGGTGCCGCTATCCAACTCTCCTTGACTGATATTAACTATGCTCTTTAAGTTGTTGCTGTAAATCAAGATATCGTCATTGGTGTAATGTTATGAAACATATGCCTATAGGTTAAGTGGATTTCAGCGAGATGGGGGCATGAATCCGATGCAACGTTTTTTCTTGGTCGCTTTGCTGTTGTTTTCGACCGCTGCTTGCACCGCAAACTACCCAGTCGTCGGCTCATTCGATGAGTACAACGAGGTGTTCATAGGCGAGGTCAATCACAACCTCGCCTCAGGAACGGCCTTCATCGAAGTGGAAGCAAAAAATTCTGGGATCCGGTGCAGTGGCGATTCGCATGTGGTCCATGTTCCCGCGAGCAACTATCTCGCCGGAGCTTTTCTCATCCCCTATTGCACGGGCCAGAAAGGCAAAGCCTACCTCTCGTGCGACGATGGACGGCGCATTGATTCTACTTGGACGGCCGATAGCTGCACATCGGGCTATGGGTACGGCACCGACGAGCGGGGTGCGCGCTTCCAATTCGCTTTCGGCATGTCGGAGGACGAGGCTTTCAAGAGATTTGAAACAGAGGGGCAGCAAGCCGCGGTGCGGCCGGAGTTTCCGGTTTATCGGCCTAGAGAGACCCGCAAAGAGATCGGCTATAGCACCGGGACCGGATTTCTGGTCACCGGTACCGGCCATATGGTTACGAACTTTCATGTGATCGAAGGCGCTTCGGACGTCTACGTCGTTGAGAACGGAGTCGAACGACCGGTGACCGTTCTGAAGGTAGACGAGGACAATGATGTCGCCCTGTTGAAAACCGATGTGACGGGCCAGCCGGTAAACACCGGCCAGCCGGATGTCTTCGTTGCAGAAGACGTCATGACACTCGGCTATCCTCTTGTGCAGATTCAAGGACAGGCTCTGAAAGCTTCGTTCGGGCGTATCAACTCTCTCTCCGGTCTCGGAGATGATCCACGCTTCGTACAGATAGACGTACCAATTCAGCCCGGAAACTCTGGCGGTCCCCTTATCAACACCAGTGGTCAGCTTGTCGGCGTTGTCACCGCAACCCTTAATCAGCTTGTTACTTTGCGAGAGTCGGGCACTCTCCCTCAGAACGTAAACTATGCCGTCAAAGCGGAGAGTCTGACAGAGCTGCTAGCGGGTCTTCCGATCGATACCGGGCGCGCGAGCGAGATGGACTTCAAGTCTCTCGTAGCCCGGTACGACGACTCCGTTTACCTGGTGGTGGCAAGGTAGCTGGTGCGCCTGCGGGAAGGTTAGACCACCTCGGGAATCATCGCGATGGCGCCGCAGGGGCACTCGGCGGCGCAGATGCCGCAGCCCTTGCAGTAGTCGTAGTTGAACTGGAAGCGCTTGCCC
>JANQIA010000007.1 GCA_028282405.1 Rhodovibrionaceae bacterium
TCTCGGCGCTGGATGCGGTGACGGACGTCAAGATTCTCTCGTCGCCGACCTTGATGGTCATGGACAACGAGGAAGCGCGTCTGCAAGTCGGCGACGACGTCCCGATCGTGGTGCGGTCATCCCAGTCGACCGACGACCCCAACGCCCCGATCGTGACGGAAGAAGAGTTCCGCGAGACCGGTGTCATCCTCAACATCCGTCCGCGGGTGAACGCCAGCGGAAACCTCTCGCTGCAAATCCGCCAAGAGGTGTCCAGCGTCGCCCCGACGACTGGCACCGTCAACCCGACCTTCAATCAGCGGGTGGTCGAGAGCACCATTCTCGTCAACAGCGGCGAGACGATCGCTCTGGCCGGTCTGATCGAGGGCGAGTCGGAACTCCGCCGCGACGGTATCCCCATCCTCTCCCGGCTGCCGCTTATCGGCCCCCTGTTCGGCGTGACGGAACGCACCGGTGACCGCAACGAGCTGATGGTTCTGATCCGGCCTCTCGTCGTCCGCGATCAGAGCGAGGCGCGCGCGGCCACCCATGAACTGCGGCGCAAGCTGTTGAACCTCGACGAGACCGTGTTCAACGCGGGCCCCAAGAAAGAAGACTGATCGGACCGCAGGTCAATTTTTGCCAATACAGACCCTCGCAGGCCGCACTCTTATAGGGAACGAGGGGAAACGGCTGCGCTGCAATAGCTGTCGCTGAGGTTTCTCCGTGGCCGGACTGCAAACATCGCTTCGCAGGTCCCGGCCTGAACCGCGTTCAGAGGAGAGGCGACGAGGTGGCCCGATATCTTTGTCACGATGAGCCGGAGCTCTTTGAGTTCGAAGCCGAGGTGCTCGACAGCCGCCCTGGCGCGGTCTGCCTGAGCCGCTCCGCCTTCTATCCCGGCGGCGGCGGACAGCTCCCCGACCAAGGCACCTTGGAATGGTCGGGCGGCAAGATCGCGCTGTCCGGCCTTGAGGAGAAAGGCGGCCGCACCTGGCATCTCTTGACCGAGCCGATTGAGATGTCGGGGGCCGTGCGGGGCGAGGTGGACCGCGACTTCCGCTTTCTGATGCAGCAGCTCCACACCGATCTTCACATCGTCAACGCTCTGGTCTTCCAAGCCTTCGACGGTGCCTTGGTGACCGGCGTGCAGATGTCTGGAGACGGCAGCGCACGCATGGACTTCGACCTCCCTGACGCCGACAACCAGAAGATCAAGGCGCTAGAGCCAGCCATCAACGAAGCCATCGCTCAAGACCTTCCGGTGCATGTGATCTACGTTCCCTACCACGAGGCGCAGAACGAGCCCGGCCTGTTGCGCAGCAAGGCGGTGACGCCGCCACCGCAGTCGGACGGGACGGTGCGGGTCATCGAGATCGAAGGGCTTGACCGACAAGCCTGCGGCGGCACCCACCTGACCTCGACCGGCCAGTCGCGGCCCTTGCGCATCCGCAAGGTCGACAACAAGGGGCGTCACAACCGCCGGGTCCGCATCGAGCTCGTGGACGACACCGCCCAATGATACCCACCGATGCGGCGAACCACCGCCCCAGCCCCGATGCGCCAGACGAGGGGCCCGGTTTCGAAGGCAAGGTGGTCCTGATCACCGGCGCCACCTCCGGGATCGGGCAGGCGACGGCCATGGCCTTTGCCGAGAGAGGCGCGAGCCTGGCACTGGTGGGCCGCGATAGGGAGCGCGGTGCCGCGGTCGTCTCGGACATCGAGAGTGCCGGCCGCCAAGCCTTCTTCCATCGCGCCGACATCAGCAGTCCAACGGAATTGGGCGCCGTGGTCCCGGCGGTGCTCGCACGGTTCGGCCGTTTGGACATCGCCTTCAACAATGCTGGATACCAAGAACAGCGCGCTTTGTTGGCCGAGCAACCCGCCGCCACCTACGACTGGGTCTTCAATACCAACGTGCGTTCGGTCTTCCTGGCCATGCAGGCCGAGATCCAAGCTATGCTTCCTCACGGCGGCGTCATCATCAACAACGCCTCGGTCAGCGGCGTTCGCAACCCGAACCCCGGCCTCGCGCTCTACTGCGCGTCCAAGGCCGCGGTCATCTCGCTGACCAAGTCGGCGGCCATGGAGTACGCCGAGAAAGGCATCCGCATCAACTCGGTCTCTCCCGGGCGGGTCACTACCCCCATGATGCTGGCATCCAACATCGCGGATATGAAGGCCGTGGCCGCCGGCCTGCCGCTCAAGCGCATGGGCGAGCCGGAAGAAGTCGCCGCCGCGGTGCTTTGGCTCGCCTCGGACGCGTCCTCCTTCGTGGTCGGCCATAACCTTAGCGTCGACGGCGGCTTTCTGTCTCAGTGACGCGCGTGCCAAGAAGGCTCGTATCGCCTATGCTACAGCGGTAGCGGCCCGTTCAGGGCAAAGGCGGAAACCCGTGCCAAAGACCGACCCTCGCAACCGAAGTCATATGTGGGCCGACCCGGATATCGGCGGCCTCTTGATGATGCGCGCGGACTTCACGACCCATAGCTTCGCGCCGCACGTCCATGATGAGCTCGTGATCGCCGTTACGGAGGCCGGCGGCTCGGAGTTTCGCAGCCGCGGCATCAGCGACGAAGCCGACCCCGGGAGCGTTCTGGTCTTCAATCCCGGCGAGCCCCATTCGGGTAGCGTAGGAGCGCGCAAACGCTGGCGCTACCGCGCCTTCTACCTTGCCGAAGCCGCGCTGGCGCAGTTCGCCAAAGACCTCGATCTTCACCCGGAAGCGCTGCCGCAATTCCTGACGAACAAGCTTCGCGACAAACGCCTCTACGAGCGCTTCGTCGCCCTCCACACGATTGCCGAACGCACCGGTTCGGTCCTGGACAAGCAGTCGGAGCTGCTGATCGCCTTGGCGCGGCTGTTCATGACGCACGGCGATCCGTTGCCGACGCTGTCCCGGGTCGGCAGCGAGAAGACGGCCGTGTCTCTTCTGACGCAGTATCTTCAAGACAACCATGAGACCAGCATTTCGTTGAACGATCTTGCGGAACTGACCGAGATGAGCTCCTTCCACCTCATCCGCAGCTTCAACAAGGAAGTCGGCCTGTCGCCGCATGCCTACCTGACCCAGGTTCGCGTGCGACGGGCCCGGGATTTGCTCGAAAGCGGCACCTCGCCCGCGGAAACGGCCGCCACCGTCGGCTTCTACGACCAAAGCGCCCTCACCCGCCATTTCAAGCGCACCTATGGCGTGACGCCGGGGCAGTATGCGGAGGCCGTCACGGCCAACTGACTGTCCGGCGAAGGACGGGGCTTTTGTGAAGGAGCTTATCTTGTGCCCGATCTTGCGGCCCGGTCCGAAGCCATTCTAATGGCCCACTATCCTGAGCGCGTCACCGATCACTTCGCGCCAATAACGGTCGGGACGACGGCTGCCAGCATGGATGAGGGCGCAAGTCTGATTCTCAACGGCATCAAAACCGCGACGTCCACTGCTGTGTGGGAGTGGCCGGAGGGGCAAGAGCCTTTCGTAGGCGCTCTATCGGTCCTGTTCGACGGCCAAGGCGAGGCGCGTGCCGTCATTGAGACGACCGCAGTCGAACATTGCCGCTTCGGCGACGTCAGCGAAGAGCTTGCGCAGCCCTATGGCGAAGGGGATCGCAGCCTCGCTTGGTGGCGCCGGGAGATGGGCGCGTACTACCACCGCATGGCAGAGGCCAGCGGACAGCGCTTCGACGACGACACGCTGCTTTATGTCGAGTGGCTGTCCGTCGCCCGTCGTCTGTAACACTGTGGCCAAGCCGACGACGGCGGAATTTGACCTATCGCATGGTGGCGCGCTGCGATTGACCCTTTCATCTTTAGGGTAAGGCTATCGATAGCCTATGCCGCCCGGCAGGAGCGGTGGAGACTGCGCCGCAGAACGGGCGCCCCGGTCTCCGACTTCCCCTGCCGAACCGCCGTCGGTCTGAGGGCCCTGCAATGCACGAGATGGCGCTCTGCGAAAACATCCTGCAGGTCTTGGAGGAGCAAGCCGCTGCCCAAGACTATGCCGCGGTCAAGACGATATGGCTTGAGATCGGCCCGCTGGCCGGCGTCGAGCTCGAAGCATTGCGCTTCAGCTTCGATGCCGTTTCCAGCGGCACCCTGGCCGATCAGGCGGAGCTGATCATCGTCGAAACCAAGGGCGAGGCCTGGTGCGCGTCATGCGGCAAGACGGTGCCGATACGGCAACGCTTCGACGCCTGCCCGAACTGCGGTGGCTATCAGCTGGAGGTCATCAGCGGGGCGGAGCTGCGAATCAAAGAGTTGGAGGTGGTCTGATGTGCAAGGTTTGCGGATGCGGCAAGGGCGAGGTCACCGTTGCGGGCAAGGCGCACGACCACGATCACGGCGAGGAGGGTCGTGCGCTGCACACGCATGACCACGATCACGGCCATGCGCATCGCCACGACCACAGCCACCACTACGGCAAGGGGCCGGCCGGAGCCCATGCGCCGGGCTTGAGCCAAAGCCGGATGGTGGCCATCGAGCAGAAGATCCTGGCCAAGAACGATGCCTACGCCGCAGCCAATCGCCGGTACTTCAACGACAAGGGCATTCTCGCCCTCAACCTCGTCTCCAGCCCCGGCTCGGGCAAGACGACGCTGCTGGTCGAGACGATCGAGCGGCTGAAGGCAGACACGCCCATTTCGGTGATCGAGGGCGACCAGCAGACCGAGACCGATGCCGACCGCATCCGCCGAACAGGTGCCCCGGCCATCCAGATCAACACCGGCAAGGGCTGTCACCTGGACGGCCATATGATCGGCCATGCCCTCGACAGCCTGGACCCGCAGCCGCACAGCCTGGTTCTCATTGAGAACGTCGGCAACCTGGTCTGCCCGGCCGGCTTCGATCTTGGCGAGGCGCATAAGGTGGTCATCCTTTCGGTGACCGAAGGCGAGGACAAGCCGCTCAAGTACCCGGACATGTTCCACGCAGCCGACCTTATGCTGCTGTCGAAGACCGACCTGCTGCCGCACGTCGACTTCGACGTCGACCGCTGCCTCGACTATGCGCGCCGCATCAATCCGGGCATCAAGGTCCTGCAGCTCTCCGCCAAGACCGGAGAGGGCATGGAGGCCTGGGTCCGTTGGATCGCGGCCGCCCATACGCTGGCCATGACCGGCGCGACCGCCAACGCGGCCGAGTAGGAACTCAAGCCATGTGCCTGGCGATTCCGGCGGAGGTGGTGTCCTTGGACGAGGAGCGCGATCAGGCGACGGTCTCTCTGGCGGGGGTGAGGAAGACGATTTCGACCGCCCTGCTCGAAGAGGTCGCGGTCGGCGACTTCGTCCTCGTGCACGTCGGCTACGCCTTGCACCGGCTGAGCCCGGAGGAAGCCGATCGCACGCTGCGACTGATGGAAGAAGCAGGCATCCTGGCCGAGGAGCAAAGGGAGGTCCCGGCATGAAGTACCTCGACGAGTTTCGCCGCAGGGATCTCGCGCAGTCCCTTGCCGCGGCCATCGCGCGGGAGGCGGACAAGCCCCGCCAGTACAGCATCATGGAGTTCTGCGGCGGCCATACCCACGCTATCTTCCGCTACGGCGTGCAGGATCTGGTGCCCGCCAACCTGCGTTTCGTTCACGGTCCGGGTTGTCCCGTCTGCGTCCTGCCCATCGGCCGTATCGACGGCGCCATGGAGCTGGCCGAGAAGCAGGGAGTCATCCTCGCCACCTACGGCGACATGATGCGCGTGCCCGCCCGCAAGCGCCGCAGCCTCCTGAAGGCCAAGGCTGACGGCGCCGACATCCGCATGGTCTATTCGAGCCAGGATGCCCTGAGGATTGCGCGCGACAATCCCGGCCGCCAGGTGGTGTTCTTCGCCATTGGCTTCGAGACCACGACGCCGCCCACCGCGGTCGCGATCAAGCAGGCCGAAGCCGAAGGCCTCGAGAACTTCTCGGTCTACTGCAACCACGTTCTGACACCGGCCGCCATGCGTCAGATCCTGGAGGCACCGGATGGCCAGGAGTCCGGCGGCCTCTCCATCGACGGCTTTCTCGGTCCCTCCCACGTCAGCACCATCATCGGCACGCGACCCTATGACTTTGTTGCGGAAACCTACCGGCGGCCCATCGTGATCACCGGCTTCGAGCCGCTCGACGTCCTGCAGGCCACCTTGATGGTCGTCCGCCAGTTGAACGAAGGCCGCCATCAGGTCGAGAACCAGTATCTTCGCGTGGTCAGCGAGGGCGGGAACCGCAAGGCGCAGCGGCTGGTCACCGAGGTCTTCGAGCTGCGCGCCGGCTTCGAGTGGCGCGGCCTGGGCGAGATACCCGAGAGCGCGCTGAAGATCAGAGACCGATACGCTGCCTTCGACGCCGAGCGCCGCTTCGCCCTGGCCGAACGACAGATCGCGGACGTCAAGAGCTGCGAGTGCCCGGCCATTCTGCGGGGAACCAAGAGGCCGACCGACTGCAAGCTCTTCGGCAAGACCTGCTCGCCCGACAATCCCATGGGCGCCTGCATGGTGTCGTCGGAAGGCGCTTGCGCCGCCTACTGGAGCTACCGGCGCAGCGCCGAGCCGGCCGAGGAGGTCGCGGCATGAATGTGATGCCGCGGCGCCAAGCCTCGCGGCGTTTCCCGGGCCGGTTGGACCTGCGCAAAGACAAAGTCGAGATGAGCCACGGCAGCGGCGGACGGGCCATGGCGCAGTTGATCGACGAGCTCTTCGTTCGTCACCTCGAGAACGACCTCCTGCGGCAAGGCAACGACCAAGCGGTATTCGATGCGCCGCCCGGCCGCTTGGTCATGAGCACCGACGGCCATGTGATCTCGCCTCTGTTCTTCCCCGGCGGGGACATAGGCTCGCTGGCGGTGCACGGTACGATCAACGACGTGGCCATGGCCGGCGCTAAGCCGCTCGCCCTTTCGGCTGGCTTCATTTTGGAAGAGGGCTTTCCCCTGGCCGAGCTGGACCGCGTCGTCGCCAGCATGGCGGCAGCCGCCCGCGAGGCCGGGGTGCCTGTCGCGACAGGCGATACGAAGGTGGTCGAGCGCGGCAAGGGCGACGGGGTCTTCATCACCACCACCGGCATCGGCGTGGTTCCGGCGGGTATCGAGGTGTCGGGAGATCGCGCGCGCCCCGGAGACGCCATCCTGATCAACGGCAGCATCGGCGATCACGGTGTCGCGGTTCTCTCGAAACGCGAGAACCTGGAGTTCGAGACGGCCATCGTCTCCGACAGCGCCGCTCTCCACGGTCTCGTCGCCGATCTGGTCGCTGCGGTGCCCAATCTTCACTGTCTGCGGGACCCGACCCGCGGCGGGCTCGCCACCACCCTCAACGAGATCGCCGAACAGTCGGGCGTCGGCATGCAGCTTGTCGAGGACGCCGTTCCGATCAAGCCGGAGGTCGCCGGTGCCTGCGAGCTGCTGGGGCTCGACCCGCTCTATGTGGCCAACGAAGGCAAGCTCGTCGCGATCTGCCCGCAAGAACGCGCCGAGACGGCCCTTGCCGCCATGCGCAACCATCCTCTTGGGCGAGACCCCGCGATCATCGGCGCGGTGACGGACGACGAGCCCGGCTTCGTGCGCATGCAAACCCGGCTCGGCGGCAGCCGGGTGGTCGACTGGCTAGCCGGCGAACCGCTGCCGAGAATCTGTTGATCGCAACACCCACCGTCGCGGCGCAGGCCTTTCGGGTGCGCGGCCTTGTGCAGGGCGTCGGCTTCCGACCGACCGTTTGGCGCCTGGCCAAGGAGCTGGCGCTGACCGGCGAGGTGCTCAACGACGGCGAAGGCGTTCTCATTCGCGCGTGGGGCAGCGTCGCCGATCTGGATGCCCTGGCTGCTCGCCTTCGCGCGGAGCAGCCGCCTCTGGCCCGCATCGACTCGATCGAGGCCTTGCCCTTGTCGGAGGGGCCGCCGGCGGCGGCCTTCGAGATCGTCGCCAGCGCGGCGGGCCGAGTGTGGACCGGCGTGCTGCCCGACGCAGCCACCTGCCCGGCCTGTCTCTCCGAGATCATGGATCCGGAGAACCGTCGGTTCCGCTATCCCTTCACCAACTGCACCCACTGCGGCCCGCGCCTCTCGATCGTCGCGGCGGTTCCCTACGACCGCGCCAACACCAGCATGGCGGCCTTCCCCATGTGCCATGCCTGCCAGACGGAGTACGAAGATCCGTCGGACCGCCGTTTTCATGCTCAGCCCAACGCCTGCGCCGACTGCGGCCCGCGCCTCTGGCTGGAAGATGCCGACACCGGAGAGATCGACCCGGCCCCGCACCAGGATGCCATCGAAGCCGCCGCGGCCTTGATCGCCCAAGGCGCCATCCTCGCGATCAAAGGCATCGGTGGCTTCCACTTGGCCTGCGATGCGACCAACGAAGCGGCGGTGACACGCCTCAGGCAGCGCAAGAAGCGCTACGACAAGCCCTTCGCCTTGATGGCCCGCGATCCCGCCATGATCGCACGCTACGCTGCAATCAATGAAGCGGAGCGGACGCTCCTGGCCGCCCCGGCCGCGCCCATCGTCATTCTGCAAACTGGCCCTGAGCACGAAGCCTTGGCCGCTGCCGTCGCACCGGGCCAGTCCAGCCTGGGCTTCATGCTGCCCTACACGCCCCTGCATCACCTGCTGATGCAGAGTTTGGACCGGCTGATCGTCCTGACCTCCGGCAACCGCAGCGACGAGCCGCAGTGTATTGGGAATGAGGAGGCGCGCAGCCGTCTCGCTGGCATTGCGGATCATTGGCTGATGCACGACCGGGAGATCCTCAATCGCCTGGACGACTCGGTCGTGCGTTCGGACGAGGGCGGGCCGACCATGCTGCGGCGGGCGCGCGGCTACGCGCCGGCACCGCATCCCCTGCCCCCCGGCTTCGAGAACAGCCCGCCCTTGCTTGCACTCGGCGGCGAGCTCAAAGCCACAGTCTGCCTGTGGCGCCAGGACAGCGCGGTCGTCTCCCAGCACATCGGCGATCTGGAGGACGCCAGCGTCCACGACGACTACCGCAAGACCCTGTCGCTCTATCGCCAGCTCTTCGACTTCGCCCCAGCCGGCCTCGCCGTCGACCGCCATCCCGACTACCTCTCGACCCAGTGGGGCGCCGTCCTTGCCGAGCGCGAGGACCTGCCGCTCATCCAGGTTCAGCACCATCACGCACACATCGCCGCCTGCCTCGCCGAGCACGGGGTGGCACGCGATGCAGCGCCGGTCCTCGGGCTGGTGCTCGACGGCCTGGGGTACGGCGAGGACGGGACGCTTTGGGGCGGGGAGTTTCTCCTGGCTAACTACAGGGGGTTCCGGCGCCTCGGCCACTTCAAGCCCATGGTGCTGCTCGGCGGCGCCCAAGCCATGCGCGAGCCCTGGCGCAACGCCTATGCCTATCTCGAAGGCTGCATCGGCTGGCCGGAGGTGGTCGAGCGCTACCCGCAGCTCGACATCGTGCGCTTTCTGCAAGCCAAGCCGCTCGCGCTGCTCGACCAGATGAAGGCGCGCGGCGTCAATGCGCCCCTGGCCGTCTCCGCCGGGCGTCTGTTCGACGCCGTGGCAGCGGCGCTCTCCATCCGTCCTGAGGCCACCAGCTATGAAGGGCAAGCGGCCATCGAGCTGGAAGCCCTGGCGCAGAGCGAAGCCGACGAGCGGGCGGCCTACGGCTTCGTCGTGACCGACAGCGACCCCGCAGTGTTGGACTGGACTCCGCTATGGCACGACCTGCTCAACGACGTGTCGTGCAGTGTCCCGCGGTCCGTCATTGCAAAGCGCTTCCACAACACGGTCGCCGAGGCGGTCACACAGCTCGCCCGGCGCCTGGCGGACGAACACAGGACGGACCAGGTCGTCCTGTCCGGCGGGGTGTTTCAAAACCGGCTGCTGCTGGGCGGCGTCTCCGGACGTTTGGAAGCGGCGGGCCTGGCGGTGCTGCGCCCTTCCCTCTATCCGGCCAACGACGGTGGCATCGCGCTCGGCCAGGCGGCCGTCGCCGCTGCGCGACTGTTGGAAGATACCTAGAAGGCCCGAGTCACAGGCGCGCCAGGGCCGCTATGCTGTCCTGGCTGAAGGGATCTTCGGCGGCGGCGAAGTGCTCGATCACGCGGTCCGCCGATGTCGCCACGGATGGCGAAAGCGCGCAGCCGAAACCGAAATCGACGCCGACGATACCGATGACGATCAAGCGACTCGGCAAGCGATCAAGCGCCGCGCCGAGCGCCACGGCTTCCGGTAGCCCGACACGATGGCTGGAGTGTACGAAGGCGGCGCGCGCAAAAGCCGCGTCCTCGACCTCGGTAAAGATGTGAATGCCGCCCGCATCCGGCATCCCGTCATCGAGCCGCCCGATGGCGTCGACCACGACGCAGACCGAGCGATCCTGCCAGAGTTCCAGGAGCCCGCTGCCATCGCCCTCGTGCGCCACGGCCGGCAGGCCGCGCCCGGCGAGCGCCTCGGCGACATAGGGACCAATTCCGTCGTCCTGCCTCTCGGCATGACCGACGCCGATGATGATCCCCCCGCCCTTCGCAGTTCGCTCAGGCGCGCTCGACATCCAGCTTGAGGAAGTGGGTGGCGCAGGAGATGCAAGGGTCGTAGTTGCGGATCGCCTGCTCGCAGCGCCACTGCAGATCGTCGTCGTCCAGCTTGTGAAAGCGCTCGACGGTGCTGACCAGGTCCAGCTCGATCTGCCGCTGGTTCTGCGAGGTCGGCGGCACAATGGTGGCCGAAACGATGGCGCCGTCTTCCGCCACCTCGTAGCGATGATAGCAAAGGCCCCGCGGCGCTTCGGTGATACCGTGGCCGATGCCGGCGCGCAGCGGGGCGTCGACGAAGCTCGGCTCCGGCGGCACATAGGCGCGAGCAAGGCGCGCGGCTTCACGGAAGGCATAGATCGTCTCGACCTGGCGGGCCAGCAGGCTCTTGAAGGGATTGCGGCAGCCCGGCACCAACCCAGCGCGTTCCGCCAAAGCCAAAATGTCGGCCGGCAAGCGGTCGGCATTGAGATTGAAGCGCGCCAGCGGGCCGACGAGATAGGGTTGCCCGTCCACCGTCACGCCCTGCAGCGCGTTGGAGTGCGGCACCTGGCGTTCGACGAAGTGATCGGGAAACGCGGCAACGTCGATATCCAAGCCGGACGAGGAGACGATGCGCCCCTCGGCAATCGGATATTCGCTTGCGTGCCGCAGCGCCACGAAGAGGTAGTCGACTTCCAGGTCGGGGAAGTCGAAGCCGGAGAAGGCGTCGAGCGCGGCGATAGACTGCGCCTCTCCGCGCTCGAGGTCAGGCAGCAGCGCCGCGATGGCCTCCGGTGCCGGGGCGCTATAGAAGCCGCCCACCCGGGTGTTCACCGGATGCACGCTGCGGCCGCCGATCACCTCCATCACGCGGTTGCCGGTCTTCTTGGCGCTGAGGCCGGCCTCCACCAGGCTGCGGTTGGACTTCGCCAGCTCGATGGAATCCTGGAGCCCCAGGAAGTCGGGCGCATGCAGCAGATGGGTGTGCAGGACGTGGCTCTGGATCCACTCGCCGCAGTAGATCAACCGCCGGAGATCGACGATGGGCTGTGGGATCTCCCAACCCAATGCGTCTTCCATCGCCAGGCAGGCCCCCATGATGTAGGCGATTGGGCAGATGCCGCAGATGCGCGAGGTCACATCGGGGGCGTCGCGAAAGGAGCGCCCGCGCAAGAGTCCTTCGAAGTAGCGCGGCGGCTCGAAAATGCTGAACTCGGATTGGACGACCTGGTCCCCGTCCAGCTTGACCTTGAAGCGGCCTTCTCCTTCGACCCGCGCGAGCGCGTCGACCTGGATGATGCGCGTGCTATCGGTCATGGCGCTTCCTCTCTTCCGCAAAGGCCGGCGCGCCGGCGGTGAAGCCGCCAAAGAGGTCTCTGATGGTGCGCTCTCCGGCGCCGAGGGCCGCCAGCTCCTGCGCCAGCGCTTCGGTGTTCGCCCCCTCTTTGGGGCCGAAGCAGCCGTAGCAACCGCGGCCGATGCTGGGGCAGAGGTTGCCGCAGCCGCCTTGCGTGACCGGCCCCAGGCAAGGGATGCCTTTGGTCACCATGACGCAGGCGGTGCCGGCCAGCTTGCATTCCGCGCACTGGCTATAGTCGGGCAAGGTCGGCTTGCGCCCCTTGAGCAGGGCGGTGATCGCCTCGATGAGCTGATGCTTGTCGATCGGGCAGCCGCGCAGTTCGTAGTCCACCGGGACGTGATCCGCGATCGGGGTAGAGGTTGCCAGCGCGTCGATGAACTGCGGGCTCGGATAGACCGAGGCGCGCAGGCTGTCGTGATCTTGCGTGTTGCGTAGCGCTTGAATGCCGCCGGCTGTGGCGCAGGCGCCGATGGTGATCAGCAGCCGGCTGTCGCGACGGATCTCCCGGATGCGCTCGACCTCATGGGCCGTCGAGATCGAACCTTCGACCAGGGAGATGTCGTAGGGGCCCTCTCGCTGCGTGCGCGTGGCTTCCAGGAAGTAGGCGATGTCCACAGCCTCGGCGATGTCGAGCAGCTCGTCCTCGCAGTCCAGCAAGGTGAGCTGACAGCCATCGCAGCTCGAGAACTTCCAAACCGCCAGTTTCGGCTTCATCCTCAGAGCTCCCAAACCGACATGAGATCGCGCACGGCCGGATAGGCGAAGACCGGCCCGTCGCGGCAGATCAGATGCGGACCGAGCTGGCAGTGGCCGCACCAGCCGATGCCGCACTTCATATTGCGCTCCATGGAGAGGAAGGTCTCCTCGGCCGGGACACCGGCTCCGACCAACGCCTGGCCACTGAAGCGCATCATGATCTCCGGCCCGCAGACCATCGCGACCGTCTCGTCCGGGTCGCGCAGCATGGACGGGATAAGGTCGGTCACGACACCGACCTGTCCGCTCCAATCCTGGTCAGCCAGGTCGACGGTGATGCCGACCCGCACGCCATCGGCCGCGGACAAGCCGAGCAGTTGCCGAGCGAACAAGATCTGATCCGGCGCCCGGGTGCCATAAACAATGTCGACACTCTTTAGTCGATCACGGTTGGCCAGCGCCCAATAGATGATCGGTCGGACCGGCGCCAACCCGAGCCCTCCGGCAACGATCATCAGATGCTTGCCGACGGCGCGCTCGACCGGCCAGGAATTGCCGAGCGGTCCCCGCACGCCGACCCGTGCTCCTTCCGCCAACCCGCAGATGGCTTGGGACACGGCGCCGACGGCGCGCACGGTCTGAATCAAGCTATCGGGCTTTGCCGTATCTCCAGAGATGCTGATCGCCACCTCGCCGATGCCGTGGACATAGAGCATGGTGAACTGCCCTGCCTCGAAGGCGAGCGGCTCGCCGTCGAGCGCAGCCAGCTCTAAGGTTACGCAATCAGCGAGCTCCTCTCGCCGGGAGCGTACCACGAAGGGCCGCGGCAGCATGCCGGTCTCGATCGGCGCGACGCCGCGGTCAAGCTGGCTGAGGGCGCTCATAGCGCGCGGCCGACCTCAGACGGCGGTGCGTAGAGGTCGAGCAGCCGCAGCCGTGTCGATTGCAGCCGTCCGGCCACGACCGGCAGGAAGCGCTTCAAGACCTGATAGCCCGTGCTCGGGTCGTCATCGCACTTCTTGCGCAGGCAGGCCGCATCGATGCCCGTGGCCCGAACGTCACCCACCGCCCGCGCGTCGAAGCGCCAGCGATAGGGCGGCAGGATCCAAGATGCCCCGACGACGTGACCCGGCTGCACCGTGTCGACGATCAGCTTCCCACGGCCGGGCATGCTGAGCTCCAGGGCGACATCGCCCGCCCGCAACAGGTAAAAGACATCAGCCGCTCCCTCGGCCTTGAACAGGTAGCTGCCGGCCGAGAAGTGCGCATTGCTGGCGCAACCGCCGAGCAGATCGGTAATTTCTTTGTCCAGCCCCGCAAACAGCGGGTGCGCGGCCAGAATGTCGGCCATCGACTTGATGTTGCCGTCGGTCATCGGCGCTTCTCCTCGAAATTGTCGGCGCTGCCGTCCGCCGCAGCCAAGGCCGCCACCTCTGCCGTGATGTCGATGCCGACGGGGCACCAGCCGATACAACGGCCGCAGCCGACGCAGCCGGAGCTGCCGAACTGATCGTGCCAATGCGCCAGCTTGTGGGTGATCCACTGGCGATAGCGGGATGCCGTCTCCTTGCGGACCGACCCGCCGTGCAGATAGCTGAAATCGAGGGTGAAGCAGCTGTCCCAACGCCGCCAACGCTCCGCTTCCGTGCCATCGAGCGACGTGCGGTCTTCGATGGTGCCGCAGAAGCAGGTCGGACAGACCATCGTGCAATTGGCGCAGCTCAGGCAACGCTCGGCGACCTCGGCCCAATGCGGATGATCGTAGCTGCGCTTGAGAAGCTGCTCGGCCCCCTCGGCCATCCGGCGTGTCTGCGCATCGGCGCAGGCCTGCGACCCGTCGCGCGCTGCCTGAAGGTCTTCTTCGCGCGCCGACTCGCCGTCGAGTCGCTCGAGGATATCGAGCCCGCGCTGGCTGCCGGCGGACAGCACGAATGCATGGCGCCCGTCTTGCAGCAGCTCGTCCAGCGCCAGGTCGAAGCCACCCTTCGCCCGCGGGCCCGTGTTCATCGAGGCACAGAAACAGGTGTTGGCCGGGCGCATGCAGTTGACCGC
>JANQIA010000033.1 GCA_028282405.1 Rhodovibrionaceae bacterium
CTGCATCAGCGTGATCGCCGCGCTCGCGCCCACACCGTACAGAATGGCCAGTGAGCTGCCGAGATAAGGCTGAGCGGCCAGCGCCACCCCGGCGGACACGGCCCAAGGCAGCAGTGGCGGCTTGTCGCTCTTCTTCGCCAGCATGACCAACATGATGCCGATGAAAAGCGGGCCGGCCGCGCCAAGGCCGCTCAAGGTCCTCTCGTCCAACAAGCCGGGAATGCCAACACCGAGCGCAGTTCCGACGACCCAGCCGGCGTACATGGCGGCCCCGCTGCCGACGAAAAAGGCCAGTCGATGCGGCCCGGCCTTGTCGTTGGTGGTGAGGACCCAGCTGACGTCCGTCAGCAGGAACAGAGCCCCGAAAGGAGGTCGCTTGCCGGGACGCCCCAATACCGTCGGGAGGCTGAGCCCCATCAAAGCGTGGCGGCTGGACACCAGCGCCGCCGCCACTGCGATCGCCGAGAAGGACAGCGGTGCGGCCCAGAGCTCCAGCGCAGCGAACTGCGTGGCGCCGGCAAAGACCGTCGCGCTCATCAGCAGCGCTTCACCTCCACTGAAGCCGCGGCTGGCGGCAGCGACGCCGAACAGGATGCCGAAGACGACTGCCCCGGCCGCAAGGCTCCGCGTCGCGTTCACGCCGCTCAAGAAGACCGCGGCAGCGCCGGGCTCCGTGCTATGGCTAAACGGCGGTTCTTCGACTTGTCGCGGCATAGATAACCGTTTAAAAGCATTTTACCGGTTATGCAAGACGACAAGACCCTCTACGGCAGGTGGCGCGAGACTCGTCTCGTCGGCGGCCACCCTGCCCTCGATTTCCTCAACAGCGTGTCCGATCGCGTGGCGCGCAAGGAGGCCGTCGACCGCCTGGGCAGTCTCGTCGATCTTGCCGACTGGGCCCGCTCGGCAGGCTTGGCCGTCTCACCCTCGCTGGCCGCTCGGCTGGCGAAGACGACCGATGAAGCGGCGAATGTCATCACGCGTGCCAGAGTGCTTCGCGAGGCGGCGCATACGGCGCTGACGGCACGGGCAGACGGACAGTCTCCGTCGCCGAATGCGCTGGCTTTGATTTCAGACGTCGCTGCCCAAGGTATGGCGAGCGGTAGCCTGCATTGGTCTCAGCCGAACGACACGGCATCTTTGACCTTGGAGAAGCCGGACCCGACCGGACTGCTCGGCCTCATTGCTTGGCAGATTCTCGATGCGCTCTTCCGCCTGCCCGGAGAGCGCCTGCGGGTTTGCCCGCGTTGCGGCTGGCTTTTCTTCGACAACACCCGCGGCGGCAAGCGGCGCTGGTGCCAGATGCGGACCTGCGGCAACCGCGAGAAAGCGCAGCGGCACCGCCAAGCAAAGGGCCCAGCCTCGGCTCAAACCAAGGGCACGTAGTCGTAGTCGCCGACGCCTTGCAGCACCAGAAAGCGCACCCTGTCTTGTCCGCCGTTGGCCACCAGATGCGGGCGCCCAACCTCGACCACGAAGCTGTCTCCGGAACTGAGGGAGACGCTTTCCTTCGGGTCTTGCAGGTGAAGCGTCACCTCCCCTTCCAGCACCAGGAAGGTATCCCGGACATGGCTGTGATAGTGCCAGGGGACCTTCTGATCGGAAGTCAGGGTGATTTCCTGGATGCGAATGTCGTCCCGCTTCAGATGGGTGGTGCGGTCGGCAACCGGATAGAGATGGCTCGCATCCTTCACCGCCGGCATGGCTTTCTGCATGGCCATGGCTTCTACTCCCTGTCAGCCGATCGAGCCGGAATGTTACCTCGCGCGCCCCGCTGCATCTAATGCCCAAGATGCAGGGCTGATCTTTCAGCCAGAGCCGTTACCGGAAGGTAGGATCGACCGCCGCCGCGCGGCCCTGCTAAAAAGCTTACGTTGGACCCGGCGCAGGCCGCCGATACGTGTTGGGAGATGGACCCATGGCATTACGCTTGCCGATCTCCGGTCCGTTTTGGAGCCTCTTGAGGCTGCTTCTCGCATCCCTGTTCGTCGTCTTGAGCCTTTCCGTTGCGAGCGCCCAGTCCCTTGCGCCTGCGGCCGAGGCAGACACGGCAGATACAATGGAGCGGCAGGCGGCGGAGCTGGGCGAGCTCTCGGCCGAGGAGCGCGAAGCGCTGCTCTCCCGCCTCTCCGACGAACAGGTGCGCCTGCTGCTACTCGACTACCTCGCGATCCGTGGCAGCGCGCCGAGCGAGGACGATGCGGTCATTGCCGACCTGCACGCGGGCCTCCACGAATTCCGCAGCGGGCTGAGCGCACAGGCCGCGGAATTCCATAATCTGCCGGCTATCCCAGGCTTCATCTATGGCAGGCTGACCGAGGGTGCCGGCCCCTATCAGCCGCTCATCGTCCTGGCCGTCTTCCTGGCGATCTCTGCCATCGCCTATGGCGTCGAGCGCGGCTACCGCCATCTGGCGCGCCGCCAGTATGCGGCACTGTCGCAGCCGCAAGAGACCGACGCGCTCAACCGCCTCGGCTACCTCTCGGTGCGGCTCGGTCTCGATCTGGTCGGCCTCGCCATCTTCGCCGCCACCATCCTCGGGCTCTTCTTCCTGCTGTACCAGGGCCACGAGCCCTCCAGGCTCTTGATGATGACCCTGCTGAGCGGCGTCCTGGTCGTGCGGGCCATCTCGATCCTCTCGCGCTTCGTCTTCGCGCCCTATGCCAGCCACCTGCGCATCGCCCCGTTCGACGATGCGGTCGCTTATCGCATCCATCGCTGGATCCTGATCGCCACCGCCGTGGGCACCTTCGGGCTGCTGATCTGCATGCTGATGCTTCAGCTCGGATTGCCCATCGTCCAGCACGATCTGGTCACAAATCTGGTTGGCGTCGTGCTGGTCGCCATCATCGTCGTGGCCACGCTCAACGTGCGACGCCCGGTCACCACGGCCTTGCAGGCGCAGGTCGAGGGCGACGGCGCCTGGCCGCGCTTCCTGCGTGCGCTGGCCTCGCTCTGGGCCGTGGCCTTTATCGTCTACGTGCTCTTCCTCTTCTTGCTGTCGGTCTACACCGGCCTGGACGACCAGTTGCAAAGCGGCTTCCCCGGCATCCAAAGCCTGCTGATCGTGCTGGCCTTGCCCCTCGCCGACTTCGTGCTGCGTGCCTTCTTGGCCGACCGCGCCGGCAGTGAAGCAGAGCAGGCCAGCACGCTGCAAAGCAGCGCCGTCCCGGTGTTCAAGCGCGCCGCCCGCGTCTTGCTGATCATCCTCGCCGTCTTCCTGATCGGGCGGGTCTGGGGTGTGAACTTCTTCGACCTCGGCAGGCAGGGCATCGGCGAAGAGCTGATGCGCGCGGCGATCGACATCGCGCTCATCATCCTCGTCGCCTATGTCCTCTGGGGCGTCATCAAGGCCGCCGTTGCCCGCTACCTGCCAGACGAGACGGCGGACGGGGAGGCAGCGCCCGGCGACGAAGGCGGCGCCGGCAAGGCCTCCCGCGTCCAGACCATTCTGCCGCTCATCATGCGCTTCGTGCAGATCACGCTGATCGTCATCGTCATGCTGATCCTGCTCTCTTCGCTCGGCGTCGACATCGGCCCGCTGCTCGCCGGTGCCGGCGTGGTCGGGCTGGCCATCGGCTTCGGCGCACAGGCCTTGGTGCGGGACATCGTCTCGGGCGTCTTCTTCCTGCTGGACGATGCCTTCCGCAAGGGCGAGTACGTCGACATCGGCAGCGTCAAGGGCACGGTCGAACAGATCCATATTCGCTCCCTGGTACTGCGCCATCACCTCGGCGCGCTGCACACCGTGACCTTCGGCGAGATCCAGCACCTCACGAACTACAGCCGCGACTGGGTCATCATGAAGATGGAGTTTCGGGTGCCGACCGACACCGACGCCAACCAGGTGAAGAAGATCTTCAAGGTCATCGGCGCCGAGATGCTCGAGCACCCGGTGCTCGGCCCGGACTTCCTCCAGCCCTTCAAGAGCCAAGGCGTCAAGTCGATCGAGGACTCCGCGATGATCATCCGCGGGAAGTTCATGGCCCGCCCCGGCAAGCAGTTCATGATCCGCAAGGAGCTCTACAACCGGGTGCAGAAGGCCTTCCAGGAGAACGGCATCCCCTTCGCCCACCGCAAGGTCACCGTGGAGCTGCCGAGCGACGTGCAGCTCACCGAGGAGCAGAAGGGCAAAGTGGCGCAAGCCGCTGGCGCCGCCGCGCTGGCCGCCGAGGAGCAGGAGACACAGCCCGGCGCCGCAGCACCCGAAGCGGCCCGCGGCTAGCGCATCGCTGCCAGCAAGCCGCCGTCCCGCTAGGCGGCCCGCAGCCGCCCCCGAAGCGCGGCGAACACCACGGCCGCCAAAGCGCTCTTGAGGACCATGCCGATCAGGAAGGGCGCGGCGCCGTGCAGCCAGGCGTCCGACCAGCCGATGGCCTGGGCAAGCCAGACGACACCGATGGCAAGGACCACGGCGTGCCCGGCGAGGGCGACAAGCGGCAGGAGCCAAGCCGGCCGAACGAAGCGCAGCGCGCCGGCCAAGGCGGCGGCCAAGGGGAAAGCGAAGAGATAGCCCGCCGTCGGGCCGACGTAGTGGATCGAGCCGCCTGCCCCACCGGCCAGCACGGGCAATCCCATGGCGCCTTCGACGAGCCAGGCGACCACCGTCAGGCCGCCGAGGCGCCAGCCGAACAGGAAGCCGATCAGGACCACGCCGAAGGTCTGCATGGTCATGGGCACCGGATACATCGGCACCTCAATCCAGGAACAGAGGGCGAGGAAGACCGTCCCCAGCAAAACGAGGATCGCCTTGCCGAACAACCGGACGGCAACCGGAGCGTTGGAAGCGAAGGGGCCGGTTTCCGGCAGCAGTCCGTTCATGTCGCGATACACCTTTGTCGAGTTTTGCGGCCGGAAGCGACCATCTGGGAAAGCATAGCCATGCCGCACGGGCGATCAGTCAACAAGTTCGGGTAACTGCTATGCGGAGATCGGCGGAGCGGCACCGCGACTCCAGTCATACCAGGCCGCGAAGCGTTTCACTCATCGCGGCCTGTATTGCGTTCAAACGCCACGCAGGCTTTCCTCGCTTCGCTGCGGGCGCGCAGTCGCGCTTGCCAAGCGGCGATGCGTTTCACTCATCACCGCTTGGTATCAGCCGTCTAGCGACCTTTCCATGTCGGAATCCGGGGGAGCGTGGTCGCTATCCCCCAGACGCCGCAGGGGGCGCTTGGCCAAACTCCCCCTTTCTCGAACGGCGGCCCGGGCAGCGCCAGGGGCCACAGGCAGGGGGCGAAAGCCATGAAGACACATGCGCGCGTGGTGGTGATTGGGGGCGGCGTCGTCGGCGTCTCGACGCTCTATCACCTGGCCAAGTTCGGCTGGGACGACGTGGTACTCTGCGAGCGCACGGAGCTGACCGCCGGCTCGACCTGGCATGCCGCCGGCCTCTTGCCGCTGTTCAACATGAGCTACAGCGTCGGGCAGATCCACAAGTACTCGGTCCGCTTCTATCAGGAGCTTCAGGAGGAGACCGGGCAGAACGTCGGCTTCGTCAAGTGCGGCAACCTGCGGCTCGCCAACACGAAGGAGCGCATGGACGAGTACCGTCATTATGCCGGCACCGCGCGGACCATCGGCATCGACGTCGACTTCCTCACCCCCAGCGAGGTCGCCGAGGTCTGGCCGCTTTGCAACACCGAGGGACTGGTCGGCGCCATCCTCCATCCCGAGGACGGCTACATTCAGCCCTCCGACCTCACCTTCGCCTTCGCCAAGGGCGCCCGCGCCCGCGGCGCCGAGATCTACACCCGCACCAAGGTGACCGCCGTCGAGCGCACGCCGGGCGGCGAGTGGAAGGTAACCACCGACAGGGGCGAGATCATCTGCGAGCACGTGGTCTGCGCCACCGGCAACCACGGCCGCGAGACCGGCGAGATGATCGGCGTCAACATCCCGACCATCCCGGTCGAGCATCAGTACATCGTCACCGAGCCCCACCCGGCGCTGCAGGAGCGCAAGGCAGCCGGCCTGCCGGAGCTGCCCATCCTGCGCGAGTCCGATCACAGCTATTACCTGCGCGAGGAGCGCCAGGGCCTGCTGCTCGGCCCCTACGAGGTGGGCGCCCCCGCCTGCTTCCTCGACGGCGTGCCGCATGACTTCGAGAACGACCTCTTCCCCGAGGACCTGGACCGGCTGGAGCCGCACATCGAGGCCTGCATTCACCGGGTGCCGATCTTCGGCGAGGTGGGCGTGAAGCAGGTCTTCAACGGCCCCATCGCCTACACGCCGGACGGCAGCCCCATGGTCGGCCCGGCCGCCGGCGCGCCCAACATCTGGGTCAACGAAGGCCACTCCTTCGGCATCACCGCCGCCGGCGGCGCCGGCTGGCAGCTCGCGCTCTGGATGACCGAGGGCGAGCCCTCCATCGACATGCTGGGCGTCGACCCGCGGCGCTTCGGCGAGTACGCCGGCAAGGCCTTCCTCAAGACCAAGAACGAGGAGGCTTACGCCAACGTCTTCACCGTGCACTATCACGACGAGGAGCGCCCGGCCGCCCGCCCCTTCCGCCGCACCCCCTGCTACGACCGCATGAAGGACCGTGGCGCCGTCTTCGGCCAGCTCTTTGGCTGGGAGCGGCCCAACTGGTTCGCGCCGGAGGGCACGGAGGCCAAGGACGTCTGGTCCTTCCGCCGCTCGAACTACTTCGAGCCGGTCGGCCAGGAATGCCGCAACGTGCATGAGAACGCCGGCCTCTTGGACATGAGCGCCTTCGCCAAGTTCCTGGTCTCCGGCCCCGGCGCCGAAGCCTGGCTGGACCGCCTGGTGGCCAACCGCCTGCCCAAGAAGATCGGCAGGATCGGTCTCTGCCACGCGCTGACGCCGAAGGGCGGCGTGCGCTCGGAGTTCACCATCATGCGCGATGCGCCCGACCGCTTCTATCTGGTCTCGGCCGGCGCCTGGGAGCTCTTCGACTACGACTTCCTGGAGAAGCGCCTGCCGGCCGACGGCAGCGTGCGCCTCGACCGTATCACCACCCAGTACGGCGTGCTGGTGCTGAGCGGCCCCAAGGCGCGGGACATCCTCAGCCAGGTGACCGATGCCGATCTCTCCAGCGCCGCCTTCCCTTGGCTCTCAGGTAAGAGGATCGACGTCGGCCTCGCCCCCTGCCGGGTCATGCGGGTGAACTTCGTCGGCGAGCTGGGCTGGGAAATCCACCATCCCATCGAGATGCAGAACCACATCTTCGATGTCCTGATGGAGGCCGGGAAGCCGCACGGCCTGATGCCCTTCGGCATCCGCGCCATGAACTCCCTCAGGGTCGAGAAGTCCTACCGCCTGATCGGCACGGAGCTTTCCATCGAGTACGCCGCGCTGGAGTCCGGCCTGCAGCGCTTCGTCAATCTCAACAAGGGCGACTTCTTCGGCCGAGACGGCCTGACCCAGTGGCAGGAGCGCGGCTTCAAGAACGCCTTCATCACCCTGGAGGTCGGTGAGATCGAGGACGCCGACCCGATCGGCAACGAGCCCATCTACCTGGGCGACGAGCTGGTCGGCCGCGCCACCGGCGGCGGCTACGGCTGGCGCCTGGGCAAGAGCCTGGCGCTCGGCTTCGTGCGGCCAGACCTGGCGGAGGAAGGCAACGAGTTCGAGATCGACATCCTCGGCAAGCTCCACCCCGCCAAGATCATCGAAGAAAGCCCCTACGACCCCGACAACGAGAAGCTGAGGGCCTAACCGGAGCCGTTGCCGGGACCTTTGCGGTGCGGCGCAGGGCGAAGCCGAGGCTGACGTTTGCAGCGCGGTGTGCGAGCCCTGGACCCAGTTCATCCAGCGCGCCCTTGGTGGCGCAGGAGGGCTGAGGTAGAACAATCTCAGTTTGCAGTATAGTCCAAGTGCGCCGTCCCTTTGCTCTCCTGAAAGGAAGCCGGCAAGCTTTGATCGCGAAATGGAGCTTCTAAGGATCCAAAACTAGAATGGAATCGTGGGACTCCTTATTGAAGTTTGCTTTGGTGTTGAGTTTTGGCGCGCTCGGCGCCCTGATGATTTACATAAAGGCCTATTCAAGGAGAAAAGGAGAGCTAATAGCTGAATTGGAAGAATCACCAATTATTAAAAAAATTGAAGCCCAAATCAATCAATCCTCAGCCATTCAGAGTCATTTTGGTGAGAAAAAACTAAACTCCTACGAGAGATTAGGCTCCCTAATAGAAGAATTCCAAGTCGATTATGAGAAATTGCTTCAGTGGGAAAATCGACTAGAAGACGATGAATTAGCTAGAATTGCCCTAAATATTCCGACAGATGTACGCCAAAAAGAGATTTTAGATCTGAGAGATACACTAAAGCTAACCTCAACTCGAGAGCGTTGGTTATGGCACTGGAAAGTTAGTTCAATCGTATATGTAGTTGAATCGCTGCTTTTTGAAGTTCACGGAGCATTGGCTTATTACGATCAAGAGACAATAGATTGGGAAGTCAAACGGCACCACTTTGAGGCAGCCATCGAATATTCTTCTTTAATAATGGAATTATCATCGTCAATTAATGACGAGATTCGAAATGAGTTGGTAGGGGGAGATTACCTTGCCGGACTAACTTCCGGCGAAGAGGAGTTTCAGTCCTACGCTAGATGGCTTGGAGATAAGAAACGCGTCTGCAGTCGGTCAATTGCCGACAAGAATCCGGAGCTTCATGAGCGAATAAGGTCATCGATCGAAAGGCAACTTAAAGAGGCAAATAAACAGTATCGGGAGCATCTGAAACAGCAGATTCCAGAGACCTAGTAAATCGCACTATGTCGGAAACTGTCTCTTCAGCGTCCACACGGAAGCTACCTAACTCCTACCCGCTCCCACTTGAACTCCTCGCGCAGCGCCTAGCGCCCTAACCGCAGCAGGCATAGCCGGTCTGTTTCGGCGGGCAGTCGACGCTGCCGTAGGAGCAGAAGACGCAGCAGTCGCCACGGATGGGTTTCAGCAACGCCCCGCAACTCTTGCAGTCGTAAAACCACTGGCAGGCGTTCGTCGGCATGATTTCAGCTTCTGCCTGCCCGCACTCGGGGCAGGTGATGGTGCTCTCAAGCACGGGTGCATCGTTGCGGTTCGCCATGCCACCTATCGAGTTCGCAGGTCGTTCGCAGCAGGTGACGCTCAAAAGGTCCCGTAATCAAGGTATCGCTGGAGCTGGATCTCTCCTGCGTTGCACGGGGGGCGTGGCCTCTCCGCGACGAGTTGGATTGGGTCGCGGGGCGGCGTCAGGCCGGCGATCTCCGTTACCAGCTTGCGAAGAATGGCGCGCGCGAAGTCGTTGAAGCCGTTGGCCACCACCATGAAGGACCCTGGGCCGCCGATGACGCAGTCCTCGTAGTAGAGGTCGAGATCGGGAAAGTTGGGGTATCCGTTGGCCTGCGGGCGATTGTTGATGATGGGCAAGCCATTGATGACGATCCCGGACGCGAGCGCGCGATTGCGCGCCTCGAGGACGTAGGGACCGACGTTGTTGGGGCCATCTCCGGCGATATCGATGATGCGCCGCTCGCTGCGAAAGCCGTTGCCCTCGAAGCGCCGGGCGCTGAACGCGATCGCGCCGCTGATGGAGGTCCAGTTCACGAGGAAGACAGGAGACAGCTGGACTGCAGTCGCGAAGGCGGCGGCGCTCTCCGCATCTGAAATTTCGGTCCAGTCGACGCCGGTGCGCTGGTCGTAGTTCCCGCCCCACTCGACGTAGGTCACGGCGATGCGCCCAAGCGGACCGCGCTCGATCGCGTGGATGACGTCCGGATGGCGAAGGGCATGGACGAAGCCCAGACGCACAAGCGCCGCTTCGTCCGGGTCCATGCTTCTCGACACGTCGACGGCCAGGACGAGCTGCAGATCGACCTCACGGTCTGCCGCCGTGCCCTGCCCCGGCACCGCCAGGACGATCGCGATCGCCGCGATGGCCAAGCACGCGAAGACCGGCCGGCCAACTCCGAAGCGCCGGGCACAGGCCGGCGCTGCCCAAGCGTGTGAGATGACCCGTTGCACGAGGTGTCGCATCGCTTCACTCGGCCAACATCCAGAGACTCACCTGACTAAAGCAGGTCATTGTGTCTTCTGGAAGACCTTAGAGCCGCCCTACTCCCCCGCCGCGCGGCGCTCCTTGAGCTCCGCGCGCAGGGCCGAGACCTCGCCGCGCAGGGCCTTGAGCTCCTGCATCATGGCCTCGCGCTCGTCGTGGGCGTGGTGCTCGGCCTCTTCGGTGGCCTCGCGCAGGCTCGCTTCGTTGATCATCTGCAGCGAGTTGACGATCAGCGCGATGAAGAGGTTCAGGACGGCAAAGCTGGTAACGATGATGAAAGGCACGAAGAAGGCCCAGGCCCAGCCGTAGACCTCCATCACCGGCCGCACGATGCCCATGGACCAGCTCTCCAGGGTCATAATCTGGAACAGCGAGTACATGGAGGCGCCGACCGTGCCGAACCAGTCCGGGAAGGCGGCGGAGAAGAGCTTGGTCGCCATAACGGCGGCGATATAGAAGACCAGCCCGAGCACGGCGATGATCGCCCCCATGCCGGGGACGGCAGCGAGCAGCGCCTCGACCACCGCGCGCATCTGCGGCACGACGGAGAGCAGGCGCAGCGCCCGAAGGATGCGCAGGGCACGCAGCACCGAGAAGGCGCCGGAGGCCGGCATCAGGGCGATGCCGACGATGATGAAGTCGAAGACGTTCCAACCGCTCTTGAAGAAGCGGCTGCCGTGGCCGAAGAGCTTCAGCAGGATCTCGACGACGAAGATCGCGAGCGCGATGCGGTCGATGGCATAGAGCGTGTCGCCGAAGCGCGCCATCGCCGTGTCCCAGGTCTCCATGCCCAGGGTCACCGCGTTGATGGCGATGACGACGCTGATGAAGCGGGTAAAGCGAATGTCGTCGGTCAGGCGCCGCGCGCGCGCCCGCAAGCTTCCTAACGGCGAAGCGGGTGCGCTGGCGAGATCATCGGTCATACCCACCTGGTATCACGCTCAACCCTATTCACACAGCGGCTTGCGCTTCCGCCTCGGCGATGCTGGCGTGGAGATGCTCGACCAAGGCCGGGTCGAGCTTGAGCCGCGCCGCCAGGAGACCGAGGTAGCCGCGCTCGGCCGGGCCGCTGGGGTCGATGGCCAGCAAGGAGGCGGCATAGATCTCCGCCGCCTGCTCCGGCGACTTGGCCTCGGCCGCCACCGCCTCGATGTCGAGGGGCTTGCCCAGCTCCTCCAGCACGAAGGCCTGGTCCTCGCGCTCCAGCGATAGGGTGTTGAGGTGCTCGAAGATGCGGCTCTGCTCCTCCGGCGTGACGTGGCCGTCCGCCTTGGCGGCCGCGATCATGGCCCGCACCAGGGCGCGGCTCAGCGCCTGCTGGTCCGCTTCGTTGTCCGGCAGGAACGCGCTGTCGCCGGGCGGCGGCAGAATCGGGTCGGGCGAGCCCATGGCGATCGGCTGCCGGGGCTGCGGCGCGGGCGCTTGATGGGGCGCCTGCTGAGGAGCCTGCGCCGGCGCGGCCCCGCCGCCGCCCTTCTGGGTCTGCCAGTTCTGCCAGGCGCGATAGGCCAGGCCGCCGACCACAGCGGCCCCGCCGTAGGTCAGCGCCGTCTTGGCCAGCTTCTTGGGCTTCTTGCCGCCGAGCAGCAGGCCGAGAATGCCGCCGGCCGCGGCGCCCTTGGCGAAGCTGCCGGTGTCGCCGATCAGGTTGCCGACCGAAAAGCCGCCGCCGGAACCCTGGGCCGCGGCCCCGCCGCCGGGCGCAGCTCCGGGGGCGTCGGGCGCCTGCTGCTGGCCCATGAACTGGTCGAGCAGACGTTTGGCATCGAACATGGCGGCATCTCCGGACGAAGGTCTGTGGGAAATCTGGGTCGGGCCCTCATGTAGGAAAGCGCCAGCGTTTTTAAAGCGCTGGTGTATCACCAGAAAGCGGCGATCACCCCGATCATCAGCAGAAACAAGACCACGGCCTGAACCCGGTAGTCCCTGAGCGGAGAACCGGCGACGACCCCTTCCGTCATATCGCTGCGGCGAAAGACCGCCTCATTGGGCGTAGGCGCCGGCGCGCTTGTCACGGAGAAGATGACCAAGAGCGCCGCTGTGGCGGCGAAGAGCGCTATGGCCATGTAGGTGAAGTGGATGTGCGGCAAACCGAGGCCCGCCCAGATGCCCGTGACTTCCTTGCAGAGATAGAACACCGCACCGAGCGCCAGACCACTCATGAGAGCCGGAAACCCGGCTCCGGGCGGCAGGCGCCGAACGAAGAGACCGCCGAAGTAAACGGCGACGATGGGAGGCACGAGATAGGCCAAGGTCGACTGGAAGTAGGCGAAGAGCGAGCCGAACTCGGCGATCACCGGGGCATAGAGGGCGGCGATGATCATCAGCAGGCCGGTGAAGATTCGGCCGATCAGCAGCAATTGCCGCCCGGAGGTCTCGGGCCGCTGGCTGCGCACGAAATCCATGGTCAGGAGCGAGGCGGAGGCGTTCATGGCGCTATCGAGGCTCGACATGATGGCGGCGATCAATGCCGTCAGCACCAGCCCGCGCAGGCCGATCGGCAGAAGCTCGAAGGCCAGGGTCGGAAAGGCTTGGTCAGGGCTTTCCAGGTCGGGATAGAGCGCCAGCGCGATCATCCCGGGGATGACCATGAAGAAGACGTTCGGCAGCTTCAGCAGTCCCCCGAACAGCGCGCCCTTGCGCCCTTCGTTGAGGGAGCGCGCGGCCAGAGCTCGCTGCACAAAGTACTGGTTGAGCGCCCAGTAGTAGAAGCCGAGCAGCAGCACCCCGACAATGCCGGGCCAAGGCAGGAAGGCGTCGTCGGCGGGCCGGTACAGCTCGGTCTGCTGCGGCTCCAAGCGGTTGACCACGGCATCCCATCCGCCGGCCGCCTCCAGCCCAAAGAAGAGAATGAGGGCCGAGCCGAAGAGAATCAGCACGGCCTGCAGGGCGTCGGTGATCACCACGGCGCGCAGGCCGCCGATGAGGGTATAGAGCCCCGCCAGCAGCGCCAGAAAGGCGCTGGCGGGCCAGAGGCCGATCTCCGGAAACAGCGTGCCGATGACGATGCCCCCGGCATAGAGGGCGCCCGCCATGTCGATAAACAGCAAGGTCAGGATGGTGAAGCCGGAATAGGCGTAGCGCGCCCGGCGATCGAAGCGGGCTTCGAGATACTCCGGCACGGTGAAGAGCTTGGCGCGCAGGAAGACCGGCAGAATGAAGACGGCGAAGACGATGAGCACCAGGGCCGCCGTCCACTCGTAATGGAAGACGACGAGGCCGTGGCTATAGGAGGCGCCGATCAGCCCGACGAAGCTGGCCCCCGACATGTTGGAGGCGAAGAAGGAGAAGCCGATCAGGTACCAGGGCAGCGCACGGCCGGCGAGAAAGTAGTCAGTGGCGTCCCGCTCGCCGCGTCCGGCCCAGACGCCGATGGCCAGAACCACTACGAAGTAGGCGACCACAACGATCGCGTCCAGGACGGCCCAATTGCCCAAACCCAAATCCAAGCCCTCGCTGCACGCCTTTTACCGCGTCAGCTTAATGCAGAACGGAGTCGGTAGAAGCCGCTATCTGCGGCTGACCAGCAAGAGACTAGGCGCGGCTGCTCTGCAGCTTGCGGTACAGCTCGGTGCCTTCCTGGGCCAGGCCATTGGCGCTGCGCACCGCCTCGGCGATGGAATCCAGGTTGCTGTTGATCTGGCCGACGGCCGTGGCGGTGGTCTGCATGTTGGCCGTAACCTCTTGCGAGCTTGCCGCTTGCTCTTCCACCGCACCCGACACCTTGACGACGCCCGATTCCACCGAGCCGAGCGCTTCCTTGATGCGCCCCAGGCTATCGACCACCTCCCCGGCCACGCGCTGGGTGTGCTCGATCTCGGACGAGATCTGCCCAGTCGCCTTGGCCACCTGACTGGCCAGGCCCTTCACCTCGGAGGCGACCACGGCGAAGCCCTTCCCTGCATCGCCGGCGCGCGCCGATTCGATGGTGGCGTTGAGCGCCAGCAGATTGATCTGCCCGGCGATGTCCTGGATGACCTCGACGATGCTGTTCATGGACTCGGCTGCGCTGGTCAACTGCTGGGTCGAGCTATCCGCTGTGGTGGCCTCCTCCATCACCCGCTCGACCGCGGTCTTGGAAGACTGCGCGCTCTGAGCGATCTGGTTGGCGGCGGACTGGAACTCTTCGGCCGCGGAGGCCACGGTCCGCACCATCGTCGCCGTCTGGTTGGAGGCCGCCGCGGCAGAGCCGGTGCGTTCATTGGCCTGACTTACGGAACTAAGGATGCTCTCCAGCTTCTCGTCGACCAGCTTGCCGACCCGCTCGGCCTCCTGCCTGCCAAGGACCTGTTCGGTGATATCGACCGCAGAGGCCACCACCTTGCAGATCCGCCCGCTGGGGTCGTGAATGGGGTTGTAGGTCGCTTGTAGCCAGATCTCCCGGCCGTTCTTGCCGATGCGCTTAAACTCCCCGGCCTGATAGTCGCCTGCACGCAGCTTTTCCCAAAAACTCTCTTTTTCTGTGCTAGTTACCGCCTCAGGCTCAAGCAAGATATCATGGCTTCTGCCCTCGATTTCCTCAACGCGATACCCCATAGCGTCCAGGAAGTTCGCATTGGCCTCAGTGATGGTACCGTCGAGCGAGAAGGCGACGACCGCCTGAGAGCGCTGGATGGCCTCGACCTGGCTACGGTGATCGGCCTGGCGCATAGCTTCCGCGGTGACGTCGCTCGCGTACTTGACGACCTTCGTGACCCTGCCCGAGCGATCGCGCAGCGGGAAGTAGGACGCCTGGATCCAGATCTCTCGCCCGCCCTTGGCCAGCCGCTTGAACTCGCCCGAATGGTAATCGCCGCGGCGCAGTCTGTCCCAAAACGCGCGATAGGTATCGGAAGCCTCATAGTCCGGCTCGACGAACATCCTGTGGTGTTGGCCTTGAATCTCCTCCAGCCGATAGCCCATCGCGGCCAGGAAGTTATCGTTGGCCCAAAGGATGGTGCCGTCCGGTCGGAACTCGATGTGCGCGAGGCTAGCGTCGAAAGAAGCCAAGATGGCATCCTTTTCGTCGGCGAACTTCGCACAGGCTTCGCCACCGCCAAACAGACGGTTCCGCAGGAACTTCAACATGCCCTTCCCTCCTGGTCGGTGGCTGCCCCGTCGGATTCCCCGGCAGCGCGCCACGCTCGTTGCCGGGCACGCTATGAGCCAAGCCTTAATCGCAACTTAAGTGAGGTTCCACGGTCTGCGTCAGCGGCAAGTTTGGTATGCTCTCGGTAAGACCCTGCCAGATGATCAAGCATGCGACATGAATGAAAGACGCGAGACCGGCGCCTGCTTCTGCGGCGCGATTGCCGCCGAGATGACGGGCGAGCCCTTTTGGATCTGCTACGACCACGACGACGACTGCCGCCGTGCGCTCGGTAGTCCGCTCACCGTTTGGGTCGGCTATCGTCCCGCCCAAGTCCGCTTTACCCGCGGCAAACCCAAGACCTTCTCCCGCACGCCGGGCGTGACGCGCAGCTTCTGCAGCGACTGCGGCAGCGCAATCGGCTATCAGGACGCCGGCACGCCGGAGGAGCTCTACCTCGCAATCGGATTTCTCGATCGGCCCGAAGCCTTCAAGCCCCAGGCCCACGCCTACTGGTGCATGCGCCTGCCCTGGGTTGCCTTCGACGACGGCCTGCCGCAGATCGACGAGTACTCGCGCGAGCGCGACCCCGCCTTCGGCAAGCCCAAGGATCGCCGCTAGCGCCCTGGCACGGTGCGCCCGAGAGAGCGGACGCGCACCACGTAGTAAGGCGCCTTGGAGACGCTCTCGCCGCCGTTCAGCACGGCTGAGCGGTGGAGCTGGTTCACCGTGGCGTACATCCAGCGGTGCGGACCCGCGCTCATGCCATCCGGCCAGGACAGCAGATAGTCGTTCTGCGCATAGATCCGGTAGGACCCGTCTGGCGTGGTTACGCCGATGGCGTGGTTCTCCACGTCGGTGATGTAGACGTTTCCGTCACTGTCCATGGAGATGCCGTCGCTCAGGGGCTTGTCGCCGAAGCGCTCGACCTGCGCAGTCAGCTCTTCCGGCGCCAACTCGGAATCAGCGAGCGCCTTGGCCGGCACGCGCCAAAGATCCGTGCCGTGCATGGCGCCGAAATAGACCCACTCATGCTCATCGTCGATGGTGATCGGGTTGACGCCGACCCGTGCCGGCGTGGCGTCTTCCCCGGCGCCCAAGGTGACTTCCCGGCCATCGATCACCATGGGCCGGTTCTGGGCCTGCACGCTGGGATGCCCTTCCAGCACGCGGCGCGCGAGGCCGGTCTTGAGGTCGACCACGACCAGCGCCGGGCCTCTGTCGCCGCCGATGTCGGCGATGTAGAGCGCCTGATGGGCCGTATCGACCGCCAGGTCGTTGTGGAAGGAGCCGGGGCGCGTGACCGGCGCCGGAATGTAGATCACCCGCTCCAGCCGCTCATGCCGCGTGTTCCAGCCCACCACCTTGGGCACTTCGCCGCCGTTGTCGAGCATCCAGACCACGCCGAGGGGGTCGGCGCGCACGCCGAGCACCGCATTGAGCCCGATTCCGTCGTCACCCGGCGCGCGGCTCCACTGCTCGGTCGGGAACGGCTTGGTGGTGCCATCAGGCAGCACCTCCAGGACACGGTACTCCGGCTCGTAGAACTGGTGATTGCTGATGACGATGCGGCCTTCCGGCGTCACAGTGATGTTGCCGGGGCCTTGCTGCAGGGTGGCGACAATCTCCAGCTCCGGGTCGGGCAGCGCCGGCAGCTCGTCGGCCAGACTCCAGGTGCCCAGGGTGACACTGGAGATCAACACTCCGGCAATCGCAACGCGGCTCAGCCCTCTTACCATCACGCGCTTTTCTCCCTTCAGAACGACGGCCGCCGATCCGCGGCGCATTGCTGTGGATATCGCGCTTCAGGCGCCTGCCGGCAAGCCGCGCCGCAAATGCGTCTGTCAATCTCGCAATGACTTCAACTAGCGGTCATTTAGTTGTTTCACTGGAGTAACATTAAATTCCTGCAAAAGAGCTTCAACACTATGGAAAACATCACGATGGCCAAGCACCATACTAATTGTGCCAACAATAATGTTCTGTTTTTGTGTTTCGCCTGCCTGATTTTTCCAATACAACGCCTCCCCAAGCGGGACAAAATTCTCAACTACCCCGCCAATCCAATTAAATGTAACCTTTCCAGATACCTCTAACCATGCATCATCGCGTTCCTCATTTAGCTCGCTCCGGCAACGATAGCTACAAGTGAAACTAACAGCGATTCGTTTTGCATCCTCTGTAGCAAAGATCTTTGATTTGAACTCACGCAAGCCGGACCGCGATAGATCATGCCGCTCGAGGAGGCGTTGTATTGCATCCCCTCTTTCTTCCACAGCATGGCTGGCAATTCTCTCCCAATCAATATCGACTTCTTTTTCTAGCTCCTTCAGAAGCTCAGAAAATTCGTAAAATATCGAAACTTCATAGCTCTTATCGAATGTCTCTTTTTTCAAAATCCCAGACAAGCCTTTCTTGAAATCATGCCCTTCGTAGAACGCTTTATCCTTGGTCACCAAATAAACATGACTATTACTTAGAAGTCGAAGGCACTCCTCCCATATCACCGCGTCTCTAAACTCCTCCTTCCGATCACATGGGGGTTTCTTCTTGATTAACCGATCTGTCGCCAGCCGAGCTGATTCTGGAGAAAATGGCAAAACATCAATCTCAACACCTTCTCTCTCAAATATTTTTGTCGATTTATCATGAATTTCTTCATCTGATGGCAGAACAACTGCTTTCAATACACCAAAAACAGACAGCATTCTTTGATGCAGATCTAACACTCTCTCTTTCTCTTGGATTAATAATGCAGATAAATTTTCTTCAACTTCACTCCGAACTACATCAGGGACTGCTATTTTTGCATCGTTCTGTAGTAGACGAAACATCAGAACGGCACTTTTTGGTGAGGTTAAACCAAGTTGAGCAACCCATACATTTGAATCTAATATAATAATCATAAGCAAAACTCTTGTATTTATGGCCTTATTGACTGCACTATTCTGCTTTAACGTCTCATCTTGCACGCACCAAAACAGATAACTGCTAGAAAACTGGAGAGAAAGCGGACATTCCGATTCCCCAATAATCTGAGCAGTTTGGTATTTCTCTTCCAAAGTAGGCAGAGTCTCACAAGAACACTACCAGTTAAAGCAACGCCGAGAAGTGTGCCCGGGAAACGAGAACTTCGGCCACGTAGCAGCATTCAACACTTCGGCTTTCACATAGCCGCAAATGCGTCTGCCGATGACGCAATGGGCTATGCAATCGGCCGCAGACTATCCTCTTGTTCAGGATTGACGCGAGACCCCCGCAGGGGCTCAAGAAAGCAAGAACAACCCCAGGCGACGGAAAGGCGGGGCGTGATGAAATCCCATGCACAGGTGGTGGTGATCGGCGGCGGCGTGGTCGGCTCGAGCGTGCTCTATCACCTGACGAAGTACGGTTGGAAGGATGTGGTGCTGCTCGAGCGCGACGAGCTGACCAGCGGCTCCACCTGGCACGCGGCCGGCGGCATGCACACCCTCAACCCCGACCCCAACATCTCCAAGCTGCAGGAATACACGATCAAGCTCTATCGGGAGCTGGAGGAGATCTCCGGCCAGTCCTGCGGCATCCATCTGACCGGCGGCGTCATGATGGCCGAGTCGGAGGCCCGCCTGGACTTCCTCAAGACCGCCGTCGCCAAGGGCAAGGTGCTGGGCCTCCATGCCGAGCTGATCACGCCGACGGAAGCCAAGGAGTACTTCCCGCTGCTGGAGCCGAAGCACTTCGTCGGCGCCATCCACGACCCCAACGAGGGACACATCGACCCCTCCGGCGTCACCAACGCCTATGCCAAGGCAGCGCGCCTGGGCGGCGGCGAGATCTACCGCTTCACCAAGGTCGAGGCGCTGCATCACCTGCCGGACGGGACCTGGAAGGTGGTCACCAACAAGGGCGACATCATCGCCGAGAAGGTGGTCAATGCGGCCGGGCTTTGGGCCCGGGAGGTCGGCAAGATGGCCGGGCTCACCCTCCCCGTCCTGGCCATGGAGCACCATTATCTCCTGACCGAGGACCTGCCGATCTTCGAAGGCAAGGAATACGGCCACTGCATTGATTTCCAAGGCGAAGCCTACCTTCGCCAAGAAGGCAAGTCGCTTCTGATCGGGACCTACGAGCAGAACTGCGTGCCCTGGTCGGTTGACCACACCCCCTGGGACTTCGGCCACGAGCTGCTGCAGCCGGACCTGGAGCGCATCGCCCCCAGCCTCGACATCGCCTACGAGCACTTCCCCATCCTGGCCGAGGCCGGCATCAAGCGGACGATCAACGGCCCCTTCACCTTCACCCCGGACGGCAACCCGCTGGTCGGCCCGGTGCCGGGCCTGAAGAACTACTACTGCGCCTGCGGCGTCATGGCCGGCTTCAGCCAGGGCGGCGGCGTCGGCAAGTCGCTCGCCGAGTGGATGATCTACGGCGAGCCGGAGGTCGACATCTTCGCCATGGACGTGTCCCGTTTCGGCGACTACCCCAGCCCCGGCTATACCCGCCCCACGGTGATGCAGAACTATCAGCGCCGCTTCGCCATCTCCTATCCCAACGAGGAATTGCCGGCGGGCCGCCCCTACAACACGACGCCGGCTTATCCGATCTGGAAGAGCCAGCGCGCGGTGTTCGGCAACGCCTACCGCATGGAGGCGGTGAACTATTTTGCGCCGGAGGGGGACGCGCTCTACGAGACCCCGAGCTTCCGTCGCTCCAACGCCTTCGAGGTCGTCGGCGAGGAGTGCCGCGCGGTGCGCACCGCCGTCGGCATCAACGAGATCCACAACTTCAGCAAGTTCTCCGTCGAGGGACCGGGCGCCGAAGACTGGCTGAACCGCATCATGTCGGGCCGCATCCCCAAGGTCGGCCGCATCTCGCTGACACCCATGCTGAACCCGAAGGGCCGGCTGATCGGCGACTTCACCATCTCCCGCCTCGGCGAGGACCGTTTCCAGCTCAACGCCTCCTTCGCCTCTCAGGCCTACCACATGCGCTGGTTCCTCGATCACCTGCCGGACGAAGGGGTGACGCTGCGCAACATCTCCTACGACCGGGTCGGCTTCCAGATCGCGGGGCCCAACGCGCGGGAGCTGCTGTCGCGGGTCACCAGCGCCGATGTCTCGACCGAGGCCCTGCCTTTCCTTGCGGTCCGCGAGATGCAGGTCGGCCTGTCCGACGCCATCGTGTGCCGGGTGACCTACACCGGCGACCTGGGCTACGAGATCTACGTGCCCCTTCGCGAGCAGGTCGCGCTCTATGACGCGCTGAGCGAAGCCGGCCGGGACCTGGGCCTGCGCCCCTTCGGCATGCGGGCCATGATGAGCCTCAGGCTGGAGAAGTCCTTCGGCTCCTGGACCCGCGAGTACCGCCCCGACTACACGCCGGGGGAGACCGGGCTCGACCGCTTCGTGTCCTACAACAAGCCGCACGACTTCATCGGGCGCGAAGCCGTGGCGGCCGAAAAGGCGGCTGGACCCAAGAAGCAGCTCTGCACCTTCGTGGTCGAGGCCAACGGCGCCGACGTCTGGGGTGACGAGCCGATCACCAAGGACGGCGAGCTGGTCGGCTTCGTGACCTCCGGCGGCTATGCCCACTACATCGGCAAGTCGGTGGCGCTGGGCTTCCTGCCGCCGGAGCTGGTCGGCGAGGAGCAAAGCGTCGACATCGAGATCCTCGGCGAGCAGCGCCGGGCCCAACTGATGGGCGAGCCGCTGCTCGACCCCAAAGGCGAACGCATGCGGGGGTAGGACCAGCTCCCCCAGTCTTCTCGGTCTCGTTCTTCGGACGTTAACCGGCATAACGGCAGTGTGAGATCCATAGTTGCCAAGGCTTGCTGCACTGCGGCATGATCCCACCCTCGCTAAGGCCTCCTGGCCGCGTTAAAGCCCTGCCGGAACGATGACGAAGAACTTATTGGAAAGATTGCTGGAAGAACGCGATTGGTTGCTCGCCGATGGCGCGACGGGAACCAACATGTTCGCGCTCGGACTGCCCAATGGCGAGGCGCCCGATATCTGGAACCTGCAGGAGCCGGATAAGGTCCGCCAGCACTACCGCAGCATGATCGAGGCCGGCACGGACATCGTGCTGACCAATAGCTTCGGCGGCACCCGCAACCGCCTCAAGCTGCACGACGCGCAGGACCAGGCCTACGAGATCAACAAGCGGGCGGCCGAGCTGCTCCAGGAGGAGATCGCGGCCTCGGGCCGGGAGGTCGTCTGCGCCGGCTCGGTCGGCCCGACCGGCGATCTCATGGTCCCTCTTGGCCCCTTGACCCATGAAGACGCCGTCGACGCTTTCGCCGAGCAGATGCGCGGCCTCAAGGACGGCGGCGCGGACGTGGTCTGGGTCGAGACCATGTCGGCCCCCGAAGAGCTGGCCGCCGCCCTCGAAGCGGCCGACCAAGTCGGCATCAAGGCCTGCTGCACCCTCTCCTTCGATACCAACGGCCGCACCATGATGGGCGTGACGCCGAAGGACCTGGTCGGCCTCGCCCACAAGACCACCCCGGGGCCCCTCGCCTTCGGCGGCAACTGCGGCACCGGCGCCTCGGACCTGATGGCGGCCATCATCAATATGCGCGACAGCAAGGGCCCGACCGACGTGCTGATCGCCAAGGCCAACTGCGGCATCCCTTCCTACAAGGACGGCAAGATCGTCTACAGCGGCACGCCGGAGCTAATGGCCAAGTACGCCGTGATGGCGCGCGACGCCGGCGCCCGTATCATCGGCGGCTGCTGCGGAACCACCCCGGCGCACCTCAAGGTCATGCGCCAGGCGCTGGAAGCCAGCGAGCGCGGCGACTGCCCCAACCTGGAACAGATCATCGCCGAGCTCGGTCCGCTGACCGGCGTGCTGCCGGGCGGCGATGACGGTGACGCGCCCAAGCGCAGCGAGCGGCGCGGCCGGCGGCGGCGGGCAGACGCCTAGCTCGCGTCAAGCCTTAGTCGTGTCCAACACCGGGCCGATCTCGGCAATCGAGGCGATCACCACATCCGCGAGCGGCGCGAGCTGGTCGCGCGTGCCCGTTCCCGACAGCACCGCAATCTTCAAGCCGGCCCCGGCGCTTGCGGCCATCTCCAGGTCGTGGCTGTTGTCTCCCACCACGGCGATCTCGCCCGGCGCCAACCCGCAGGCCTCGCAGAAGGCCAGCGCCTGGCCGGGTCCCGGCTTGCTGCCGTGGCCGCTGTCGTAGCCCGAGAGGAAAGCAACGCTTTCCAGGGCTTCGAACCGCTCGAGCGTCAAGTGTGCGGAGAGCGCGCAGTCGCTGGTGGCCACGCCCACGATCAGTCCCCTGGCGACAAGCGCGCCGAACAGCGCGGGCAAATCGGCAAGGGCCTCGGCATGGGGCACCCCACGCCGAGTGAAGATCTCGTCGAGATGCCGTGTCAGGGGATCGAGCGCCCAGCCATCGGCCTGCTCGATCCAGGCGGCCGCAATGTCCCGATTGGTGCCCCCGGCCAGAAGGCTGCCGCCGGCTACCTCGCCGCTCTCAGGGTCGCATCCGCCTGCGACGAGCAGCTTGTCCGCGATGACCTGGTCGCCGCGACTGGCGAAGAGGGCCGCTTCCCGGATGGCCGGTGCCCAGGTGCGGGAGAAGTTGATCAGCGTCCCGTCCTTGTCGAAGAGGACGCCGCGTATCGCTCTATCCATGCTGGGCCAACGCCTCGCTTGCTTCCGGTTCCGCCCGCTTGAGGATGGCTTCGTAAATCTCCTGGTCGCCGCAGATACCGACCACGCAGCCAGCCTCGACCAGGAGCACGGGCTGCCCGGTCTCCTGCCTCAACGCGATGATATCCTGCAGCGAGCTGTTGGCGCTGACTGCCGCCAATCCGGCCGTTTCCAGGCGCCGCGCGCCATCGGCCGCGAGGATGTACTGCGGAGCGCCCGTCTCGTCGAGCACGAGGCGCCGGCCGTCGTCCGCATCCAGCAGCACCTCCCGGTCGCACTCCGTCCGATTGGACACAGGCCGCATGACGGAGGTCCCGCGCAGCACCTTCAAGGGGTTCATGTGCGCGACGAAGGCGGCGACGTACTCGTTGATCGGATTGAGGACGATGGTCTCGGGCGAGCCGCTCTGGACGATGCGGCCTTCCTCCATGATCGCTATTTGATTGCCGAGCTTCAGCGCCTCGTCGAGATCGTGGCTGACGAAGATGATGGTCTTCTTCAGGCGGCGCTGCAGCGCCAGCAGCTCGTCCTGCAGATGCTCGCGGATGAGCGGGTCGAGAGCGGAGAAAGGCTCGTCCATCAGCAGGATGTCGGCATCGGTGGCAAAGGCCCGCGCCAGACCGACCCGCTGCTGCATGCCGCCGGAGAGCTCGTGGGCGTACTTGTCCGCCCACTGATCGAGCCCGACCAGCTTCAGCTTCTCCTCGACGATGGCGTTGCGTTCGGCCGGCGCCAAGCCGCGCAGCTCCAGGCCGAAGCCGACGTTCTCCCGCACGCTGCGCCAGGGCAGCAGCGCGAACTGCTGGAAGACCATGGCGATGCGCTGGGTGCGCAGCCGCCGCAGAGTCGCGGCGTCGCAGTGCGCCACATCCACCCGCCCGTTCCCGTCGGCCAGGGTGACGGCGCCGCGGGTCACCTCGTTGAGACGGTTGACGGCGCGGAGCAGCGTGGACTTGCCGGAGCCCGAAAGGCCCATCAGCACGCAGATCTCGCCTTCCTCGACCGCCAGGCTGGCATCGGCGACGCCGAGCACCAGACCGGTCTTGGCCAGGATCTCCGCTCGGGTGGCGCCCTGGTCGAGGAGGCTCAGGGCCCGTTCCGGCTTGTCGCCGAAGACGATATCGACGGCTTCGAAGGCGACGGCCGTCACTTGTTGCCGCCTTCGTCCATGCCGGGGCGCCGGCAGACCCGGTCGAGCAGGATGGCGAGAATGACGATGGCCAACCCGGCCTCGATGCCCATCTCGATGTTCACTTGGTTCAGCGCGCGCACCACCGGCTTGCCGAGCCCGTCAGCACCGACCAGGGCGGCGATGACCACCATGGAGAGCGACAGCATGATGCACTGGGTGAGGCCGGCCATGATCGTCGGGAAGGCATGGGGGATTTCCACCTTCCAAAGCAGTTGGCTCTTGGTCGCCCCGAAGGCCTCGCCGGCTTCGCGCAACTGCTTGGGCACCGAGGAAACGCCGAGATAGGTCAGGCGAATGGGCGCCGGCAAAGCGAAGATGATGGTCGAGATCAGGCCCGGCACCACGCCCAGGCCGAAGAGCACCAGCGTCGGGATGAGATAGACGAAGGTCGGCAGGGTCTGCATCAGGTCGAGAACCGGCCGCAGCGCGGTGTAGAGCCACTCCCGATGCGCGGCGGCGATGCCGACCGGCACGCCGATCGCCATACAGATGGCCGTCGCGAAGAGCACCAAAGCCAGGGTCTCGACCGCTTCCTCCCAATAGCCGAGATTGACGATCAAGAGCAGCAGCACGAAGACGGCCGCCGACAAAACGAAGCGCCGCCTGAGCCAATAGGCCAGCCCCGCCAATGCCAGGATGACGACGAGCGGCGGGAAGAAGAGCACGATCTCGACCAGACCTTCGACCAGGAACTCCAGCACGACGGAGATCAGGTCGAAGAACCAGCCGAAGTACTCGATCAGGAAATCGACGAAGGCTTCGCCCCATTCGCCGATGGGCAGCTTGTGGCCTTTCTCGGTGAGCCAGTCGCTGATCGGATCGCCGAGGTCAGCCATCAGCCTGATCGCTTGTTATTAGAGGCTGAGCCTAGCCTGCACCGCGGCCAGGCCGTTCTCCCCGTCGAAGGTGGTGACCCCGGCCAGCCAACCGTCGAGAACGCCGGTATTGTTCTTCAGCCAAGTCGCGGCGGCATCCTCAGGCTCCTCGCCCTCATCCAGGATGGCGGCCATGATCTCGTTCTCCATCGCGAGGGTGAAGGCGAGATTGTTGAGAAAGCGCCCGACGTTTGGACATTCGCCGAGATAGCCGGCCCGGGTGTTGGTGTAGACCGTGGCGCCGCCGAAGTTCGGCCCGAACCAGTCGTCACCGCCGGCCAGATAGGCCATCTCGAAATTGGCGTTCATCGGGTGCGGCTCCCAGCCCAGAAAGACGATCGGCTGCTTACGCTTCACCGAGCGCGCCACCTGGGCCAGCATGCCCTGCTCCGAGGACTCCACCAGCTCGAAGCCTTCGAGATCGAAGGCGTTCTTCTCGATCATCTCCAGGATCAGGCGGTTGCCGTCGTTGCCGGGCTCGATGCCGTAGATCTCCGCGTCGAGCTCGTCCTTGAACTTGACGATATCGGCGAAGCTCTTGAGGCCGGCGTCGTAGGTGTATTTCGGGACGGCCAGGGTGTACTTCGCGCCCTCCAGATTGGCGCGGATGATGTCGACCGAGCGTTCCTCCCGATAGGGCGCAATGTCCCCCTCCATGGTCGGCATCCAGTTGCCGAGGAAGACGTCGATATCGCCGTTCTTCAGGGAGGCGTAGGTCACCGGCACAGACAGCACGCTGACATTGGCGTCATAGCCGAGCGCCTCCAGGACCACCGACGCGGTCGCCGTGGTGGCGGTGATGTCGGTCCAGCCGACGTCGGAGAAGTGAACGGTCCGGCAGGCCTCGGATTCGCTGGCCGGGCTCTCACCCGCGGTCAAGGCAAACAGTCCAAGCGCTGCGGCGAAAACGGAAAATGCTCGTATCATGGCGGTCCTCCCTGTTGCCGGCATACTGCGTCGCGGCAGTCTTTCTTGTCCACCTCGGACCGACCTTCGCGCTTGCCAAATGCCCTCGCCTTGCCCTTCATGCGCCCCGCACTTCTCCTGCCGGGCAAACAGCATGGCTTCATCGGACTACGACTATATCATCGTCGGCTCTGGGTCGGCCGGCTCGGTGCTGGCCAGCCGGCTAAGCGAGGACGGCAGCCTTCGGGTGCTGGTGCTGGAGCAGGGCGGCAGCGACATCGGCCCACTGATCCAGATGCCGGCGGCCCTCTCCTATCCCATGAACATGGGCCGCTACGACTGGGGCTATCAGTCCGAGCCCGAGCCGTACCTGGGCGGCCGCCGCCTGGCCTGTCCGCGCGGCAAGGTGATCGGCGGCTCCTCCTCCATCAACGGCATGGTCTACGTCCGCGGCCATGCCTGCGACTACGATGGCTGGGAGGAGATGGGCGCCGAGGGCTGGGGCTATCGCCACGTGCTGCCCTACTTCAAGCGCATGGAATCAAGCCACGGCGGGCAAGAGGGCTGGCGCGGCAGCGACGGGCCAATGCACGTCACCCGCGGCCAGCGGGAAAACCCGCTGTTCCAAGCCTTTGTCGAGGCTGGCAAGCAGGCGGGCTATCAGGTCACCGCCGACTACAACGGGGAGCAGCAGGAAGGCTTCGGCCCGATGGAGATGACCATCTGGCAGGGCCGGCGCTGGTCGGCGGCCAATGCCTATCTCAAGCCGGCCCGCCGCAAACCGAACCTGGCGCTGGAAACCGGCGCCCTGGCCGAGCGCATCCTCTTCGACGGCAAGCGGGCCAGCGGCATCCGCTACCGCAAGAACGGACAGACCCACGAAGCGAGGGCGCGGCGGGAGGTCATCCTCGCCGCCGGCTCGATCAACTCGCCGAAGCTGCTCCTGCTCTCCGGCATCGGGGCCGCAGCCCGGCTCGCGGAGGCCGGCGTCAGCCCTTTCCACGAGCTGCCCGGCGTGGGCGAGAACCTGCAGGACCACCTGGAGCTCTACATCCAGCAGGAATGCCTCGAGCCCATCACCCTCTACCGGCATCTCAACCTGGTCTCCAAGGGCCTGATCGGCCTGCAGTGGCTGCTGGCCAAGAGCGGCCACGGTGCCACCAACCACTTCGAGTCGGCGGCCTTCATCCGCTCGCGTGCCGGGGTGAAGTACCCCGACATCCAGTATCACTTCCTGCCCGTGGCCATCCGCTACGACGGCAAGGCCCCCGCCGAGTCGCACGGCTTCCAGGCCCATGTGGGACCGATGCGCTCGGCCTCGCGTGGCTGGGTCCGGCTGCGCTCCTCCGACCCCGCCGCGCCGCCAGTGATCCAGTTCAACTACATGTCGACGCCGGAGGACTGGCGCGACTTCCGCACCTGCATTCGGCTGACGCGGGAGATCTTCCAGCAAGAGGCCTTCAAGCCCTTCGCCGGCCGGGAGATCGCACCGGGGGCAGCCGTGGAAAGCGACGAGGCGCTGGACGACTTCATCCGCGATGCCGTCGAAAGCGCCTACCATCCCTGCGGCACCTGCCGCATGGGCCGGCCCGACGACCCCATGGCGGTGGTCGACCCGCAATGCAGGGTGATCGGGCTGGAGGGTCTCCGGGTGATCGACTCCGCCATCATCCCGCAGATCACCAACGGCAACCTCAACGGCCCCTCCCTGATGATCGGCGAGAAAGGCAGCGATCATGTGCTGGGACGGGAGCCGCTGCCGGCCTCCAACCAGGCGCCCTGGGTCCATCCCGACTGGGAAAACAGCCAGCGCTAGAACACCCAAAAAGCTCGCTTCTCCAGTAAGATGCGATGTCCCCACTTGCCATGCTAGTTTTAAGTGTACTTTAAGCTAGAGGCTGTTATCCGGCATGATCGCTGGTACGCTGGTATACGGCGGGATCGGTAAGAACGACACTCGGCCCCTGTTCGTCGCGTGCAACGAGGGGCCCGCCAATAGGGGACGGGATGGCGGAGGCTGTGACCTCGAAGCGGCAGACGCGACGGCTTTGGACCGACGCCTTGATCGCCTTGATCGGCGTGGCGGTTACGGCCTTGCTTCTGACTTCGTTCGATGCCTTCGAAGCCTTCCACGACTATTCGCGAGAACACGAAGAGTGGGAACTCGACGACCTGATCATGACCGCGGCGGCGGCCTCGCTGTGGATTGCCTGGTTCGCTTGGCGCCAATGGCGGTTGGCCCGCGAGCGCCTGCGCCTGCTGACCAAAGCCGAAAAGGCGCTGGGGCAAAGCGACGACAAGCTCGAGTTTCTGATCGCTGCTGCGCCGGGGACGTTTTACGTCCGCGAGCCACAGAACGACGGCCAGATCGTCTATGTCAGCCCCCATGTCAAACAACAGCTCGGGCTCGATCCCGAGCAGATCTGCCGGCAACCGCACGCGTGGATCGACTCGCTGCACCCGGACGACCGAGACAAACTTCTAGGATTGCGCGAAACCACCCTGCGTGACGGACGGGGCTACCAAGAGTTTCGCTTCCGCCATACCGACGGCCGCTACCGCTGGATGGAAAACCATACCGTGCTGTTGCGGAACGACGAGGGCGAGCCGGAAGCGGTCGTGGGCTATATCCACGACACCGACGTCCAAAAGCAGTACTCGCAAGAGCTGACCGACGCGGTCAACGCCCGCACGGCGGAGCTGAGCGCCACCAACCGCGCCCTGGAGCAGGAGATCGCCGAGCGGCAGACCGTCTCGGCGAAGCTCAGGCTGGAGCAGGAGCGCAGCGCCCGCCTCATCGCCAACCTTCCCGGCTATGTCTATGTCCGCAACTGCGGCGGCAAGGACAACCTGCGCTTCATCAGCAGCGGCGTGCAGCGGATCCTCGGCTACGAGCCGAGCAGGCTGGTCGGCGAGAACGCCTTGGACCTGATGGACCTGGTGCATCCGGACGACCGGCAGAGACTCAAGCGGGCGGGCGAGACCCTGCTGCAGCTCGGCGAAGCCTTCGAATGCGAGTATCGCGTGCGCGCCGCCGACGGCGAGGAACGTTGGCTCTGGGAGCGCATGCGCGGTGTCGTCAGCCCATCGGGCCAACTGGTCCGCATTGAAGGCTATGTGGAAGACATAACCGAGCGGAAGCAGACCGACGAAGCCTTGCGCACCAGCCTGGAAAGACTGGACATCGTGACGAACAACCTCCCCTTCCTGGTCGGCTATGCCGACAAGCAGGGACGGATGCTGTTCGGCAACAGGATCTGGCAACAGTGGGCGCAAAAACCGGCCGAAGAGATGGTCGGCAGGCCGATCGCCGATATCGCGCAGCCGGAAAACTACGTCGAGATTGCCGGCATGGTCGAGGATGCGCTGGCCGGCAAGCGCACCGCCCGCGAAGGCCCCGCCTACTTCGCCAATGGCGAAGAGCACATGGTCTATCGCGACTATATTCCCCACTTCTCCAGCGATGGGGAACCGGACGGCTTTGTCCTCATCGTCCGAGACATCAGTGAGGAAAAGAAGTTCGAGGAAGAACGGCGCCTCTATTCGGAGCGTCTGGAGCAGGCGACCGAGGTCGCCGGTCTCGGCTACTACGTCTGGGATGTCCTCAAGGACCGCTGCATCTTCTGCTCGGAGGAGCATGCGCGCCTGCACGGCCTCTCTGCCGAGGAGTACATCGCGCGCGCCGCCACCATGGAAGAGGAGTTCTCTCTCGTCCATCCGGAGGATCGGGACTTCGTCAAAGACCGCATGCAGGCGATGCGCAACGGCGAGAAGGTCGCCTTCGAGTATCGTGTTCTGCGCGATGACGGAACGGTCCGCGATGTCAGCGAGATCATCCACCCTGTCTTCGATGAATCGGGCCAGGTGATCCGAGAGATCGGCACCAGCCGGGAGATTACCGAAGAGAAGCGGGCCCAGCAGGCTATCGAGGAAAGCGAGCGGCGGCTCAAGACCGCGGCGGAGATGGCCAAGCTGGGCCACTTCGTTTGGGATCTCGTCGAGGACCGCTGCATCTATTGCTCCGAGGAGCTGGCGCGCCTCCACGGCCTATCGGTCGAAGACTACATGCAACGCGCCACCGGCGTGGAAAGCGAAGCCGCCGACTTCCTTCATCCCGACGACCGGGAGCGCTACCTGGAAGCCTTGCGCGATACCTACGACAGGCAAGAGCCGCTCAACATCGAGTACCGCATCGTCACTGCGGACGGCCAAGTGCGGCATATGCGCGAAATCGAGCACGTCTTCCTGGTCGAGAACGGCATACCGCAGCGCAGCGAAGGAACGGTGCAGGACATCACCGACATCAAGCTGGCCGCGCAGCAGCTCCAGCAAGCCCACAAGATGGAAGCGGTCGGCCAGCTCACCGGCGGCCTAGCGCACGACTTCAACAACCTCCTGACCGTCATCCTCGGCAATCTGCAGCTTCTCGAGCGCCGCATCGTTGACGACGAGCGCGCCACCAAGCGCATCGACACGGCCAAGCACGCCGCGCAGCGCGGCGCAGAGCTCACCCGGAGCTTGCTGGCCTTCTCGCGCCAGCAACCGCTGGAGGAGCGGCCTACCGACCTCAGCGAGGCCGTCTCGGGCATGCAGCGCCTGCTCAAGACCTCGGTCGGCGAGCAGGTTCAGCTCGACTACTTCCTCGATCAAGAGCTCAGCCCGACGCGGGTGGACCCGGGTCAGCTCGAAACCGCCCTGCTGAACCTGATCCTCAACGCCCGCGATGCCATGCCCGAGGGCGGGCGAATCACCATCCAAACCGAGATGGCCGATCTCGATGCGAAGCACGCCGCCCAGAAGCCGGATTTGAAACCCGGGCGCTACATCGTGCTCTCAGTTACCGACGACGGAACCGGGATACCGCTGGAAACCCAGCAACGCATCTTCGAACCCTTCTTCACCACGAAGGACGTTGGCAAGGGCAGCGGCCTCGGCCTCAGCATGGTGTTCGGCTTCGTGAAGCAATCGGGTGGCCACGTCACAGTCTACAGTGAGGAAGGTCAGGGCACCTGCTTCAGCCTCTATTTCCCCGCCGACGACAGCGAAAGCGCCGAAGCGCCCGAGGAGCCGGCCGGCATTTTCTGTCCGCTGGGGCGCGAGACCATCCTGGTGGTCGAAGATCAGGAGGACGTGCGCGAGACCTCGCTCGCCACACTGTCCGGGCTCGGCTATCGCGTGCTCTCGGCAGAGAACGGGCCCTCCGCCCTCGCGGTCCTGAAGGAGCACCCGGAGATCGACCTACTGTTCACCGACATCGCCATGCCGGAGGGCATGAACGGTTTGGAGCTTGCGGACAGAGCTGTGCGCGAGCATCCGGCGCTTCGCGTCCTCTATACCTCGGGATTCCCGCCGGCCGCCATGTCGCGCATGCGCGATCCCGAGCGCGGCAGGAACTGGCTGACCAAGCCCTACCTCAACCAAACGTTGGCGCAGAAGGTCCGCGAAGTCCTCGACCGGACGCAAAGCGATTAACCCGCTGAACGGATTACGTTCTCTTTAGTCTTTTCAGGCTAAGTTAACCGCGCGCGTCGCGTGAAAGCGGCTCTGCCCTAACGCCACAGATTGCGAGGATAGACGTGGCACGCATACTGGTCATCGACGACAATGAGCTCGTTCTCGATGTCCTCAGCGACCTGCTGATGGACGAGGGGCACGAGGTGAAGACCGCTGTCGAAGGGCGCCGCGGC
>JANQIA010000036.1 GCA_028282405.1 Rhodovibrionaceae bacterium
AGATCTGGGGCCATGACATCGAGCGGGAGCCGCGCGCCGCGCGCGCCGCCATCGGCGTGGTGCCGCAGGAGCTCAACATCGACCCCTTCTTCACGCCGCGCCAGCTCCTGGAGCTGCAGGCCGGGCTTTACGGCGTGCCGCCCAAGGAGCGGGAGACCATGGGCATCCTCCGGGCGCTCGGCCTGGCGGACAAAGCGGAGGCCTACAGCCGCAGCCTCTCCGGCGGCATGCGCCGGCGTCTGATGGTCGCCAAGGCGATGGTTCACGACCCGCCGGTGCTGGTGCTCGACGAGCCGACGGCAGGCGTCGATATCGAGCTGCGCCAGCAGCTCTGGCAGCAGGTGCGCGCGCTGAACGACCGCGGCACCACAGTGCTGCTGACCACCCACTATCTGGAAGAAGCCGAAGAGCTCTGCGACCGCATTGCCATCATCAACCATGGCCGCGTCATCGCCGACGACACCACGCCTAATCTGCTGGCTCAGCTCGACAGCAAGGACTTGACCATCGTGGTCGACCGGGCGCTTGACGAGGTACCGCCGGCTTTGGCCGATTTCGATGTGAAGCTCACTGCGCCCAACAGCCTCTTGGTCCACTATTCCGTCAAGGATAGCCCGGTTGCCCGGATCCTGACGGCGATCGCCGCAGCCGGCCTGACGGTGATCGATCTGCGCACCGAGGAAGCGGACCTGGAGGATATCTTCCTGCAGCTCACCCGCGCCCCCGCCGCAGACGCACGCGCCGAAGAGTCGCGCGGACGTGACACCTAGGCGGCTGATCGGCGGCCTCGCCGCCCTGCTCCTGCTCGCGCTGGCCGCCTGCGCATCCCAAAGCCTACCCCCTGGCCCTGGCCCCACACCGCCGCGGCTGATGGCGGCGCTGCCCTCTGCGGCTACGGTTCCTGCTGAGGCGGAGGAAACGGAGGCCACCGAGTCTCCCGCCTGGGACGGGCTGTTCCTGGTCAGCGACGACGGCTACCGGCTGCCACTACGGCGCTGGCTGCCGGAGGGCGAGCCAGAGATCGTCATCCTCGCCCTGCACGGCTTGAATGACTACTCGCAGGCCTTCGCCCTGCCGGCACCCCGCTTCACCGACGCCGGGGTCGCCCTTTACGCCTATGATCAGCGCGGCTTCGGCGCCGGCGCCCATCCCGGCCTCTGGGCCAGCGGCGCGCGTTTGGCCCGGGACGCCGCAACGGCAATTGCCCTGCTACGCCAGCGGCACCCGGGCAAGCCCGTCTTCCTGCTCGGCGAGTCCATGGGTGGTGCCGTTGCCGTGGTTGCCGTCGCCGAAGCGGGCGCCAAGGTCGACGGCCTTATCCTCTCGGCACCGGCGATCTGGGCGCGCAGCACGCAGCCCTGGTATCAACGAGTCGCCCTCTGGCTCGCGGTGCGTCTGTTTCCCGGCTGGAGCCCTGGGGGCGAAGGCCTGGGCCGCCAGGCCTCCGACAACATCGAGATGCTGCGCGGCCTGGGCAGAGATCCTCTTTTCCTCAAGCGGATCCGTATCGACACCTTAGAAGGTTTCGTCACCTTGATGGACCAAGCCTTCGCTGCGGCGCCGCAGCTGAAGACTCCCCTGCTGCTGCTTTATGGCGAAAAGGACGAACTCGTCCCCCCGGCGCCGGTCGAGGCCTTCTGGCAGAGGCTTCCGCCAGGTGCACCACGCACAGTGGCCCTCTATCCCGAGGGCTGGCACCTGCTGCTGCGGGACCTGCAGGCCGACGTGGTGATCGAGGATGTCTTGGCCTGGACCGAGAGCCCCGCGCCGCGCAATGGCCCCCTGCCCTCCCGCGCCGACGGCTACGCCGCCGAGAATTTCGCCGAGCGGACGGGGGTTAGCCAAGGCGCAACACAGGAGCCGGCGGGGAACGAGGGCTCGTGAGGCCCATCCGCACGCCGACGCTCGGCGACAGCGTCAAGCTGGTCGTGCTCGGTGCCATCTGGGGCTCCGCCTTTCTCTGCGTCGAGATCGCCCTGCGCGGCTTCCCGCCGCTGACCTTGGCGGCCTCCCGCCTCGTGCTCTCAGCCGCCTTGCTCGTCACCCTCGCCTTCTGGACCGGCATCGGCCTGCCCAAGGCGCGGCGCGACTGGTTGATTCTGCTGCTCGCAGGTCTGTTCAACGCCACCCTGCCCTTTCTGCTGATCGCCTGGGGGCAGCAGTTCATCTCCTCGGCCTTGGCAGCCATCCTGCTTGGCGTACAGCCCTTCATCGCCCTGCTGCTCGCCCATTGGCTGACCGCCGACGACCGCATCACCCGGGCCAAGGTCATCGGCATGTCGCTCGGCTTCTCCGGCATTCTCTTCATCCTGGGCAACCAGGCCTTGGAGGGCGTCGACCAGGGACTCTGGGGCAAGCTGGCCATCCTGCTCGCCGCCCTCGGATTCACCGTTAGCTCGCTTCTGACCCGCAAGGTCAGCCATCTCGAACCCGTCTCGAGCAGCGCCGCGGCCCTCCTGATGGCCGCGCTCTACATGACCCCCATCGCGCTCCTGGCCGACCGTCCGAGCTTCAGCGGCATTCCGGCGGAGGCCTGGACGGCGATGATCTTCCTCGGCCTGGTGTCGTCCGGCGTCGCCGCCCTGTTGCGCTATCAGCTCGTCCGAGAGACCGGTGTCACCTTCCTGAGCCAGGTCTCCTACCTCATCCCGCTGTTCGGCGTCTTCTGGTCCTGGCTGTTCCTCGGCCACCTGCCGGAGGTCAGCGCCTGGGTCGGCCTGGTCCTGATCTTCGCCGGCTTGGCCATCAGCCGCCTGCGCCCAGAGAGCCTGAGGGCTTTGACCGGCGGCGGCCGAGAACCGACTTAATCGAAGCTCTCCATCGCCTCCGCGGCGGCGCGGTCGTAACCGCGACTGGCGGTGAGCAGTTGCCGGGTATAGGGCTGGGTCGGCTCGGCGGCGCGCAATTGAGCAACGCTCATCTCCTCGACCACGCGGCCGGCGTTCATCACCGCCAGGCGGTCGCACATCTGGGCGATGACCGCGAGGTTGTGGCTGACCAGGATGTAGGTCAGGCCATGCTCCCGCCTGAGACGACCGAGCAGGTTGAGGATTTCCGCCTGCACCGAGACGTCGAGCGCCGAGGTCGGCTCGTCGAGCAGCAGCACCTCGGGTTCCAGCATCAGGCAGCGGGCGACGGCCACCCGCTGGCGCTGACCGCCCGAGAGCTGATGGGGGTAGCGGAAACGGAAGGCCGGGCCGAGGCCGACGTCGAGCAGCACCTGCTCGATGCGGCGGTCGACGCGGTCCAGGCCATGGATACGCGCCGGCTCGCCCAGCGCGCGGTCCACCGTATGCCGGGGATGCAAGGAGCCGTAGGGGTCCTGAAAGACCATCTGCACCCGCTTGTAGAAGGCGCGGTCCCGCTCCCGCCCCAAGGCCCGACCGCCTAGGCGCAGGTTGCCGCTCCAGTCCGGGTTGAGCCCGGAGAGCGCTCGCAACACCGTCGACTTGCCGGAGCCCGACTCGCCGACCAGGCCATAGGTCTCGCCGGCCATGACCTGGAAAGAGACGTCGCGCACCGCGTGCACGGCCTGGGCGCCATAGCCGAAGACGACGTCGAGGCTCTCCACCTCGATAAGCGGCGCGGCACCCGGCTCAGAGGAAGGCATCGACGCCGGGCTCCTCACGCCAGGAGTCCTGGCGGTTCAGGGTGGGCAGTGTCGCCACCGGCCGGTCGACCTCCGGCAGGGAGGCCAGCAGGCCGCGGGTATAGGGATGCTGCGCCTCCTCCAGCCGGTCGGCGCGGCAGGTCTCGACGATGCGCCCGGCATACATGATCACCACCCGGTCGCAGAAGGACGCCACCAGGTTGAGGTCGTGAGAGATGAACATGAGGCCCATGCCGCGCTGGCTGACCAAGTCGTCGAGGATGGCCAGCACCTGCATCTGCACCGTGACGTCGAGGGCGGAGGTCGGCTCGTCGGCGATCAAGAGCTCCGGGTCGGGGATCAGCATCATGGCGATCATGATGCGTTGGCCCATGCCGCCGGAAACCTCGTGGGGATAGAGGTCGTAGACCCGGCGCGGGTCGCGGATCTTGACCGCGTCCAGCATCTCCAGGCTCTTCTCCCGCGCCTCGCGACCGCCCGCTTTGGTGTGCGTGCGGTAGGCCTCTTCGATCTGGCGACCGACCGTCATCACCGGGTTGAGCGAGAACTTCGGGTCCTGCATCACCATGGAGATGCGCTCGCCGCGAATCTGCCGCATCTGCCGCTCGTCGGCGGCCAGGAGATCGATACCTTGGAAGTCCATACGCCGCGCGGTGATCTCACCCGGCGGCCGGATGAGCTGCAGGATGGCGCGACCGGTCATGGTCTTGCCCGAACCCGACTCGCCGACGATGCCGAGTTTCTCCCGTCCCACCGAAAGGCCGATGCCGCGCACGGCTTCGACGATGCCCGTGCGGGTGTGGAAGCGGACCCAAAGGTCCTCCATGGTCAGCAGAGCCTCGGGGTGTGATGCGGGCGGCGTCACTTGGAACTCCTCGGGTCGAGCACGTCGCGCAGGCCGTCGCCCAGCAGGTTGAAGCCCAGGCTGACGATGAAGATGGCCAGGCCCGGCATGGTGGCGACCCACCACTGATCGAGCAGGAACTTGCGCCCAGCCGAGATCATGGCACCCCACTCCGGCGTCGGCGGCTGGGCGCCGAGGCCGAGGAAGCCGAGGCCGGCGGCGGTCAGGATGATGCCAGCCATGTCCAGGGTCACCCGCACGATGACCGAGGAGACGCAGAGCGGCATCACGTGACCCCAGATGACGCGCAGGCTGGAGGCGCCCTGCAGGCGCACGGCGCTGATGTAGTCGCTCTTGCGGATAGTCAGGGTCTCGGCCCGCGCGATGCGGGCGTAGGGCGGCCAGGAGGTGATGGCGATGGCCAGCACCGCGTTCTCCACGCCCGGCCCGAGAGCGGCGACGAAGGCAAGCGCCAGGATCAGCCGGGGAAAGGCCAGGAAGATATCGGTCAGGCGCATCAGCACGACGTCGACCCAGCCGCCGAGATAGCCAGCCACCGTGCCGACCAGGAGGCCGGCCAGGGGTGCCGTGATGGCGACCAGAGTGACGATGTAGAGAGTGATGCCGGCGCCATAGACCAGGCGGCTGTAGATATCGCGGCCCAGCTCGTCGGTGCCGAGCAGGAAACCCTCCGTGCCGGGCGGCAGGAGGCGCTTGTCGAGCTGTTGCGCCAGCGGATCGTGGGTCGCCAGGAGTGGCGCGAAGAGCGCGACGATCACCAGTGCCAGGACGATGCCCAGCCCCAGCATGGCCAGCGGATTGCGCGAGAAGGCGAGCCAGCCGAGATAGAGCTGCACCGCCCGCGCCTGGCCGCGCGAGCTCGGCGTATCGCTGGTCAGCCAGGCGCGCAGGCCCTTGCGGTCGAGTTGGCCGGCGGCGAGCTCGCTCATCGGGCGCGCGGGTCCACGACCCGGTAGAGAAAGTCGGAGAGAAGGTTCAGGCCAATGAACAGCATGCCGACCACGATGGTGCCGCCGAGCACGGCGTTCATGTCGGCCGAGAGTAGAGCGTTGGTGATGTATTGGCCGAGGCCGGGCCAGGCGAAGACCGTCTCGGTCAGCACCGAGCCCTCCAGGAGGTTGGCGTAGGACAGCGCGATCACCGTGATCAGCGGGACCAAGATGTTGCCCAGCGCATGGCGCCAAACGACCCGCGCCTCGGAGACGCCCTTGACCCGGGCGGTGACGATGTACTCCTGGCTCAGCTGCTCCAGCATGAAGCTGCGCGTCATGCGGCTGATGTAGGCCAGCGAGAAGTAGCCGAGCACCGAAGCCGGCAGCACCAGGTGGCTCAGCGCGTTCTTGAAGACCTCGAAGTCCCCGGCGAGCAGGCTGTCGATCAGGATGACCCCGGTGACCGGCGGGACGATGTCCTCATAGAAGATATCCAGGCGCCCGGGCCCGGAGACCCAGTCCAGCACGCCATAGAAGATCAAGAGCCCCATAAGGCCGAGCCAGAAGACCGGCATGGAATAGCCGAACAGCCCGACCACGCGGACCACCTGATCCTGCCAGCGCCCCTGGTTGACCGCCGCGATCACGCCCATAGGGATGCCCAAGACGACGCCGATGATGGTCGCAACCGTGGCCAGCTCCAGGGTCGCCGGAAAGACGCGGAGGATGTCGTCCGCCACCGGCCGGGCGGTCAGGAGCGAGGTGCCGAGATCGCCCTGCAGCACCTGCCAGACATAGATGGCGAACTGCTCGTAGAGCGGCCGGTCGAGCCCCATCTCGCGATAGACCTGATCGTAGGTCGACTGACTCGCCCGCTCGCCGACGATCGCCAGCACCGGATCGATCGGGATCATCCGGCCGATGATGAAGGTGATGAAGAGCAGGCCGAGAAAGGTGACCGCCAGCGAGGCGATCAGCCGCCCGGCGGGAAATAGCCAGCGGCGGAGGAGAGCCGTTGTGCTCTCGCCCCCGCCGTCGGCCGTGTGGGCTGGAACCGACAACTAGTCCTGACGCTTACTTGGTGACGGTCCAATAGGTGGCGTCATGCACCGCGCCGCCGCCCAGGAAGCCGTTCACATTATCCCGCATGGCATCCTGGATGATGCGCTGGAACATGGGCGCGAAAGGCGAGGTCTGCTGATGCAGCCGCTGGATATCGCGATACATGGACTCGCGTTTGTCGGCATCCTTCTCAAGCACCGCCGCCTCGGTCATCTGGGTCATCTCGGGGATGTCCCAGGCGTTGCGCCAGGCCAGCTTGCCGGTCAGCTTGGCTTCGCCGCGGTTGTCCGGGTTGTGGGCGAAGGTGTCGGCGTTGGTGTGCGGGTCGGGATAGTCCGGGCCCCAGGCACCGAGATAGATCTCGTGCTTGCGGGCGCGGTACTCGGCCAGGATTTGCTTGCCCGTGCCGGTCACCAGCTCGGCCGTAATGCCGGCCTGCGAGAAGGTGTTCTGCAGGGACTGGGCCATCTCCAGCCGCTCCTGCGCCGTGCGGACGAAGATCTTCACCTCGAAGCCGTCGCCGTGGCCGGCCTCGGCGAGCAGCGCCTTGGCCTTCTCGACGTTCAGGTCGTAGGGCTTCTCGTCGATCTCACCCATGAAGGTGCGCGGCAGGAAGGCCTGATGCGGGATATACTGACCCTTGAGGAAGGAGTTGGCCATCCCGTTGTAGTCGATCAGGTGCTTCATGGCCTGGACGACCTTGGGGTCGCCGAGCACCGGATGTTCCTGGTTGAGGGCGATGTACATGATGCGGCCCTTGAGGTCGTCGATGACCTTGACGCCCTCGGCCCCCTCCATGCCCTTGATGTCATCGGGCGAGAGGTTGCGGGCGATGTCCACATCGCCCTTTTCGAGCAGCAGGCGCTGGGTCGCCGACTCGGGGATGTGCCGGACGAAGACCCGCTTCATGGCCACGTCGCCGCGCCAGTAGTCCGGGTTCGCCTGCAGCACATAGGACTCGTTGGGCTTCCAGCGGCTCAGCATGTAGGCGCCGGAGCCGGCGCTGTTGGTCTGCATCCACTCGTGGCCCAGGTCGCCGTCCTTCTCGTTCTCGAGCGCGAGCTTCATGTCCACGATCGAAGCCACCGGCGCCGTCAGGCAGTTGTAGAAGAAGCTCGGCGCGTAGGGCTTATCGGTCTTGATCACCAGGGTGTAGTCGTCGGTCGCCTTGACGAGCTCTTCGACGTTCTCCGGCGTGAAGCCGAACTGCGTGAGGATAAACGACGGGGTGAGGTTGAGCTTGATCACCCGCTGCAGCGAGAAGGCCGCGTCGTGCGCGGTGATCGGGTTGCCGCTGTGGAACTTGAGACCCTGGCGGATCTTGAAGGTGTAGGTGACGCCGTCGTCGGCCAGCTCCCAGCTTTCGGCAATGCCCGGCACCAGGGGGCCGAAGTCGTTGGGGTCGAACTCGACCAGGGTATCGTAGATGTTGTTGAGCGCGTCGGTGCCGGCGAACTCGAAGGCTTCTGCCGGATCGAGGGTGACGATGTCGTCGATCCGCGTGGCGATCACCAGGGTGTCGTCGGGCGTATCGGCAAAGACCGCCGGAATGGTGAGGGGAGCGGCCAGGGCGAGGGCGACGACCGTCGCGACGGCTGCGCCGACTCTGCGCGAGCGAAGCTGCATGAGAGTGCCTCCTGTCGTGGTTGGGCCGCTCTTCGCCTGCCCGCGCCTGTCGGAGATGATCTGCCGTGGGGAGCGCGGGCAACTCTGCGGCCCTTAGATCAAGAGCTTAAAGCAGGAATTCCCCGGAACAAAATTGTTCTGTCGCGGCTGCGGCAAGCGGCCGCCACCTCTCCGCAATCCGCTTTACCCGCTCGGGACCATGGATTAGGCTCCGCCCAGCCGTGAGAGCGCTCTCCAAGCCCTCTCGACGCCCAGGGACCCGTAGCTCAGCTGGATAGAGCGCTGCCCTCCGAAGGCAGAGGTCACAGGTTCGAATCCTGTCGGGTCCGCCAGCCTTCGCAGGGTGGGATACTGTTTCCCTAGACTTTCCAAAGTTGCATCGTCGG
>JANQIA010000093.1 GCA_028282405.1 Rhodovibrionaceae bacterium
CTCGCCTGGGCGCGTCTGCGGGGCACGGCGCCCCCGCTCCAGAGCCGTCCGGGAGGCGAAGAGTGACCCTTCCTGTTCCGTCGCCCGACAGGCCGCTGCTGCTGACCGGCGCCGCCGGCTTCCTGGGCGCCTGGGTCGCCCGCCGGGCGCTGCAGCAGTGCCGACATGTCATCGCCTGCGACCTGGGCCTGGACCGGAGGCGCTTCCTGCAGATTGCCGAGCATACCGAGCAAGCGGAACAGATCGACTGGCGCACGTTGGATGTCACGGATGCCAAAGCAGTCGCGGCCCTGGTGGCTGAGACCCAGCCGAGCGCCGTATTGCATCTCGCCGCTTTGCAAATCCCGGCCTGCGCCGCAAAGCCGAGCCTCGGCGCGCGCGTCAATCTCGAGGGCCAGATCAACGTGCTGGAAGCCGCCCGCCACGGCGGGTGCATCCCGGTGGTCTACGCGAGCTCCGCCGCCGCCAAGCCACGCGGCCCGGACAAGGCGCCGGCCAATCTTTACGGCGTCTACAAACAGGCCGGTGAAGGAGTCTCTCGCCTCTTTTGGCGGGACCACGGCGTGCCGAGCATCGGCCTGCGGCCTTACGTCGTCTATGGCGTGGGCCGTGACCAGGGCGAGACCTCAGCCTTCACCGCCGCCATGCAAGCCGCTGCCGAGGGCCGGCCCTTTGAGCTGCCGTTCAGCGGACGCTTCTGCTTTCAGTATGCCGCCGACGTCGCCGACCTTTTCCTGCGCTGCGCCGAGGCCTTACGCGAGGGCGCAGCCGTCAGCGATGTGAGCGGAGAGCTGCACTCTGTCGACGACCTGCAAGACGCCATCCTGACCGCCGTTCCAGAGGCCCACATCACGGTCAAGCCGGTGGACCGCCCGGAGCCAGACGGCGGCTTCGATACCGCGCCCCTGCAAGCACTGCTTGGGCCGCTGGAGACGACATCCCTGCACTGCGGCGTCGCGGAAACCATCAGAGCCTTCCGCCACTTGGCGGATTCTAGAGCGCCTTCCCGGAGTGGCGGTGCATCGCAATGAGGCTCGGCAACCAGCCGAGTACATCCAAACCAAAACGATCTCTGCTTGATCGTCGAGCTACGCAGACGCTGCGGGGTCTAGGTGTCGTCCGACGAAGCCTTGTAGGGATGTCATCATATCGTCGAAGAAGGGGTTTTTGGGCTCCAGTGGGGAGCCGTTATGGGCCTTGACGTCCTTTTCGAGCACGACGCTGGCATGCGGCACCTGGAAGTCCTTGCCGATCCGGAAGAGCATGGCCATGTCCGGCTCCGCATCATCAAGCAGGTCCTCGATGCCCTCAATATCGGCCGTGGAGTCGTACTCGGAGTGCGCGGCGAAGACCGGCTGGGTGAGCCGTTGTTTCTTGCCGCGTGAGCCCGTCAAGCGATCGATTTCTCCGATCAGCTTCACCAGCTCCTTCGCACCGCCTTTGTCCATGCGCGCGTAGCGGTAGGGGTCGTCACCGATCAGCGGCGAACCGCGCCAGTCGTCGTAGAGATCCAGCCACTTTGCCAGCACAGCGGCGGATTTCTCCTTGAAGTACCCGATATCCAGCGCCGCCGAGAAGAGAAAGACCGCCCCGTTGACAGACTGCCTGTTGTGCAGCGCCGCATGAACGCTCAGCGCGCCGCCAGTCGACAGCCCACCGACGGATACCTGATCGCCAAGCGTCGTCGCCTGCTCGAGCGCATAGGTCACGTTCCCCTTCCACTCCTCCAAGGAGACGCCGCGCATGCCGTTCGGTTGGCGTAGTCCATGACATTGAAGCAGAGGAATGAGAACGTTGAAGCCCATGCCATGGAGGCGTTCTCCGATAGCGCCCATGTAGTACGGCGAACCGGTCAGGCCGTGCACCAGGCCGACCGCATTTCTTTCCTTCCGGCCTGTAGAGATAATCCGAGGCTCACAGCCTTCGCGGATGCCATCACGGGAGCAAAAGGGAGGTCTGCAAGGAGCGCCCCTGAACAAATGAACGACTACTGTAGAGGAACATAGTGATGTAACAGAACATCCTTCCATTTCTTAGTGGAAAAAGTTGGTTGTTGTTGGCTGTCTCAACACCAAACCACCAACTGGAGATAGGTTCCTTTATAACCTTCTTGGGGCTACCTAAGTAAATCCTCTGAGAAGGGATGAGATGGGGGACATCTGTGTAGAGTTCCACCAACAGATGGAACCAACTGCCTTGAGACGTCAAGGGGCAAAGAAGCAAACTAGCCGGCTGTTTTGCCATTTCAGTAAAACTTGTTGTACCAACCCAAAGGGAGGATAGGCATAGAACTTGCCTTCCAGCCAGTTGAAAGACAGAG
>JANQIA010000099.1 GCA_028282405.1 Rhodovibrionaceae bacterium
TTGAAGTGTGGGCATTGCTTTCGCTTTCGCGGCAAACGGCCTACATGACTGTGGAATTGAGGGAGGAGCATCGCGCATGTCGACAGAGCCGATCGTGCAAAGCTTGCTGAATGGCGGCGACGAGAACACAATCGCCCTGACCGCGCCGGAACGGCCGGACATGACCTACGGTGCGCTGCGGACACACTGCTCGGCCATACGCCAACAGCTCGCGGCGCGTGGCATTGCCGCCGGCGATCGCGTGGCGATCGTTTTGCCCAACGGCCCCGAAATGGCCAGTGCCTTTCTAGCGGTCGCCTCAGGCCTATCTGCCGCCCCCCTCAACCCAGCCTACAAGGAGGCAGAGTACGCCTTCTACCTAGAGGACTTGAAGCCGAAGTTGGTGCTGGTCGCGCCGGGAAGCGACAACCCGGTCAGGGCGGCGGCCCAGACGCTCGACATTCCGGTGGCCGAGATACGCATCGCCGAGGGCGCACCGGCCGGCGCATTCTCCCTTTGGGACGAATCGGCGGAAGACATGCCGCCGGCACCGGCAGACGAAGCTCTTGTGCTTCACACGTCAGGTACGACCTCACGGCCGAAAGTGGTGCCGTTGACGCAAGCCAATCTCTTCGCGTCGGCCAGCAGCATCGCCGAGACGCTGCAGCTGTCGCCGGCGGATCACTGTCTCAACATCATGCCTCTCTTTCACATCCATGGCCTCATCGCCGTGGTGCTGTCCTCGATGAAGGCTGGCGCCTCCGTCTGCTGTACGCCGGGCTTCAATGCGCTGAAGTTCTTCGACCTGGCGCTGGCTGAGCAGCCGACTTGGTATTCGGGCGTACCGACCATGCATCAGGCCATCCTGCTGCGTGCCAAGCGGAACCCGGAAGCGGTCTCTAAGCTCACCTTCCGATTCGTGCGCTCCTCCTCGGCGTCGCTGCCGCCGGCGGTGTTCCATGAGCTAGGGGAGACCTTCGGCTGCCCAGTCATCGAAGCCTACGGCATGACCGAAGCGACTCATCAGATGGCCTCCAACCCGCTGCCGCCAGGAGAACAGAAGCCGGGCTTCGTCGGCCTGGCGGCCGGCCCGGAGATCCGCATCCTGACAGCCGATGGCGGCGCCGTGCCGCAAGGCAAGGTCGGCGAAGTTTGTATCAAGGGCGCAAACGTCACCCCCGGTTACGAGAACAACCCCAAGGCCAATGCCGAGAGCTTCACCGACGGCTGGTTCCGCACCGGCGACGAGGGCTATCTCGATGATGACGGCTATCTCAAGATCACCGGTCGGATCAAAGAGATCATCAATCGAGGCGGTGAAAAGGTCTCCCCCTTGGAGGTCGACGATTTCTTCATGGACCACCCGGCCGTGCAGCAATTCGTCACCTTCGCCATGCCGCACAAGATGCTGGGCGAGGAAGTCGCCGCCGCCGTGGTGCTGGCCGAGGGGCAGGCGGTCACGGAGAAGGAGCTGAAGGATTTCGCCAAGGACCGCCTTGCACCCTTCAAGGTGCCGAAGACCTTTATCTTCCTCGACGAGATTCCCAAGGGCGCCACCGGTAAGCTGCAGCGTATCGGCTTGGCCGAGAAGCTCGGCTTGGGAGAAGCAGCGTGACCAAGGTTTGCGTTTTCGGCGCCGGCGCCATCGGCGGCTACATGGCGGCGGCCTTGGTCAAGGGCGGTGCCGAGGTCTCGCTGGTCGCACGGGGCCCGCACCTGGAAGCCATTCGCGAGAGGGGACTTACCCTCGACATGGACGGTGCGCGGGAGACCTTTGACGTCGCGGCCAGCGACGACCCGTCAGATCTCGGCCCCCAGGACTATGTCATCATCGGCCTCAAGGCTCATTCGGTTCCGGCCGTCATCGACCGCTTTCAGCCGCTGATGGGCAACCACACGGCCATCGTGCCGGCCGTCAACGGCATTCCCTGGTGGTACTTCTACAAGGCCGACACCGGCACCGTTCTGGACGATACCTGGCTCGAAACCGTCGATCCCGGCGGCATCCAGTGGAAGACCTTCGGACCGGAGCGCGCCATCGGTTGCGTTGTCTACCCCGCCTGCGAGGTGCCGGAACCGGGGGTGATCGAGCACAAGAGCGGCAACCGCTTCACCTTGGGCGAGCCGGACGGCAGCAGCAGCGAGCGGGTTGAGGTCCTCTCAAAGCTGATGATCGCCGGTGGCCTCAAAGCGCCGCGCAAAGCGCGCCTGCGCGACGAGATCTGGATCAAGCTCTGGGGCAACTGCTCCTTCAACCCGGTCTCGGCGCTGACCGGCGCCAGCCTCGACCTCATCGGCCAGAACGAAGCTTGCCGCGACGTGGTCCGCCGCACCATGGTCGAGTGCAAGACGGTGGGCGAGGCGGTCGGCGCCCGCTTCGCCGTCGACGTGGAGAAGCGTATCGACGGCGGGGCCGAAATCGTTGGGCACAAGCCCTCGACACGGCAGGACGTGGAGCGCGGCCGGCCCATGGAGCTGGATGCACTGACCTCCACGGTGCTGGAGCTGGCTCGCCGCCTCGACATCGCGACGCCGACCCTGGACGCTGTCGCCGCCCTGGTGCGTATGCAGGGCTCGGTGCTCGGCCTCTACGAGATCAAGCCGGAGATCGAAGAGGTCATCTTCCGGCGTTAACCGGGGCGTGGAACTCAGTCGCTTTCCCAGAAGCCTCTGGAACAGGTGGCGCCTCTACCCCGATCGAGCCGGGTCGCCTTCTGATGCGCGCGGGCAGCCGTTGATACCAACGAAATCGTGTTTGAGTTCACGCATCTTGTGACTACCAATGTGATCTATCGGACCGACATGTTCGCTGCCGTTGGGCAACAAGAGTGGCGCGCTCGCTGACCTCGCTCGGTCGGCTGGGTGATCGAACGCTCAGACTACGAGGTCCGCCTATGGCTAGTCTTAGCCAGCATTGCGTCGACTGGGGGCTCTATCGTTACTTCCTGGCGGTCGCCAAGACATCCAGTCTTACGGCGGCCGCCCGCTCGCTCGGGGTTAGCCAGCCCACGGTGGGCCGGCAAATCCAAGCGCTGGAGACCTCGCTCAACGCGAAGCTCTTCGACCGCACCAAGGATGGCTGCGCCCTGACCGATGCGGGCAGAGCCATTGTCGAGCAGGTCGAGGCAATCGAAGCGCAAACTTTGGCGATCGAGCGGCACACTGCCGGCGAAAGCGCGCGCCCGACGGGTCGGGTGCGAATCTCGGCGGCCGAAGGCCTCGCCACCTATTGGCTCGCACCAAAGCTGCCGGCCTTCAATCGGCTCTATCCGGACATCGAGCTCGATCTCGTCGTTGGCTGCGCGCCCTTGGACATGATGCGGCGCGAGGCCGACATCGTGCTTCGCATCGGCACGCCAGTGGCAGAAGACCTGATCTGCAAACGGATCTGTCCCGTCGGCTTTGGGCTCTATGCATGCAAGCGTTATCTGGCCGAGCATGGAACGCCCCATTGCCTCGAAGACTTGTCCAGTCACAAGCTCATCGAGTCCGCCGGCGAAATCGACAATCTCGCCCAAGCCCGTGAACTGAGACGGCTGCTGAAGCGGCCCATCGTGGCGGTGCAGTGCAACAACATCCTGACCCAGTTTGCCGCGCTTCAGGCCGGAGCCGGTATCTTGGCGCTGCCATTCTATATGGCGGACTCCGTGCCAGGCCTCCGCCGCGTGCTGCCGGACCAGTTCAACCTTGCGCTGGACCTTTGGCTGCTGGTTCATCGGGACATCAGACTGGTGACCCGCATCGACCTGACCTTGGACTACCTGTCCCAAGAAATCCGCAGAGATGCGGAGCGCTTGTCCGGCGCCGAGCTTCACTGATCTGCTGCCGCATCTCATCCGTCCTTGAAGGCGCGGGTGAGATTGTCGAGCAATGGCTTAAGAAGATAGCTGATGGCCAACCTTTCGCCGGTCTCGATGAAGACCTCGGCCGGCATGCCGGGAACCAGGTTCAGGCCTCCCAGCTTGCTCGTTTCAGTCTCTTCGATCCGAATGCGGGCCAGAAAATAGGGCTCGCCGCGCCGCGGGTCTTCCAGCCGATCCGCCGAGATGCTCTCGAGGGTGCCGAAGATCTCCGGCGTGGTTTGCTGGTCGAAGGCCGACAAGCGGATCTTCGAGCGGAGGCCAGTCCTGACTTTGTCGACGTCGGTGGGCTGCACCCTCGCCTCCAAGACCAGTGCGTCGTCGGCGGGTACGATCTCCATGATCGGCTCGCCGGCACGAACCACGCCGCCGATCGTATGGGCGTTGAGGCCGAGGACGATGCCGGACTGAGGCGCCGAGATATCGAGGCGCGCCAGTCTGGACTGGGCTGCGCTGTGGCGTTCCGCCAAGTTGAGGATATTGGCCTGAACATCGCGCAGTTCGGTGCTTACGCTTTCCAAGAAGGCTTGATTGTCCCCATTCATGCGCAGCCGCGTTTCGCCGATCGCGTTGCTGGCTCTGGCGGTGTCCGTGGCATGCTGGGCGTGGAGCGCTGCAAACTGCTGCAGCCTGCCTTTCAACTCCAGCACACGTGTCAAAGGCGCGTGGCCCTTCACGTGCAACCTCTCGACGCCGGTCAGCTCCTGCTCGGTCAATGCAATCTGACGCGAGCGCGCGCTCTGCTGTCTTTCCAGCCCGGCGATCTGATCCTGGAACCCGGCGACGCGCTGTTCGAGGACCTCGCGTCGGCTGTCTCGGCTGGCCTTGCGGGCACGGAACAGGTCCGTCTCAGCCTTGAGAAGCTGCTGGACCTTCGCTTCACTCTCCCGCGCCAGCAGAGCGGCGCCGAAGTCGACCACGCCCTCGTCGTGCAGCTCGGCGCGCAGGCGCGCCGACCGCGCCCGTAACTCGACCAACTGATCGTCGAGCACGGCGAGACTGGCCCGTTCCACGGTGTCGTCGAGGCGAAGCAAGAGCTGGCCCGCCTCGACCCTGTCGCCCTCGCGCACGAGAAGCGCGCCGACAATACCGCCCTCCAAGTGTTCGACCGATTTCCGGTTGGATTCGACCGCGACCGTGCCGGGGGCGATCACCGCGCCGCCGATCGAGGCGGTGAGGGACCAGGCAATCAAGCCGCCGAACAGGAGCAGTACGACCAAGAGGCCCAGGGCGGCATAGGGTCTTGCGCTGTCCTCCCGGTACGGCTCGATGCGGGCCTTGGACGGCTGGATGATGAGCGCGTTCATGATGCTTGCCTTTGCTGGAGGCTGGCGACGGGTTGAGCCGCCGGTTTCAGACTGACTGCGGGTGCAGCGATGATCTCGTCTCGGTCTCCGAAGGCCCGCTGGGTTCCCCTGTCGAGCACCAGGATCTTGTCGGTCGCCGCAATGGCGCTCGGGCGATGGGCGACAACCACGACGGTTCGGCCCTGCGCCTTGAGATCGCGAATGGCCTGCCCCAATGCCACCTCACCCTCGGCGTCCAGGTTCGAGTTAGGCTCGTCCAGGATAACGATGGCCGGATCGCCATAGAGGGCGCGGGCCAACGCGATGCGCTGGCGCTGGCCGCCGGACAGCCGTTCGCCGGCATCGCCGATCTGCGTTTCGTAGCCGTCGGGCAACTGCAGAATAACGTCGTGAACGCCGGCCTGCAGAGCGGCGGCAACGACGCTTGCGTCATCGGCGTCGTCGGCGAAGCGGCAGATGTTCTGCCTGACTGTGCCGCTGAACAGCTCGATATCTTGCGGCAGGTAGCCGATCTCATAGCCAAGCCGGTCCGGATGCCATTGCGCCAGCCGGGCACCATCGAGCCGCACGTTGCCGCGTTGGGGTTGCCAGATGCCGGCCAGCAGCCGCACCAGGGTCGACTTGCCCGACGCGCTCGGCCCGAGAACGCCCAAAGCCTGTCCGGGAAGCAGCTCGAAATCGATGTTCGAGAGCGCCGGGCGTTGCGCTCCGGGAGGTCCTGCGGTGAGCCGCTCCACCCGCAGGTGGCCACGGCACCGAGGCAGCTCCGTTCGCGGCATGGGTGCCGGCACCTCTTGGAAAAGGCGATCCAGCCGGTGGAAGGCACTGCGCGCTGCGACGAAGTTCTTCCAGCTGCCGATCGACTGTTCCACCGGCGCCAGACCGCGCGACATGATGATCGAGGCCGCGATCATGGTTCCAGCCGTGATCTCCAGGTTGACCGCCAAACCGGCCCCCACCGCCAGGATCGCCGCCTGAAGCGCCAGGCGCAGGGTCTTGGACAGGGCCAGGAAGGTACTGGCGCGGTCGCTCGCGGCGCGTTGCCGGCCCAGCGCATGCTGCTGATACCACTGCCAATGTGCGCGCAGGCCGGACAGCATGTTCATGGAGCCCAGCACTTCCGCGTTGCGGTGCCCGGCTGTCGCGAGAGCCTGGCTTTCCGCAATCAGGCTTCCTGCTTCCGCGAGTGGTCGCCGCGTCGTCAGCTCGTTCAGCAGAGCCACCGAGAAGAGCAGAACGGCGCCGGCTGTCGCCACATAGCCGAGAAGCGGATGGAACAGGAACAACACGCCGAGATAGATCGGTGCCCAAGGCGCATCGAAGAGCGCCAAGGGGCCGGGGCCGGACAGGAAGTCCCGCAAGGTGCTCAGGTCCTGCAGTGGCCGCGCGGCGTTGTCATGGCGAGGCAGAACGGCGCGGCGCATGAAGGCATCGAAGACCTGCTCGCTGAGCAGACGCTCGATGCGCACGCCGACCCGAACCAAGATGCGCGACCGGACCAGCTCGAGGCTGCCCATGATGGCCAGCAAAGCGCCCGCCAAGACGGTCAGCGCCACGAGTGTCGAGAGATTGCCGCTGATCAGAACCCGGTCGTAGACCAGCAGCATGTAGAGAGGAACCGTGAGCATCAGAAGATTGATGAAGAAGCTGAAGAACCCGGTCATCAGAAGGATGCCGCGGCAGCGTCTGAAGGCTTGCTTGATTGGGGAGACCTGCATGCTTTTGCGTCCCGTTCTGGCTCGCCGTGCTTGCTCAGCCGCACAGGCGGGGTCCGGCCATCGAGTGCCGAACCCCGCCCGCCGCCGAGCGGCCGGCTAGACGTAGGCTTCGTCGTTGATCAGCACGTTGCCGCTGTTGAGGTCGGTGACGGCCACCCCAAGCAGTGTGACCTGATCACCGCCGGCGCCCCCATCGAGATCGATGGTGGTGGCGATGTCACCGTCGACGATTTTCTCGACGGCAGCCGCCTGCACCTCTTCGACCGACCCGAACCCGAAGTCGGTGAGATCGAGCAGATCGTCGCTGGCTTCGAAGTCGGTGACGACGTCCTGATCGGTCCCTTGCTCGAAGACGAAGGTGTCCGAGCCACCCTCGCCGGCGAGGACATCGTTGCCGCCCTGGCCGGACAGGACGTTCACGCCCGCGTTTCCGGTCAGGTTGTCGCTGCCGCTCGCCGAACCGGTCAGGTTCTCGATCGAGATCAACTCTTCACCGGACCCGAGTATGGCGTTGCCGTCGTCATCCAAGTCGACGGTCACGCCCGGGGAGGCGGTGAAGAGCGCCGTGTCCTGTCCTGCGCCGCCGTCGATGATGTCGGCCCCGCCGAAGGAGTGAATGGCGTCGTCACCGTCACCGCCGCGAAGAACGTTGACCTCGTTGTTGCCGAGCAGCACGTCGTCGAACTCCGTCCCGACGACGTTTTCGAAGTCGTCGAAGCGTTGAACGATCTTGCCGCCGTCCGACAGCTTCGCTGTCAGAAGGGCGCCCTCCTGGCTCGGCGTGCCAGCTCCACCAGCAGAGTTGAGGTCGAGGTCGACAACGACACCGCGGTCGAGGCTCGATAGATCGAGGGTGTCGTTGCCTTGACCCCCGTCTACCGAGCCATCGACGCGGCTGCCCTCCCCAACGGCAAAGCTGTCGTCGAACGCACCCAAGAGGACATCGCCATCCAGGCGGCCGTTGTTCTCGACCGCGACCGGACCGGCCTCACGGGTGTCGATGGCAACCTCTTCAGCCACGATCCGGCCGTTGTTGACGATCGCACCGTCAAGCGTGACGCCGTCTTCGATGATGATACCGGCAGCCAGGGCAGAGGCCGTCGAGCCGGCGATCAAGCCGTTGTTGACGATGTCGCCTTGGAAGGTGGTTTGACCTTCCAGGCCGGACCCGGAGAAGACCCGCAGACCGTGACCGATCTGATTGGCGCTTTCCGCGTCGCCGCGCCCGCGAACGACGCCGTCGTTCACCACCGAAGCGGACACGATGTCGCCGGCTACATCACCGGTCTGAAGCGCGATGCCCGAGCCGTCGTTGTGGCGGCCGGCATCGATCAAACCATGCCGCGTATTGTAGAGGCTGTAGTCCTCCGCCGTGGAGTCCGCGTAGACCGTACCGTTACGCTGATCGCCGGTGCCGAGGATGTGGCCGCTGTTGATGACGGAGAGGCCCTCGCCGTCGATGTTCACCGCCCGGCTGTCGGAGGTGACCAGGCCGTGGTTGGAGAAGCTGCCACCGCTGTGGTCGCCAGTGCCGAAGTAGACACCATTCTGCCCGCCAGCGAAGACACCGCCGCGCTCGTTGATCAGCGAGCCTTGGAAGTCCACGCCGTTGACCGAGCGGAAGGCACCAACCGTGCCGTTGGCACCCTCGGAGGTGACGTGACCGCTGTTCCGGATCGTGCCTTCGAACAGGGCTTGGTTGTCGGCCAGTGCGCCGCCTTCGCGGATGCCTTCCAGGCGGATGCCGTCACCGGCCGTTGCCAGGCCGGCAGCGGCATCGCCGCGTCCGGCAACGCGACCGTCGTTGTCGACCACCACTTGGCCGGCCCCGTCGGCATCGAGCGAGAGCGAGATGCCCGCACCCTCGTTGCCGCGCCCGGCATCGATCGTGCCGCGGCGGGCGTTGGCGATGCTGAAGTCCTCAGCCGTATCGTCGGCATAGACCGTGCCGTTGCGCTGATCGCCGGTGCCCAGGATCCGGCCGCTGTTGACCACCGAAAGGCCCTCGCCGTCGATGTTCACCGCCCGGCTGTCGGAGGTGACCGTGCCACGGTTGACGAAGCTGCCGTCGCTGTGGTCGCCGGTACCGAAGTAGACGCCGTTCTGGACGCCGGCGAAGCTGCCGCCACGCTCGTTGATCAGCGTACCCTGGAAGTCCACACCGTTGACCGAACGAAAAGCACCCACGGTGCCGTTGGCGCCCTCGGAGGTGACTTTGCCGCTGTTCCGGATCGTGCCTTCGAAGAGCGCTTCGTTGCCGACCAGGGCTCCGCCTTCACGGAGGCCTTCCAGGCGGATACCATCGCCTGCCGTGGCCGAACCGGCACTAGCATCGCCACGTCCGGAAACGCGGCCAGAGTTATCGATCAGCACGTTGTCCGGCCCGTCGGCATCGAGCGACAGGGAGATGCCCGCGCCCTCGTTGCCGGCGCCGGCATCGATGGTGCCGCGGCGCACGTTGACGATGCTGTAGTCTTCGGCCGTGTCGTCGGCATAGACCGTGCCGTTGCGCTGATCGCCGGTGCCCAAGATCAGGCCGCTGTTCACGACGGAGAGCTCTTCGCCGTCGATGTTCACCACCCGGCTGTCGGAGGTCACCACGCCGCGGTTGACGAAGCTGCCGCCGCTGTGATCGCCGGTGCCGAAGTACACACCATTTTGCTCCCCGGCGAAGAGGCCGCCGCGCTCGTTGATCAGAGAGCCTTGGAAGTCGACGCCATTGACCGAGCGGAAGGCGCCGACCGTGCCGTTGGCACCTTCTGAGGTGACCTGGCCACTGTTCTTGATGACGCCTTCGAAGAGCGCCTCGTTGCCCACCAGGGCGCCACCGTCCCGGATACTCTCGAGGCGGATGCCGTCGCCCGCGGTGGCAGCCCCAGCGCTGGCGTCGCCGCGTCCGGCGACCCGGCCATTGTTGTCGACCAGAACCTGTCCGGCCCCGTCTTCGTCGAGCGACAGCGAGATGCCCGCGCCTTCGTTGCCGGCGCCGGCATCGATAATGCCGCGACGAGAATTGACGATGCTGTAGTCTTCGGCCGTGTCGTCGGCATAGACCGTGCCGTTACGCTGATCGCCGGTGCCCAAGATCAGGCCGCGGTTGAAGAGGTGCGTGCCCTCACCGTCGATGTCCACGCCCCGGCTGTCGGACTTGATCACGCCACGGTTCACAATGCTTGCAGAGCCTGAACCGTCAGAAGCCACCCGCACGCCGTTCACGCCGCCTTGGATGACGCCGGCATTGTCAATCCGCGCATCGTCACCGTTCACCAGGATACCCGTGTCCTCGGCTTCGATGGAGCCGCGGCGGCGGTTTTCGATCCGGGCATCGTCACCGGTGATCTCGACGGTCGCCGTATCGCCAAAGGTCGAGAGTTGCCCATCGTTCCGCAGGCGAACGTCGTCGTTCTCGATGGTCAGCACGGGCTCGCCGTCCACGGTCGAAGAGTCGCCCCGGCCGACGACAAAGCGCTGCCCATCGAACTTGCTGGTTAGAGGTTGGTCGTTTCCGTCTGGAATCTCCGTGGCCGCCTGACGGCCCGCGAAGAATTTTCGGAAGAAGTATCCGCTCACAGTTGTCTCCTATCCAAAGGTCCGGTTGCACGCTCGCGCCCGATCCAGGGGCGGACCTTCGATTTGGAGAAGTTCTAAATTGATAAAATGGTGCGGATTTGAATGACGTCGGTTCGAATTTGAATGTCAGGGTGATTGGCCTGGGTCGGAGCCTGTTTATCGACGTTGCGCCAATAGGTTCTAAGCCGCAGGTTTGCGCTCGACGCCGTGAAAGTTGGGAAAGCGAACCATCCGGGACCAGAGGAAATCGCCATAGACGAAAGGTTGTCCCCGACCCGGCGCCAGCGGCGTGATGACCGCGTTGACTGCCGGCTCGAAGAAGAAGGGCACGGAGATGCGCTCGCATAGACTCCCGAGCACTCGGTGCGGCGTTGCCTTGATCCGCCCACCGCTCCAGTCATCCAGCATCTGACCGAAGTTGACTACCAGCCCACCCTCAGCCGGTGGCACATCACGCCAGCCATCATCCGGGAGCTTGGCTTGGAGGCCGCCGGTGCCATCCTGCCAAAGCAGGGTGATGAAACCGGAGTCCGCGTGCTCTCTGGTCATGACATAGCGAGTGCTGCCGCCGGGCCGCGGCAGCCGCAGGTCGGCAGGAAGTTGCTCCGCTGCATAAGGGGGATAGCGCAGAAGCCGCAGGGTGGAGATCGATCCGGCAAAGAGCCGCGCGGCCAGCCCCTCTTCGGTGCCGAGTCCTTTCAGGATGGTGCGGGCGAGGGCGAAGCCGAGGGCTTCCATGGCGCGGTAGTAGCCGCCGGCCGCCTCATCCCAGCCGGGAATGCCGGGCCGCGGCGTCGACTCGGTGAGCGGGTCCGAGCCGTCCCCCGCGCGAGCCGGATCGGCAATGTCCGGGCCGATGTCGAAGCCCTCCAAGAACGCCTTCTTCTCCGGTTCCGACGGGAAATAGCCGCGATAGACGCTGGTTTTGCTAGGGTCGTATTTGTGCCGCAGGGTGCGGGCCTTGGCCTCCTGCCCAGCAGCGAAGAAATCCAGCATGCTTCGCCGCAGCGGAGCGGTGCCGAAATAGGTGTCGACGCCTGAAAGAGTCAGGAAACCGGAGCCGCTGGCGCCTTGCATAACGGCGGTTGCAGCACGATCCGACATGAGGTCGTCGACCGCAATGACGGGAATGGTTGTGTCATGCTCCATGGCGGCTCTATCTCCCTACGCGGGCTCTCGCTGCCTGGCGCTGCGCTAGTATCGTTTGGCGGATAGTACGTCAAATGTGCTTTGGATGGTACCGACGGCTGTATCATAGTTGGCAAGAGCTAGGCAGGCAATCAACGCGTCGACGATGGCGAGTTGGGCGATCCGGCTGGTCATGGCTTCGGTGCGGAACTGGGTTTCCTTAGCCATGGTGTAGAGTACGACATCCGCGAAGGCCTGTACTGGCGACTTGCCGAAATTGGTGATGCAGATCGTGCGTGCGCCGGCTTCCTTGGCCAAGCGGGTCGCCAGAACCGTCTCTTGCGTGCTGCCGGAATGTGACAACGTCAGAGTGGCCACGGTGGGATCGGTCAGGGATGCGCTGATCGCCTGAACGTGGGAGTCGACCGCTACCTTGCAGTTGAGCCCGATACGCAACATCCGGTAGTGTACATCTTCCGCAATCGGTGCAGCGCTACCGATTCCGTAGATCTCGATCCGCTTGGCGCCGAGCAGAATTTCCACGGCCCGCGCAGTAGCGCCTGCATCCAGGACCGACAAGGTGTCTTGCAGGGCTTGGATGTTGCTGTGGAAGATCTTCTCGATGACCTTCGGTACATCGTCATTGCGTTGCAGATCTTCATGAATGAATTGGATCGGTTGAACCAGGTCTTGGGCGAGAGAGATCTTGAGGTTCTGGAATCCTTTCGCGCCGATCTGTCGGCACAGGCCGACGACACTGCCTTCACTGGCCTTCGTTCGCTCGGCGACCTCGGTGACCGACATGTGAACGACGCTGTCGGCGTTCGCGACGATGAAGTCGGCGATCCGCCTTCCAGTCGTTCCCAACGACGGGCTGATCGCCATTAGGCGGGACAAGACCCCGTTGACCACTTGCCCGCCGTCGGAACCTGTTGACGCTTTGCTACCTTTCGATGCGCTCATGGCTACGGCCTCAAGATATTCGAAGTCGCAAAGGCTGCTGCCGTTCCGACATTAAGGGTATGAGAGCAAAGTGCCGTCGGCCGGGGCAGGATAGAGCAGTCCACCAGGACTGCTCTGGCCAGGGGAAGGGAGCGTCCATGCATCTCTCAAACTGTCATCAGATGGCAGTCAGTGCAAAACTTATCTCAGCAGCTCGATCTAGGAAAACACCGAATTTTTATTCCTTGAGACGCTCACTGATCAGATCAATTCGTGTGAATTGCTTATCTGGAATGCTATTTATTCAAAAATGCACCTCGTGATAGCGTATTGCAGGTATGTTTCTCCAACAATCCCACTATAAAGAATAAAAATCACACTATTATATCGTCAATATATTCTCAGGGAGGGAATCAGGGAAAATAAAATTTTTATAATCTATAATACTTCTGTCACTGAAAAAATTTTATCCTATGTGCGCAAGGGCAACGATTGGTGATGGCCCGACACCTTCAGACAGTGGAGCGCACGATGAACAGAAGACAGTTTCTTACCGTATCGACGGCAACTGCGGTCGGCCTTTTGGCGGCCCCGGCGATTCTGCGGGCAGACTCCCGTCCGCTTCTGCGCGTTGGGCTCGGGCCGCAACAGCCCACCCAAGCCGATACCTACCGGGTCTGGGAACCCATCTACCGCGCAATCACTGAAGCGGTCGGTGCTGATCTCGAGCTCAACGTGGCGAACGACTGGGCGGGCATCTCCACGGCCCTGGCCAATGAGCAGGTCGACATTGCCCAGATGGGTCCTTGGGGCTACATCCTGGCGCGCAATCGGGGTAATGCCCGGCCGATCAACGTCATGCTCGTCGATGGCAAACCCATCTATCATGCCATTATCGTCGGCCGCCCGGATCTGAAGATCGACAACTTCCCTGCCGGGGCCGAGGGGCTGTCGATGCAGATGCTGGACGTCGGCTCGACCTCGGGCTGGCTGGTGCCGACCCACTTCCTGACCTCCAAGGGCATCGATCCAGAGAACTTCTTTGGCCGCTATGCCGAAGGCGCCTCCGCCGCGGCGGCGCAGATGGCGACCGCGGAGGGGCAGGTAGATCTCGCGACGGGTTGGGACACCCACCGCAACACGATGATCCGGAACGGCACGATTTCCGAGACCTCGAACAAGGTGATCTGGCAGTCCGAACCGCTACCCAACGAGGTGGTGGCCGTTCGCAGCGGCATGTCCGAGGACATGGCCAGCGCCTTGCAAGCGGCTTTCGTCAATCTGTCCGACGATATTCGGGCGCAGCTACCGCCTCCCTACACCGGCTTCGAGCCCACCAGCCACGAGCCCTATCGCGAGCTGGAGCAGATGGGTCGCGATCTGGGCGTTCTCCGGTCCTAATGCCGCTTTCGCCGGCTCCGGGCTCACAGTCAGAGCCCGGGGCCGTTGCTATTGCTGCCGTTCGGCTTTGCCCACGATAGGGCGCCTGGCAGCCACCATCCCCCTGTCGGTTACCTGTTTCTCGGACGTGCCATGCTTCTCAATCGGCCGATTAAGCTCGACGACGCGCTCTACCAAGAGCCCGCGCTGAATCTCTGGTCACTTTCCTTTCTCAAGCGCTCTCTGGGCTTCGCCCTGCTTGTGCTGTTCTTTGCCGCTTGCCTGAGCCTCGCCCAGGTTGATCTGACCCGCTTGGCCGAAGGTATCCCGCGTATGTTGACCTGGGCTTCGAAGTCGTGGCCGCCTTACGTCGGGGACTTCGATCGGATGCTGTATCGCGCCGCCGAAACGGTGGCCATCGCAACCGTCGCGACGGTCGTCGCCACGGTGGTTGCCTTCCCGCTCAGCATCTTCATGTCGAAAAACCTCTCCTCTCCGTCCTGGCTTGCCACGCCCATCCGTGCGTTCGCCAATGCTCTGCGTGGCATCGATACAGTGGTCTTTGCCATCCTGTTCGTCGCTGCGGTCGGTCTCGGCCCCTTCGCGGGCGTGCTCGGGATGGCCCTGCACGCCATCGGCGTGATTGCCAAGCTCAACAGCGAAGCGATCGAAACCTTGCCCAAAGCACCGCTGGAGGCGGCAGCCTTGTCCGGCGCCAGTCGAACCAAGATCGTCTCTTTTGCTGTGCTCCCGTCGTCGCTACCAAGTCTGGCATCAATCTCGCTCTACGTCTGGGAAGCCAACGTGCGGACCTCGACCATTCTCGGTATCGTCGGGGCCGGCGGCATCGGCATCGAAATCAAAGCCGCCATCGACCTGCTGGACTTCCAGAAGCTCTTTACCCTTACGGCAATCGTGCTTGTCATGGTCACGGTGATCGACCAGATCAGCGCTTGGCTGAGACGGAGGCTGGTATGACGGAAGCACGTCTGTCCGACGCGACATCCATGTGTCGGTCAGGAACTGCCGGACCCGCGCCCTTGGTGCTGACGGACGTCAGCAAGACCTACGACGATACCGCGGCTCTTCAGGATGTCTCCTTTAGCATTCCGGCCGGTGCCTTGGTGGTGCTTCTGGGGCCCAGCGGCGCCGGCAAATCGACTATCTTCCGCTGCGTGACGGGCCTCACCAAGCCGGATGTCGGCTCTATCGAGGTGGCCGGCGCCGAGATCAATACGCTTTCGGGCCGCGCCCTGAGAGAAGCCAGGCGCAACATTGGGTTGATCTTTCAGCAATTCAACCTGATCGGCCGACTGTCGGCCATCAAGAACGTGCTGGGAGGTCGGCTCGGCCACGCGCCGACTTGGCGGGTTGTGCTCCGTCTTTTCGAACGTCGCGACCGGCAGCTTGCCTTGGCCAATCTCGACAGCGTCGGCTTGCTGGACAAGGCCTATCAGCGGGCCGATTCCCTGTCTGGCGGTCAGCAGCAGCGGGTCGCGATCGCCCGCGTCCTGACCCAGGAAAGCCAGATCATTCTGGCCGACGAGCCGGTCTCGAGCCTCGACCCGGAGTCCTCCGAAACGGTCTTGACCATCCTGAAGGCAATAAGCCGCGAGCGCGGCATTGCTGTGCTGTGCAGCCTGCATCAAGTCGACCTCGCAAGGCGCTATGCGGACTGGATTATCGGGCTCCGCGCAGGCCAGGTGGTCTACGATGGCCCGGCAACGGAGCTGACCCAGCAAGCGCTCGATCGGATTTACCGGCGCAATGGCGCCGATGCCGATATGGCTGATCAGGCTGCCGTGCATCCCTTGGAACGGGCTTCGGCATAGCGGCGGTTGTAGCATAGCGGGCGATCAACTCGTCGGCCGCAATGGCGAGAATAGTTGTTTCGGACCGTGTAGCGGCTTTGGAGCACGATGTCCTAGGTCCGGCCCACGCTTGTTTCTCGCGCGGCCCAGGCGATCCAAGGGGACGAGCCACCAGGAAGGTGGCGCAGCGTGATGCAGGGTTCATCGGGCAAGCCGCTTGACGCCGTCGGCGCCCGCCCAGTGGAGTAGGTGGGGGCGGAAACCCGAGGGGACGGGCATCCTCTTGGGAGTAATGTGGCCCCAATCCCTATGCTTGGGCGCTGCTCAACCGCCTCGCCAGCTACCCCCAGTTTAGCGACGTTCTGAAGCCGCTGGGGTGAGGTCGACAGACTGCGTTGCCGATTCCTCGCCGCGCAGGCAGTAGACTTCGACCTGCTCCGCGCGGCCGCGCAGGCTCTGAGGACCGAGCGGGACGAGGTAGAACGGTCCAACCAGGCTTTTCTTGACGGCGGCTGACAGCAGGATAGTCGTTTCACCTCCGCCTTGGTCCATGGTCTTGCCGGCTTCCTCCAGCCGCTGGGCGACGTTCACGGCATCGCCGACCACGGTGTAGTTCACACGACCGACGCTTCCGATATTGCCGACCACGACCCGGCCGATGTGCACGCCGATACGTAAGCGCACCTCGGGCGCTTGGCTGTCCTCCGCGCGCCGCCGCGCGTTCTCCTCCTGAAGCGCGTGCCGGATGGCAAGAGCGCAACGGCAGGCGCGATCGGCGAGATCGTTCTGGATTTCCGGCGCGCCCCAGATTGCCATCACGCTGTCGCCGATGAATTTGTCGACAGTTCCGCCTTCCTCCTCCACGCAGCGTGCCACCATGGCGAAGTGGTCATTCAGGAACTTTGCCGTGGACGTGGCCGAGAGGTTTTCGGAGAGCGTGGTGTAGCCGACGATATCGGCGAACATGATGGCGACCTCACGGAAGGACGACTGAATATCGCCCTCCGGATTGGTCTTCATCAGGCGCTGCACCAGGCCCTTGGGAACGTAGCGCTCGAACCAGCGCAGCCCATCCAGCATGAAGTTGAAGGATTGCGCGGCATTGTCGAGCTCGCTGAAGAAGCTTCGCGGGATGCGCTCCACGTTTGCAAGGTCGAGATCGTGCACCTTGACGGCGCCCTCGGCCAGGCGCCGCGCCGGCTGGGAGACCCGGTGGCCGATATAGGCGGCGACCGATGCGGAGAGCACGGCCATCAGAAAGCAGATGATGATCGCCCATCTCAGCCGTAAGGCCTCCGAAGCCATGTTGTGGGCTTCGAAGTAGGTGGCGACGAGCCAAGGCTGTTCCGAGTAGCCCGCCAGCTCGTCGAAGAGGATCACATACTCCAGATCGCCGAAAGTCACGAGCCGCACGCCGGGGCCTGTGAGGAACCAGCTCGCAAAGGAGCTGCTTTCGTGCTCCGTCCACATGGCGGAGATGACCGGATCGGCATAGGTGGCTTGCCTGGGCAGCGGCATGGCTCGGTTGAGGCCGGCATAGCCGAAGGCCATCAGCGGGTGCGCCAGTATCTGGTCGCGTCCATGCAGCAAGAAAGCATTGGCACCGAACTCCGACTCCAGATCGGAGAGAAACTCCGAGAGCTGGTTGGTCGAGATCCAGGCAGAGATCATGCCGGCGTACTGACCGTCGCGGAACACAGGCCGTTGGTAGTTGAGCACTGCCTGCGCGTATTCCTGACGCCACAGCAGATTGCCCCAGAAGGACTCCCCGCTGCTGGATGTCTGCTCGATCAGCCGCCGCAAGTCCGTGTCGTCCCCGACGGCCTGGAAGATGGGGAGCTGCTCCTCGAACTGACGCTCCACGCCGCTGAGCCGGCCGTCGCGGTCGATGTACTGAATCCGGATGATCTGCGGCGTCGCCGCAACCGCGCCCATCAAGAGGCTGATGAACTCGTTGGACCGTCCGGGCTCGACCTCCTCGTTGTCGATCTGGGTCGCGATGAAGTCGACCTGCTCCTCAGCGGCTTCCAAAAAGCGCAGGGTCTGCTCGCGCTGGGAGGAGACGATCAGCTCGGCCTTCTGGCGCAGCAGGTCGACGGTGTTCTGATAGCCAACGATCAGGCCCACGGCGAGGACGCCGATGACGGCGGCCAACACGAAGAAGCCGAGGCCAAGGCCGAGCGCCACCGACATGGAGGCATGCCAGTCGCGCGACTCAGGATCAGGTACCCGCGAGACCATTGGACAG
>JANQIA010000101.1 GCA_028282405.1 Rhodovibrionaceae bacterium
GGCGCCCTCGCAGCACGAGCTCGGCATCAAGTTCGATACCCTGCTGAAGCAGGCCGACGCGATGCAGATCTATAAGTACGTCGTGCACAACGTCGCCCACTCCTACGGCAAGACGGCCACCTTCATGCCGAAGCCGGTGGCCGGCGATAACGGCTCAGGCATGCACACCCACCAGTCGATCTGGAAGGACGGCGAGCCGCTCTTCGCCGGTGACGGCTATTCGGGCCTCTCGGAGACGGCGCTCTACTACATCGGCGGCATCATCAAGCACGCCCGCGCGATCAACGCCTTCAGCAACTCGACGACCAACAGCTACAAGCGCCTCATCCCAGGCTTCGAGGCGCCGGTGCTGCTGGCCTACTCCTCGCGCAACCGCTCGGCCTCCTGCCGTATTCCTTTCGGCGCGGCACGCAAGGCCAAGCGGGTCGAGATCCGCTTCCCGGATGCGCTCTCCAACCCCTACCTCGCCTTCTCGGCGATGCTGATGGCCGGCCTCGACGGCATCAAGAACCGCATCCACCCGGGCGAGCCGATGGACAAGAACCTCTACGACCTGCCGCCCGAGGAGCTGCACGACGTCCCGACCGTGTGCGGTTCGCTGCGTCAGGCCTGTCAGGCGCTGGAAGAGGATCACGAGTTCCTGCTGCAGGGCGACGTCTTCAACAAGGACCAGATCGAGGGCTACCTCGAGCTCAAGTGGGAAGAGGTCTACACCTTCGAACACGCTCCGCATCCGGTCGAATTCCAGATGTACTACAGCAGCTAAGCTGCTTTCTGGCAGTTCCAACTTCAAAGGGCCGCCCCTCGGAGCGGCCCTTTCTTCATCTGAGATTGCGATTGAAGTTGGCGCGGCGCGACCGCACGAGCTGGCGTTCGCGCCAAGCGACGAAGGCGCCGGCGCCGGCAATCATGGTCATGCCGAGGAAGGTCAGGCCGCCCGGCACCTCGCCCCAAAAGACGAAGCCCCAGAAGGTGGCGAAGATCAGATAGGAGTAATCGAAGGGGGCGAGCCAGCTCGCCTCAGCACTCTGATACGCCTTGGCCAAGGTGATGTTGGAGGTGAGGTTGATGCAGGAGCAGATGACCACGATCGCGAGGACAAAGAGGTCGATCTCGCGCCAGCCTGTGAAGAGATAGGGCCAGCTCTCGGCCAAGTTTTCAAAGGGATTGCCGGTGAAGACTAGGAGCCCCACCACGCCGACCGCCAAGAAGGCGATGGAAACGCCGTAGGCCAGGGTGACCGGAGACTCCTCGCGGCAGAGCCGGCGGGTCACCAGGATGGTGCAGGCATAGCAGAGCGCGGCGGCCACCGGCATCAGCCCCACCGCTTGAAAGGCGTCCGTGCCGGGCTTGAGAATGAGCAAGGTGCCGGTGAAGCCGACCAGGATCGCAGCCACCCGGCGCGGACCGACCGGCTCGCCGAGAAAGACGCGCGACAGCACGGCGATGAAGAGCGGGAAGACATAGAGACCCGCGGCCAGCTCCGCGAGGCTGAGAAAGGGAATGCCGCCGAAGAAGAAGATCATGGCGCCGACCAGCAGCAGGCTGCGCAAGGAAACAGCCCAAATCCGCACCGGTCTCGGCCGCACGCTGCCCCAGATGAGATGGGAGAGGCCGGCGACCAGCAACAGGTTGCAGCTCGCCCGCAGCGTCTGGAACTGCCAGAGGGAGACGTCGCTGCTGGTCAGCTTGACGAGGCCGTCCTGCAGAGCAAGGAGCGCCAAGGCGCCGACCATCAAGCCGGCGGCCATGGCCGGGCGGTCTTCGCTGGTCCCACCCAGGAAGCCGCTGGCCCTATGCCGCGCCGCCTTGTTCATCCGCCCCCTCTTGCCGACTGGCTGTATCGGTCGAGGCTAGGGGCCACTACCCCAGAGCGACAAGGCACGTTCCTGCATGGCACGCCCGCAGGGCGCCACGCGGGGGGCTCAGGCCAGCGCGGCGCAGATGGCGTCCAGCCCGTCGGTCAGCGCCGCCGGGCCGGGCTGCAGGATGAGCGGCGACTTGATCTCGACGATGCGGCCTTGCGCCACCGCCGGCACCGCCTCCCAGCCGGGCCGCCCGGCGATGCGGCTCGGCACCACCTTCTTGCCGCACCAGGACGCCAGGATGACGTCCGGTTCCGCGGCCACCACGGCCTCCGACGAGACGAAGCGGTCGCGCGCCGAAGCGCCCTGGCGTAGATCGGCGAAGACATCGAGGCCGCCGGCCACCTCGATCAACTCGGAGACCCAGCCGATGCCGGCGATCAGGGGCTCGTCCCACTCCTCGAAATAGACCCGCGGGCGCGTGGCGCGCGCCTGCGCTGCCTTCGCGATCTCTTCCAGGCGATGCTCTAGGCGGCTCGCCAGATCCTCGGCCTTGTCCTGCGCATCGACCAGCGCCCCGAGGGTGCGGATCATGGCGAAGATGCCGGCCAGGTCGCGCTGGTTGAAGAGATGCACGGCGACGCCGGCCCGGCCGAGATCGGCGACGATCTCCGCCTGAAGGTCGGAAAAGGCGAGCACCAGGTCCGGCTCCAAGGCCAGGATCTTGGGCAGGTTGGCCGAGGTGAAGGCAGAGACCCGCGGCTTCTCCCGCCGCACCTCCGGCGGCCGCACGGCATAGCCCGAGACACCGACGATGCGGTCCTGCTCGCCCAGCAGATAGAGCGTCTCGACGGTCTCTTCCGTCAGGCAGACGATGCGTTCGGGTGGGAAGCGGCGCATCGCGGACGCCTCAGCCGCCCAGCTTCTCCTTGAGGAGCTTGTTGACGACGCCGGGGTTGGCCTTGCCCTGGGTCGCCTTCATCACCTGACCGACGAACCAGCCGATCACCTTGGGGTTCTCACCGCCGGCGTACTGCTCCACCTGGGCCGGGTTCTTGGCGATGATATCGTCGATGACGCCCTCGATGGCGCCGGTGTCGGTGATCTGCTTCAGGCCCTTTTCCTCGACGATGGTGCCGGCGTCCTTTCCGCTGGCCCACATCTCCTCGAAGACGTCCTTGGCGATGCGCCCGGAGATGGTGTCGTCGGCGATCAGCCCGAGCAGCGCGCCGAGCTGCTCGGCCGAGACCGGCGCCTCGGCCAGGCCGAGCCGCGAGGCGTTGAGGGCGCCGAAGTAGTTGGTCAGCACCCAGTTGGCGGCCAGCTTGGGATCGCGGCCCTTGGCGACGCGCTCGTAGAAGTCCGCCGTCTCCAGCTCGGCCACCAGGGTCGCCGCGTCCTCGGCCGAGAGGCCATAGTCGGCCACGAAGCGCGCCTTCTTGGCATCGGGCAGCTCGGGCAGGCCCTGGCGGAGCTCTTCGACCCAGTCCGGGTCCAGTTCCAGGGGCAGCAGGTCCGGGTCGGGGAAGTAGCGGTAGTCGTGTGCCTCTTCCTTGCTGCGCATGGAGCGGCTCTCGCCGCGGTTGGCGTCGAACAGGCGGGTCTCCTGCACCACCGCGCCGCCCTCGTCCAGAAGCTCGACCTGGCGCCGCGCCTCGTACTCGATGGCCTGCTGCACGAAGCGCACGGAGTTGACGTTCTTGGTCTCGGTGCGCGTGCCGAGCGGCTCGCCGGGGCGGCGCACAGAGAGGTTCACGTCGCAGCGCATGGAGCCTTCATCCATGTTGCCGTCGCAGGTGCCGAGGTAGCGCAGCAGGGTGCGCAGCTTGCGCAGATAGGCGCCGGCCTCCTCGGCCGAGCGAATGTCCGGCTTGGAGACGATCTCCATGAGGGCGATGCCGGAGCGGTTGAGATCGACGTAGGTGCGCCGCGGGTCCTGATCGTGCAGCGACTTGCCTGCATCCTGCTCCAGATGCAGGCGCTCGATGCCGATCTCCCGGCTGCTGCCGTCGGAGAGATCGATGGTCACGGCGCCCTCGCCGACCACCGGCTCCTGGTACTGACTGATCTGATAGCCCTGCGGCAGGTCGGGATAGAAGTAGTTCTTCCGCTCGAAGACCGAGTGCAGCTTGATCTCGGCGTTGAGGCCGAGGCCGGTCTTGACCGCCTGCTCGACGCAGAAGCCGTTGAGCACCGGCAGCATGCCAGGCATGGCCGCGTCGACATTGGCGACCTGACTGTTCGGCTCGCCGCCGAAGTCGGTCGAAGCACCGGAAAAGAGCTTGGCCTTTGAGATCACCTGGGCGTGGACCTCCAGGCCGATCACCACCTCCCAAGTCCCTGTGCTGCCTTCGATCATGGTCATGCGGCTCGCCCTGCCAAAGCGCGTGAATTGAGTGCTCTGGTAGCTATCACCCGCGGGCGGGCCACGCCAGCCCCTGCGGCACCGCACACGCATGCAGTCTGTTTGTTTTGGACCAAATGGAATTGTCCCTATGACAAGTTCTTCGTTTTCTTGGGTTTCTCGCAGCGCCATCTTTTCTGGAACGCATCAATTCCAACCGCACAGCCATGTCTCCCGAGCTTCTGCTCCCTCTTCTTGCGTTCTGCTTCTCGGCCGCCGCCACGCCGGGGCCGAACAACCTGATGCTCACCGCCTCCGGCGCCACCTTCGGCTTCAAGCGGACGCTCCCCCACCTGCTCGGTATCTGCCTCGGCTTTCCCGCCATGGTGGTCGCCATCGGCCTCGGCCTCGGCGCGGTGTTCCAGCAAGCCCCGCTGCTCCACGAAGCGCTCAAGGTGGTCGGCGCCGCCTATCTGCTCTATCTCGCCTGGCGCATCGCCACCGCCGAACGCCCCGGCGAGGGCCGCGCCGGCGGCAAGCCCCTCACCTTCCTGCAGGCCGCGGCCTTCCAGTGGGTCAATCCCAAGGCTTGGGTCATGGGCATCGGGGCGGGCAGCGCCTTCTCCAGCCTCGAATTGTCGCCACTGGCCAACGCGCTGATGGTCGGGGCCGCTTTCTTTCTGGCTGCCTTTCCCAGCACAGCCATCTGGGCCGGCTTCGGCACCGCCATCGGCCGCCTGCTCTCCTCCCGCCGCGCTCTCAAGATCTTCAACATGAGCCTCGGCGCCGTGACCGCCCTTTCGGTCGTCCTGATTTTCACCTAGCTAGAATAAAAAGGGTGTAGAACTCTCGCCGGACTGGCGCGCGGCCCGGAACCGGGCGCTGGCCGCAGCCTGTCGACACTCTTGTGTGAAGAACGCCGTCTAGTGCGATCATATCTATGAAAAATCTTATACTCGTTCTGGCAAAGTACTCGGGCCTTTTCTGGCTGTCCGGGCTGTTGACCCGCAACGAGCTGCGGATCCTGGCCTATCACGGCACCTGGTTTCTCGACGGTCACTACGGCAACCACCTTTTCATGAGCCCGGAAAAGTTCGGCGCCCGCATGGCCTGGCTCGCCGGCTCCAAGTACCGCGTCATCCCCTTGGAAGAGGGAGTCGAAGGCCTGGGCAATGGAGGCTTCCCGCCCAACGCCGTGGTCATCACCATCGACGACGGCTGGTACGGCACCTACCAGCACATGGTGCCCCGCCTCGCCGAGCACGGCTTGCCAGCCACCCTCTATGCCTACAGCGGCGCGATCGAATCCCAGCGGCCGCTCTATCACATTCTGGTGCCGGCGCTGATCGCGCTAACGGCGGTCAAGAGCCTCGAGCTTGAACTGGACGGACCGCACCAGTTCGACCTCACCGACCCGGCAAACAAGGCCGAAGCGGTCGAGCAGATCAGTGCGGCCTTGGCCCAAGCTTCCGACGAGAATGCCCGCACGCTTTGCAGGACGCTGGCCCGGAAGCTCGGCTTCGACGGCGACACCATCCTCGACTCCCGCCAGTTCAGCTTCATGACCTTCGAAGAGCTGGCGGCGACGGAGCAAGACGGACTCGACATACAGCTTCACACCCATACGCACCATCTCGACGTACGCACGCCGGAAACGGTGGCAAGCGAAGTGACGATCAACCGCGAGAAGCTGGCCCCTTACGTCCACTCCAATCTTCAACACTTTTGCTACCCGAGTGGGGTACATAGCGAAGCCATGTACGGCTATTTGCAGGAAAGCGGCGTGCGCTCGGCCACCCTTGTCGATACCGGGCTCGTACGGCCGGAAAGCCCGCCCTTTGCGCTCAAGCGGCTGCTCGACGGGGAGCAGGTCAGTCAGCTCGAGTTCGAGGCCGAGCTCTCCGGCTTCCTGGAGCTCCTGCGGCGCGCCAAGTCCCGCTTGCAGGGGAGCGCGGGAGATGGCCGCTAGCACCGGCTGGGTGAACCGGCGCTACGGACGCAAGATCGGCTTCCTGCATCATCTGCGGGCCGATGCCGGGCTCCGCTTCGGCCAATACCGCGACTACGAGAGCGTCGACTGGGACGCGGTCGGCCGGCTGATCTTCATCTGCCGTGGCAACATCTGCCGCAGCGCCTATGCCGACGCCCTGGCCCGCAAGCAGGGCCTTGAGGCCACCTCGGCTGGCTTGAACGCGACCAGCGGTGCGCCGGCCAACGACGCCGGGACCAGGCTGGCAGCGCAGCGTGGCGTCGACCTCACGGCCCACAGTGCCCAGCGGCTGGAAGAACTGACCCTGACGGGCGACGACCTGCTTGTCTGCATGGAGCCCGAGCACGCCACCTCCGCGACAGCCAGGCTGGGAACCGAGATGGCGGGCCAGGTCACGCTGCTGGGGCTCTGGTCGCAGCCGCGGCGCGCTTTTCTGCAGGACCCCTACGGCCTGCCCGACGACTACTGGGAAACCTGCCTCGACATCCTCGACTCCGGGGTCCGCAGCATCGGCGCCAAGCTCGGCGACAGGGCGCACCGCAGCACGGGCGACCATGCCGCCGCGTGATCCCGCGACGACCAACGTCATGGTGGCCGGCGCCCAGTCCATGGGGGCGCTGGGGGCCATCCGCTCGCTCGGGCGGGCCGGCTACCGCGTCCATGCGGTCTCCCCCACCGAGCGGGCCATCGGGCTACACTCCAACTTCGCGACGCGGCACGAGGTCCATCCGCCGGTCACCGCCCCGACGTTCGGTCCTTGGCTGACCGACTACATCGACAGCCACAAGATCGAGATGATCCTGCCCGGCGGCGGAATCGCGCCGGAAGGCCATCCGGCCGTGGCGCCCTTCGGCAATCTCTTCCCCGTCAGCCAGGACAGCACGGTCCGGCGCCGCTCCAGCAAGTATGGGCTTTTCGACCGCCTGATGAGCGGCGAAGCGCAGCACAAAGCCAACCTGCCGCCGACGCTGCTGGTCGATTTCGACCAAGGCCTGCCGTCGGCCTCCGACCTCGCCGCGCTCGGCCGGCCGCTCTTCATCAAGTGCGACGGTCTTTTTGCCCGGTCGGACGACGGTGATGACCGGGTGCTGCGTCTCGAAGACCCGGAAACGGCTTTGGCGCGGCTAAAGGAACTCGGCGAAAGCTACAGCAAGGCCGTGGTGCAGGGCTTCGCGCCCGGCGTCGGGGTCGGCGCCTTCTTCCTGCGCTGGAACGACCGCATCCGGGCCCGCTTCATGCACCGCCGGCTGCATGAGATGCCGCACACCGGCGGCGCCTCCTCCCTGCGCGAGTCCTGGCGGCACGAGGCCATCCTCAAGGATGCCGAGGCGAAGCTCGACCGGGCCGGCTGGCAGGGCGTGGCCATGGTGGAGTACCGCTGGGACCCGGCAAGCGACAGCTTCTCCCTCATGGAGATGAACTTGAGGTTCTGGGGCTCGCTCCACCTTGCGCTCTATGCCGGTATCGACTTCCCCAAGTACCTCGCCCAGTGCCATTTCGGCGAGACTCCGCAGGCCCCGGAGAGCTACCCGATCGGCCTGAAATGCCGCAACACCGTTCCCTTCGAGTTCGGCTACCTGGTCTCGCTGTGGCGCGACGGAAACGTCGCTTTCTCCCGCAAGCTCTACTCGCTGCTCGAGGCCGGCATCCTGACGCTGGACCCTCGGGTCAAGAACGACCTCTTCTTCCCCGGCGACCGCGGCCTATACTGGCGCCGCTGGATGCAGTTCATCCGCCATCGGAATTAACCGCCGCGTAAGGCGCCAACGTTCCAATGGCCGCCCGAGCGGCGTCCCCCAGAGACCAGCGATCTTGACGGTATAGGGATCGAACCATGGATTTGCTCTACAGCGCAAAGAAGGTCCCGAACTACCTGAAAAGGTTCGGTCTTGCCGAAGGTCTCCGCCTCTTCTTCCAGATCGAGCTGGCGGCCCAGAACAAGGCCGGCGACAGGCATGTCGTGAAGTCCAAGCGCTTTGACGGGTCGATCACCCTGCGGCGGACACGCAGCGATCACTCGGCCTTCTGGTACTGCCTGGTGGCCGAGCAATACAGCGTCGACAGCTTTCCCCAGGCCGAGCGACTGAATGCGCTTTACCGGGATATGCTGGCCAAGGGGCAGAAACCCCTGATCGTCGATGCCGGCGCGAACATCGGCATGTCCACCGTCTGGCTCGCCGAGCGCTATCCCCAGGCCCGCATCTTCGCCATCGAGCCGGACAGCGCCAACTACGAGCTGCTGGCCGCCAATACCGCCGTCTACGGCGAGCGGGTGACGGCTTTCCACGGCGGCATCTGGCCCGAAGCCGGCCGGCTGGAGATCGAGAACCCCGACGCCGGCGCCCAACACTTCCGCACCCGCGAGACCAGCGGCGAGTCCGCCGGCGGCGTCGAGGCGGTCACCGTTCCCGATATCCTGGAACGGACCGGCACCGACGCAATTCTCTACATGAAGGTCGACATCGAGGGCGCCCAGAAGGAGCTCTTCTCCCGCAACACCGACTGGGTGGCGAAGGCGCACTTGATCTCGATCGAGCTCGACGACTGGCTGCTGCCATGGGCCGGGACCAGCCGCCCCTTCCTGGCCTGCCTCAACGGCTACAAGTTCGACTACCTGCTCCAGGGGGAGAACCTGGTCTGCTTTCAGGACACCAGCGAGCAATCCTGACGACCGAGGCCGACGCGACGCTCTAGGCGTCGTCGAAGATCAGCAGCAGCTCGATCTCATCGATGTACTGCCCGTCCACCTTCAGCGCGCGGGGCTGCACGCCCCAGGGCTCGAAGCCGAGCGAGAGATAGAGATCGAGAGCGGCCAGGTTTCCGGCACTGACCGACGTCATGAGCTGCGCCACCTGCTGCCGCGCCTCCGCAACGGCGGCTTCGACGACGGCGCGGCCAAGACCGAGCCCTCGCGCCTGCTCCGTCACGTAGACACCCCAAAGCTGACCCTTGTGGCGCATCTTCTCCCGGTCCTCGCGGTACATGCCGGCGACGGCCACAAGGCTCCCCTGGCGAAAGCCGCCGAACACCGGATGAGCCGTCAGTCGACGACGCCACTCCTCCATGCCGAGGGCGATGTCGCCGGCGCAGTCGGCGCCGAAGGCCTCGGGATGGCGCGACAGGCCCTCCAAGCGCAGCGCGAGAAAGTCCTCGGCATCTTCCGCCGTCAGACGGCGAACGACGGAGCTGTCTGAGGTCTTGTTGCCCGCGGCGCTCACGCCCGCTCGTCAAGCCAGGCCGGCACGGCGTCGAAGCCGGAGGCCTCTTCCAGCACCGCACCCGCGCGCAACACCATCTCCTCGTCGAAGGCACGGCCGATAAGCTGCAGGCCGAGCGGCAGGCCGTTGGCCGAAAGGCCGGCCGGAACGGAGATCGCCGGCAGGCCCGCCAGGCTCGAGGGCACGGTGAAGACGTCGTTCAGGTACATGGCGATGGGGTCGTCCATCTTCTCGCCCTCGGCGAAGGCCTCCGAAGGGGCCGTCGGCGTCAGGATGAGGTCGACGTCCTCGAAGGCGCTCTTGAAGTCGTTGGCGATCAAGGTCCGCACCCGCCGCGCCTTGTTGTAGTAGGCGTCGTAATAGCCTGCGGAGAGCACGTAGGTGCCGATCATCACCCGGCGCTTGACCTCCTGACCGAAGCCCTCACCGCGGGTGGCCTCGTACATGCTGGTGAGGTCGCCCTGCCCGTCCACCCTCAGGCCGTAGCGGACGCCGTCGTAGCGCGCGAGGTTCGACGAGGCCTCGGCGGGTGCCACGATGTAATAGGTCGGCAGCGCATACTTGGTGTGCGGCAGGGAGATCTCCTTGATCTCGACCCCGGCCGCCTTCAGCCACTCGACGCCGGCCGTCCAGAGATCCTCGATCTCCTGCGGCATGTCGTCGACCCGGTACTCCTTCGGCACGCCGACCTTGAGACCGCGCAGGTCGCCGGTCAGTGCCGCCTCGTAGTCGGGCACCGGCAGGTCGACCGAGGTGGAGTCCTTGGGGTCGTAGCCGGCCATGCCGCGCAGCATGATGGCGCTGTCGCGCACCGTGCGGGTCATGGGGCCCGGCTGATCGAGCGAGGAGGCGAAGGCGACCACCCCCCAGCGCGAGCAGCGGCCGTAGGTCGGCTTGAAGCCGACGATGCCGGTGAAGGAGGCCGGCTGCCGGATCGAGCCGCCGGTGTCGGTGCCCGTGGCGCCCAGGGCGCAGCGTGCCGACACGGCCGTGGCCGAGCCGCCGGAAGAGCCGCCGGGCACAAGCTTTCGGTTGTCGCCCCGGCGCTTCCAGGGGCTTTCGACGGGGCCGTGGTAGCTGGTCATGTTGGAGGAGCCCATGGCGAACTCGTCCAGGTTGGTCTTGCCGAGCAGCACGGCACCGGCGCGCCAGAGGTTGGCGGTCACCGTGGACTCGTAGACCGGCTTGAAGCCGTCGAGAATGTGAGAGCCCGCCGTGGTCAACACGCCCTCGGTGCAGAAAAGGTCCTTGATGGCGAGAGGAATGCCCTCCAGCACGCCGGCCTCACCGGCAGCCCGGCGGCTGTCTGCCTGCGCGGCCATCTCCATGGCTTGTTCCGGCGTCTCGGTGATGAAGGCGTTGAGCGGCCGCACGTGCTCCACCGCGGCGATATGCGCCTCGGTCAGCTCCTTGGAGGAGAGCTCGCCTTTGGCCAGCGCGTCGCGCGCTTCGGCGAGGGTCAGATCGGTCGGCATGCTCATTCCACCACCTTCGGCACGGTGAAGAAGGGCTCGGCCGCTTGGGGCGCGTTGGCCAGGATCTTCTCGGGATAGCCGCCGTCGGTCACCTTATCCTCGCGCAGGGGCAGCTTGCGCTCGACCACCGAGGTCATGGGCGCGACCCCCTCGGTGTCCAGCTCGCCGAGCTGCTCGACCCAAGAGAGGATGTTGTTCAGCTCGCCGACCAGCGCATCGGCCTGGCTCTCCTCCAGTCGAATGCGCGCCAGCTTGGCGATGCCGTTGACGGTATCCTTGTCGATGGACATGCGGCCTTGCCCCGTCCTGTCTTTCCTGCAACCAAATCCTAGTGTGGTAGTTTTGAAGTTCCTAAGCGTGTTGCGGCAGATTCTGTTAGGAACTTCAAAACTGAAAACCACACTAGAAACATAGATTTGCTAGTGTCCTTTCGAATCCGAAGTTCGTTGTGAGCTTGCCGCATGCTCCTGCGAACTTCGGATTCGGGACACTAGAAGTCCCGCGCCCGGCGCGGACGCGGGCGACCTTACTCGCAAAGCCTTGCAGCGCAAGGCCGTAGGGCTCCAACGAGGACAGATGGAAACGGCGCTTCACGATCTGCCGCGGCAAACCCGCCTGCTCGGGCTGGATATCGGTGAGAAGACCATTGGTCTCGCCGTTTCCGACTCCGCCCAGAGCATCGCCTCGCCCTTGGAGACCATCCGGCGCAGCAAGTTCGCCAAGGACATGGAGCGCCTCAAGGAGATCATCGCCGAGCGCAAGGTGGGC
>JANQIA010000102.1 GCA_028282405.1 Rhodovibrionaceae bacterium
GCCGTCGCGCAGGACGAAGGTCCAGGTCTTGTTGTCGTCTGAGACGGTCCAGGTGTCGACCATCTGCGGCTGGACCTCGAGGTTCGCGTCCATCGCGAAGAGGGTATCGTAGATCATGTACCCGTGGTTTCGCGAGATGTAGGCCGTCGTCCAAATCGGATCGAGGTTCTTCAGATCGGCGTGGGGAATGACGCGGAGCACGGTTTCCGCCTGGGCGGGAACGGCCTGCGCCGCCATGGCGAGCGGCAACGCTACAGCCGCCGCGGCCATGATGTGTCGTCTGGTCCAACGCAGCATGTCAGCCTCCTTGTTCTGCGAGCCGTGAGGTCGGCTACGCCTTATTTCAGAGCGATGGGAAGATTGCTCTTTGGGAAACGAATTTTAGTCTGCTGCACTGCGGCAGAGTCAATGGCGATCTTGGTATTCGCGTTCAGCGCTTGACCCTCCCTAGGTGCCCGCACAGGCTTTACGGCAAAGTGAGAGCCGCAGGGAGGCCAATCGGTGCGCATTTTGCTCGCCATGATGAAGCATGAGACCAACACCTTTTCTCCGGTGAAGACCGATCTTGCGCGCTTCGAGGCCTGGGGCCTGAAGCGCGACGGCGATGTGCTGGAGGCCTATCGCGGCACCAACATGCCCATAGCCGCCTATATCGATCTCGCCGAGGAGCGCGAGGCGGAGATCGTCAGCCCCGTGGCGGCCGAAGCCATGCCGAGCGGCGTGGTGGAGGAGGAGGCCTACGAGACCCTGGCCGAGTGGATCCTGGCGCCGCTGCGGGAAGAGCGCTTCGACGGGATCTTCCTGGACCTGCACGGGGCCATGACGGCGGCGCATCTGCCGGACGGCGAGGGCGAGCTGCTGCGGCGTATTCGCGAGCTGGCGCCGGATACGCCCATCGCCGTGACCTGCGACATGCACTGCAACCTGACCAAGGCCATGGTCGAGAACTGCGATGCGCTGATCGGCTACAAGACCTATCCCCACGTGGACATGTACGAGGTCGGGGCGCAGATCGGCCGCATTCTCTGGGACAAGATCGAAGGCCGGAGCGATCCGGTGATGGCCTGGGGCGCGTCGCCGCTTTTGGCCCAGACCCTGCGCATGGGCACGGCCGACGAGCCGATGAAGGGCCTGCAGGCCATGACCGAGGCCGAGGTCTCCGAGCGCGGCCTGCTGGCGACCACCCTGTTCGGCGGATTCCCGCTCGCGGACGTGCACCACGCAGGCCTTTCCGCGGTCAGCATCGCCGATGGCGACCAGGCCGCGGCCGAAGCCTCGCGCGATCGGCTGCTGCAGGCGGCCTGGGATGTGCGCGAGGACTTGGTCTACGACGCCGTGCCGATCGGGACGGCCATTTCCAAGGCCCGAGCCGTCAACGACGCACCGGTGGTCTTGCTGGACCATTCGGACAATGTCGGCTCCGGCGGTACCTCCGACGTGATGCGGGTGATCGAGCAGGTGCTCGAAGCCGGCTTGCAGGACGTCGCCGTGGCGGCGGTCTACGACCCCGAGGCGGCGGCCGCCATGCATGCCGCTGGCCAGGGCAGCGAGATCACCTTGGAGCTCGGCGGCAAGAGCGACATGCAGGCTATCGGCCTCGATGGTCGGCCTCTGAGCTTGACGGGCAAGGTCGCCCATGTGGCGGACGGCCGTTGGATCGTGCGCGGACCCATGTACACCGGCGTCGAGGTCAGTACCGGGCCGACGGCGGTGTTCGAGACCGGTGGCCTCAAGATCGTCGTCACCTCCGTGCATCACGAGCCCTGGGATACAGGCATCCTGTCGGAGAACGGCATCGACCCCCAGGCCTGCCGCTTCATCCTGCTCAAGTCCCGCATCCACTACCGCGCCGGCTTCGCGCCGCTAGCCAAGGCCACCTTCACCCTGGATGGGGAGGGGGTGACCACCTCCGACAACAGCCTGCTGCGCTACGAGCAACTGCGCCGGCCGATCTTCCCGCTCGATCCCGAAGAGGAGATCGACGTTTCCCAGGACAGCCCGGCCGAGGCGCGCTCCTAATGAGCGAGACCAAGGTCTTCGCGGCGCGCAAGATCGTCACGATGGACCCTCGGCGACCTGTAGCGAGCCACGTCGCCGTGCGCGACGGGCGCATCCTGGCCGTCGGCGCCGCTGCGGAGGTCTCGGCCTGGGGCGATTTCCCGCTCGACAGCCGCTTTGCCGACAAGGTGCTGCTGCCGGGCTTCGTAGAGGGCCATGCGCATGTCCTCGCCGGCGCCATGTGGCGCTATCTCTATGTCGGATATCACGACCGGCAGGACCCGAAGGGCGCCACCCATCCGGGGCTGACCGACATCGAGCTGGTGATCGAGAGGTTGCGCCAGGCAGAAGCGGCGCTCCCGGATGCGCAGACGCCGCTCATCGCCTGGGGCTTCGATCCTATCTTCCTGACCGGCGAGCGGCTCAACCGCCATCATCTCGACGGCGTCTCGGCCAGCCGGCCTATCGCCGTCGTCCACTCCAACTTCCACCTGCTGACCGCCAACACGGCTGCCCTGTCGCTGGCGCAGTACGATCCCGGAACGCAGATCGTCGGTGTCGCTCTGGAAGACGACGGCCATCCCCACGGGGAGCTGCGCGAGTTCGCCGCCATGTTCCCGGTCATGCGGCGACTCGGCATAGACTTCGGGGCGCTGGCCCGCAGCGCGGAAGGCATTCGCGCCTATGGCGAGGTGGCGCGCCGCTGCGGCGTCACCACGGTGACCGATCTCATCGCCGACCTGGAAGACGGCGACGTGCGCCAGCTCTTGGAGATCACCGGTGAGGCGAGCTTTCCCGTACGTCTGGTGCCGGCCCTCAACGGCCATGCGGCACCGGCCTATGAGACGGCGGAGCGGGCCCTGGCGCTCAAGCACCTCAGCACTGAGAAGCTGCGCCTCGGCGCGGTCAAGCTGCTGACCGACGGCTCCATTCAGGGCTTCACCGCGCAGGTCAACTGGCCGGGCTATTTCAAAGGGCCGGACCACGGCATCTGGAACATGGCGCCGGAGCAGCTCTACGATACAGTCGACAATCTCAACGGTGAGGACATCCAGCTCCACATCCACGTCAACGGCGACAAGGCCATCGACATGGCGTTGGACGCCTTGGAGCGGACGCTCGGCCACCATCGTCGGCCGGACCATCGGCATATGCTGCAGCACTGTCAGATGGCCGGCTCGGCCCAGTTTCGCCGCATGAAGGCGCTCGGCGTCGGCGTCAATCTCTTTGCCAACCACCTCTACTACTTCGGCGACCAGCACCGCGACATCACCCTCGGCCCCGACCGGGCGCGGGGCATCGATGCCTGCGCCAGCGCGCTGGAGCATGGCGTGCCCTTGGCCATCCATTCCGATGCGCCGGTGACGCCGATGGGCCCGCTGTTCACCGCCTGGTGCGCGGTCAACCGGCAGACCGCCAGCGGAGATGTTCTGGGCGAAGCGGAGCGGATCTCGGTGGATCAGGCCTTGCAGGCCGTGACCCTGGGGGCCGCCCACAGCCTCAAGATGGACGATGAGGTCGGCTCCATCGAGGTGGGCAAGCGGGCCGACTTTGCAGTGTTGGAAGAGGACCCGACCGCCTGTGCGCCCGAAGCGCTCAAGGACATTGCCGTGCATGCCACCGTGCTGGGCGGGGAGGCGACCGCGCCATGACGGCAGCCTTGCCGATGACCGTGATCGCGGGCTACCTCGGCGCCGGCAAGACGACCTTGGTCAACCACCTGCTGCGCAACGCCGAGGGGCGGCGCATCTGCGTGCTGGTCAACGACTTCGGCGAGATCGCCATCGACGCGGAGCTGATCGAGGCGCGGGAGGGCGACAGCCTGACCTTGGCCAACGGCTGCGTCTGCTGCTCCATCGGCGGCGACCTCTTTCGCGCGCTCAGCCGCGTGCTCGACCGCGTGCCGCGGCCCGATCATCTGGTGATCGAGGCCAGCGGGGTCGCCGAGCCGGCGCGTATCGCCGAGGTGGCCCGCGCTGAGCCGGAACTTTCCCCCGGCGCCATCGTCGTGCTCTGCGACGCCGAGACTCTCGCCGAGCGTTTGGCCGAGCCGCTGCTCGCCCGCACCCTGGGCGAGCAGATCGCCGCGGCCGACCTGCTGCTGCTCAACAAATGCGATTCGGTGCCCCCTGAGCCGCTGGAGGCTCTCGAAGGCCTGCTGCGACAGCTCAACGAGACGGCGGCGATCAAGCGGGTCACGTTCGCGGCCGCATCGGTTGAAGAGCTTTTGGCGGAACCGGCGAGACATACGCCCCGCGATCAATCCGCTACGCAAAGTCACGAAGCGCTCTATGAGCGTTGGTCTTGGGAGAGCGGGCGGGCCCACCCGGTCGACAAGGTGGAAGAGGCGCTTGCCGCGCTGCCCGACGGGCTGCTGCGGCTCAAGGGACTGCTGGTCTCCGACGACCGGGCGTCGGCCTGGGAGATTCAGTCGACGGGCAGCAGACCCACGGTGACCAGGCGACGCGTGCCGCCCAGCGCATCGCCAGGGCTGCGGCTGGTCGCTATCGCTCTGCGCGGCAAGCTCCAGCGCGATGTGCTCGACCGCCGGCTCGCTGGGTTGGAACAAGAAGAACTGGTCTGAGGGGAGACTGCTCGATGACTGCCGTATTGTTCGCACCGGGTTTCAAGACGGATCCCTATTGGTGGGAGAAGACGCCGCGCCCGGACTTGCCGGAGGAAACCCCGCCGCAGAAGGTGGACGTGGCCATCGTCGGCTCCGGCTATACGGGCCTGTCAGCAGCGCTGCAGACGGCGCGGGCCGGCCGCGAGACGGTGTTGTTCGACGCCGAGGCCGCCGGTTGGGGCTGTAGCGCGCGCAATGGCGGCCAGATCGGCGACAGCATGAAGCCAAGCTACGCCGAGCTGGTGTCGGACTACGGCCAGGAGCGGGCCTTCGCTATCGTCAAGGAGATACAGACCGCGCTGGCCTGGACCGGCGACTTCATCCGCGAGGAGGGAATCGACTGCGACTTCAAGATCTGCGGCCGCTTCCATGCCGCCCATCAGCCGGCAGCCTACGAGACGCTGGCCAAGAAGATCGCCAATCAGCCTAAGGGTCTGGAGGTCGAGGCCCACATGGTTCCGGCGTCCGAGCAGCGCAGTGAGCTCGGCACCGATGGCTACTACGGCGGCGTGGTCTATCCGCACCATGCTGCCTTGGACCCGGCGCGCTACCATCAAGAGCTGCTCCAACGTGCCCAGACCTCCGGCGCCCGGGTGTTTCCCTTCTGCCCGGTGACGGCCATTGCGCGGGACGGGGAGGGCTTCCGTCTCACCACGGCGAAGGGCACGGTTGCGGCCCGCAATGTGCTGGTGGCGACCAACGGCTACACCGGCGGCCTGACCCCTTGGCAGCAGCGCCGGGTCATCCCCATCGGCAGCTATATGATCGCGACCGAGCCGCTGGAAGAGGGCTTGATCGACCGCCTGTTCCCCACCGACCGGGTGGTCAGCGACAGCCGCCGGCTGGTCTACTACTACCGTGCCTCGCCGGACCGCAGCCGTGTGTTGTTCGGTGGCCGCGTCTCCTTAAAGGAGACCGACGCTCAGGTCAGCGGGCCGCGGCTGCATGCCGAGCTCGTCCGCATCTTTCCCGAGCTTGCCAGCGTGCGGCTCAGCCACTCCTGGTTCGGCTATGTGGCCTATACCTTCGACAAGCTGCCGCACGTCGGCCAGCAGGACGGGCTTTACTACGCCATGGGCTACTGCGGGACGGGCGTGGCCTGGGCCTGCTATCTCGGCATGCGGGTCGGTCAGCAGATGCTGGGCCTGAAAGAGGGTCGCACGGTCTTCAGCGACCTCGACTTCCAGACCCGGCCGCTCTACTACGGCGACCCCTGGTTCCTGGCGCCCTCCATCCGCTACTACCGCTGGCGCGACGCCCAGAACCGCTAGGGACTGCGGCCTTGGCTCGAGAGGCGACCATACGCTCGGCACGCACAAGCGATGTTCCGGCGATGACGGCCTTGCTGCAGCTCCTTTTCGCTCAGGAAGCAGAGTTTGCACCTGATCCCGGTGTCCAGGACAAAGGCCTGCGCGCGATTCTCGATGATCCGGGGATGGGACACTTGCTCGTCGCCGATGACGGCGAGCGCATCCTCGGGATGGTCAACCTGCTCTACACCTACAGCACCGCTTTGGGCGCGCGGGTTGCCCTGTTGGAAGACATGGTGGTGGCGGAAGAGGCGCGGGGAACGGGCCTCGGCACGCGTCTTGTCGAAGTAGCCGTCGCGCACTGCAGAGAGGCGGGCTGTCAGCGCATCACGCTCCTGACAGACGGTGACAATGAGCGCGCCCACGCCTTTTATCGGCGCTGCGGCTTTGCCCGCTCGGACATGGTTGCCTTCCGCCGTTCGCTCTAGGCTCGTATCGTTGCTCAGCCGACGCATCCTTGCTGGCGGTTCCGGTTCAGTAGCTGTCCGACGGGAATGCCGGAGGTTACTTTGGACATGGACAGCAAGAGGGGGTATCGGTAGCGGCCGGTCGGATGAAGGGGAAGACCGGCTCATGCAACTCAAATGAGATCAGGGAGGAACACGATGCGTGGTTTAGCCGTCATTGCCTTTGCTCTCGCGACGTTCATTGCCGGCCCGGTCGTTGCCGCGGATGACTTTCCCGATCTCAAAGGAACTTGGACCGGTAAGGGCGAGGGTGTGTTCGTGAGCTCGCCCGGATCTCCAACGGACTCGAAGTTCGCAACGGTCGACATGACACTGGTGATCGACGCGCAGGAAGACCGCCGCTTCGCCGGCACGATCACGATGGCGGGGTCCACCAGGCCGGTCGTCGGCGTCATCACGAAGAGCAACAGGCTCTTGTGGTCGGAGCCCGGTGGCTTCGTCGAGGGTCACCTGGCGGATGCGAACACGATCGAGGGCTGCTTCCTTAGGGTGAGCGAGTTCAGCCAGCTCGCCGCCTGCGAGGCGCTGAAGCGCCAACAGTAGTGGCCCGAGGGCGGTTCCGCCTCTTGCGTTAAGCCGAGGAGCCGCGGCGGGCGAGGGCAAGCCCGACGCCGGCGCCAACCATCATGCCGCCGGACACCCGGGCCACGGCCTTGAGGGCGCGTGGGCTGCTGAGAAAGCGCCGGGCGCCGCCCGCCGCGACGGCCCAGAGCCCAGTGACGCAGAAGGCGATCACCAGGAAGGTCGGCACGATGATCGCGAGCTGGGTCTCTAGCGGGCGCGCGGGGTCGATGAACTGCGGCAGGAAGGCCGCGATGAAGATCAGGCTCTTGGGATTGGGAATGGTGATGATCAGGCCTTGGAGAAAGAGGTTCCGGCCTGAGACGGCGGGCGCCGTTCCCTCGGCGATGGCGTTGGCGCTGCGCCACTGCTTGATGCCGAGGTAGACGAGGTAGGCCGCGCCGGCCCAGCGCACCCATTCGAAGGCTTCGGCGACCACGTGCAAGAGGGAGGCGAGGCCGATAACCGCGACGGCGAGCTGCACCGCAACACCGGTCGTCGCGCCGGCCACCGTGACCAGCGCCCGTCGCCAGCCGTGGGTGATGCCGTGGGCCACGGTAAGGAGCACGCTTGGCCCGGGCAGGGAGATCATGATGGCCGTGGCAATCACGAAGGCAACGAAGATCTCCCAGTCCATGTGCTGCTTCCTTCCTTAGCTTATCGGAAGGGTCAGCTAACAGGATGGAAAAGCCTTGGGCAACAGCCAAGGCTAGGGTGCGTCGTTGTCAGATGATGGCCAGGGGGCTTGGCCCGCTCGGCGCCGGGAAGGCTGCATCCAGGTCCTTGAGATCGCCGGGGTCGAGAGCGAGGCCGAGCGCGGCTGCGTTGGCCTTCACGTGATCCAGGTTCGCCGCCTTGGGGATGGCGATCATGCCCTCTTGCCGCAGGACCCAGGCCAGGGCAACCGTGGCGGGAGCAACACCGTGCTTCTGGGCGATGTCTTCCACGGCAGGCTCCACCAGAACATCGCCTTGGCCAAGCGGCGAGTAAGCCATGATCGGCAGACGGCGCTCGCGGCAGTGGGGGACCAGGTCCCACTCGATGCCGCGCTCGCCGAGGTGATAGAGCACCTGGTTGGTGGCGCAGGCATCACCGCTATCGAGCGCCCAGAGCTCGGCCATGTCGGCGGCATCGAAGTTGCTGACGCCCCAAGCGGCGATCTTGCCGTCGTTCTTGAGGCGCTCGAAGGCTTCGACTGTCTCGGCCAGCGGGACGCCGCCGCGCCAATGCAGCAGATAGAGATCGATGGTCTCGACGCCGAGGCGTTTCAGGCTGCGCTCGCAGGCGGAAACGGCGCCTTTGCGCGAGGCGTTGTGGGGATAGACCTTGCTGACCAGAAACAGCCCGTCGCGGCGCCCGGCGATGGCTTCCCCGACAACCTCTTCAGCGCCGCCTTCGCCGTACATCTCGGCGGTGTCGATCAGCGTCAGGCCAAGGTCGATGCCGTGTTGCAGGGCGCGGACTTCCTGGGCCCGCTGACCGGCGCGCTCTCCCATGCGCCAGGTGCCGAGCCCGAGGGCCGGGGCCGGGACACCGTTCGGCAGCTCAACGAATCGCATCTCTGCCCCTTCCTATCCGCACTGGTGAGCGAAGGGGGCTTGATATCTGATGGCGGTCGTCAGCGCCAGCCGTGGGGTCGCGGTGGAAGGGGCGCCAGCGGAAGGCGGACGTGTCGTGACGACCGAGGTGTCGGCGAAGCAGGGCGGGATCCCGGATGCGGTCAAAGGCATCCTCTGGATGCTGCTGACTGCCGCGCTCTTCATGGTGATGGACGTCATCGCCAAGTGGCTGTCGGAAAGCTATCCGACCAATCAGATCACCTGGGGGCGCCTCTTCTTTCACGCGCTCTTCCTCGGTCTCTACCTCAACCATCGTCTGATTGAGACGCTGCGCTCCAATCGCCTGGGACTGCAGCTCACACGCTCCTGCCTGATGCTGGCGACCAACTTCCTGTTCTTCACCGGTCTCGCCTATCTCGGCTTGGCGGAGATCACCGCGATCATGTACGTCGCGCCGCTGCTCACCACCTTGCTCGCCGTGCCGCTTCTGGGCGAAGTGGTCGGTTGGCGCCGCATCGCCTCGGTCATCGTCGGCTTCATCGGTGCGCTCATCATCATTCGCCCGGGCAGCGAGAGCCTGACCTGGGCTGTGCTCTTGCCCCTGGCCGCCGCCTGCAGCCATGCGGCCTATCAGATCACCACCCGCATGCTCTCCCGCAGCGAGGGCTCGCTGACGACGCTCGCCTATACGGCGGTGGTCGGCGCGGTCATCTCGACTTTGGCACTGCCGCTGGGCTGGGAAACGCCGGACCTGGCCGGCTGGCTGGGCCTGATGGGGATGGGGCTCTTCGGCTGCCTCGGTCACTTCACCTTCATCAGGGCCTTCACCGTGGCCGATGCTGCCCTGGTGTCACCCTTCGCCTATACCAGCCTGCTGTGGGCCTCGCTCTTCGGCTACTTCATCTTTGCGGAGGTGCCGGACCTTTGGACCATCGTTGGCGCGATCGTGGTCGCCGGCTCGGGCCTCTACATCGTGCACCGCGAGCGCCAGCGCCTGCGTCACCCGGTGTCACCCTGGCGGCCGTCGCGTTGATCGCCTGACGGCGGCCGCATTGTCTTTAGCGTCCGGCGGCCCGCTGGTCTGCGCTGTCGCCGTCATCGTCCTCCTGCATCAGACGGTCGGCCGGCAAGGTGACGCTCACCGTGGTGCCCTCGCCGTGCACGGAGGCGATGTCCAACTGCCCGCCATGAAGCTCGGCAAACGACTTGACGATGGAGAGGCCGAGCCCCGTGCCCTGGTAGCTCCGCGTAAAGGTGCTTTGGGCCTGGACGAAGGGCTGGGTGATGCGCTCGAGCTGCTCCGGCGCGATGCCGATGCCGTTGTCCTCGACTCGCCCGACGATGTCGCCGGAACAGATCAGCTCGGCCGAGACGACGACCCGGCCGCCCTCGCGGCTGAACTTGATGGCGTTGGACAGAAGGTTGGAGAAGATCTGCCGCAGCAGCCGCCGGTCGGCGTAGATCTCGGGGAGCGTGTCCGGCACCTCGCAGTGCAGCTCGACCTCGGCTCGGGCGGCCTCGTTGCGCAGTAGGCGCGTGACGCTGGCCAGCACGGCAGGCAGCTCGACCGGCTCTTCCAGCAGCTCGATGTGGCCGGCCTCCACCTTGGCGATATCGAGGATGGAGTTGATCACCTCCAGAAGATGCCGGCCGCTTTCATGGATGTCGCGCACATAGTCGGTGTAGCTCGGGTCGCCGAGAGGCCCCTTGGACTGGCCCTCTAGAACTTCTGCGAAGCCGATGATGGCATTGAGCGGCGTCCGGAGCTCATGGCTCATGTTGGCCAGGAACTCCGACTTGGCCCGTGAGGCCAGCTCGGCGTTCATCTTGGCCTCGAGCAGGCTGTGGGTCAGTCGCTTCCGTTCGATGGCGTAGCGCACGGCGCGCCGCACGGTATCGACGGTGATGTCGGTCTTGACGAGATAGTCCTGCGCGCCGTTCTGCACCGCGGCCACCGCGCGGGCTTCGTCGTCATAGCCGCTCAGGATGACGATCGGCAGCGTCGGTTGCGCCTGCTGCAGGGCTGTCAGCCCCATGAGGCCATTGGCATCGGGCAGCGTGAGGTCGAGAAGCACCACGTCGGCGCCGTCGCGGGCGAGCGCCTGGCAGGCGCCGGCCAAGGTGTCGGCTTCGGCAATGGCGTCATTCGGCCAGCCGGCGTCGATCAGCAGCTCTCGGGTGAGCCGCGCGTCGCCTGGGTTGTCTTCGACAACCAGCACTTTCGCATCGGTGCCGGCCTCATCGAGCATCTTACCTTGCTCCTCTCACGCCACCTCGTTTCTTCGTCGCCCCTGCCGCTCTGTTTTCAGGCGGCAGCGTCGGACTGCGGCAGCTTCACGATCTGAAGCCAGAACGTTTCGATCTGGTGGACGATCTCGATGAAGCGTTGCAGGTCGACGGGCTTGGTGACGTAGCAGTTCGCGTGCAGGGCATAGCTCTTGACGATGTCCTGCTCGGCCTCGGACGTGGTGAGCACCACCACGGGAATGTGCTTGAGGTCCGGGTCGGTCTTGATCTCCGCCAGCACCTCGCGGCCGTCCTTGCGCGGCAGGTTGAGGTCCAGCAGCACGACATCCGGTCGCGGCGCATCGCTGAACGGCCCTTCACGGCGCAGGAACTGCATGGCCTCGACACCGTCTCGCGCCAGGTGCAGACGGTTGCGGAGCAGCCCTTCCTTGAGCGCCTCCTCCGTCAGCCGCGCGTCGGCCGGGTTGTCCTCGACCATCAAGATTTCCACGACGCTCATGGTCTTGCCTCGCTGCTTGCCGGGAGGGTGAAAAGGAAAGTGCTGCCGCTCTTGCCGTCGGACTCGACCCGAAGCTCGCCGCCGTGGCGCTCGACGATCTTCTTGCAGACGGACAGGCCGATCCCGGTGCCCGGATAGGCGTCGCGGGCGTGCAGCCGCTGAAAGATCAGAAAGATCCTCTCGGCGTACTCGGGCGCGATGCCGATGCCGTTGTCCGCCACCGCGATCGTCCAGCGCTCGCCGTCGCGGCTCGCCGAGAGGAGCACCACTGGCGGGTCATCGGCTCGGAACTTGATGGCGTTGGCGATGAGATTCTGCAGGAGCTGGCGCAACTCGACGCCGTCGCCGCATACGGCGGGCAAGTCGTCGATCTCGACCTTGGCGCCGGCGTCCTCGATCGCCTTCTGCAGGTCGCGGCAGGCAAGCTCCGCGGCCTCCTGCAGGTCGACGGAGCGACGCGGCCGATCGCTGCGGCCGACGCGCGAGTAGCCCAGCAGCGCGTTGATGAGCTGCTGCATGCGTGCGGCGCCGTCGACCGCGAAGCCAATGAACTCGTTGGCGTCCTCGTCGAGCTGATCCTGATAGCGGCGCTGGAGCAGCTGGCAATAGCTGGCGACCATGCGCAGCGGCTCCTGCAGGTCGTGCGAAGCGACATAGGCAAACTGCTCGAGCTCGGAATTGGAGCGCTTCAGATCCTCGACCAGCTCCGCCATCTTCTCGGTCTGCTCGCGGAGCTGGGCTTGATAGCGCGCCCGCTCGGTCACATCGGTATAGGTCGTAACGAACCCGCCTCCCGGCAGCGGCACGCCGATAATCTCCAGGACCACGCCGTCCGGGCGCGTGCGCTGAAAGCGGTGGGGCTCGAAGCGCTTGGCCAGCTCGACCCTTTCCCGCACCTGCTCCTCCACGTCGCCGGGCCCGTACTCCCCACGCTCGGCGTTGTAGCGGATGAAGTCGGCAAAAGGCCGGCCGTTCGGCCCGACAAAGTCCGTCGGAAACTCTAGAAGCTCGAGAAACTGGTCGTTCCACAGCGCCAGGTTCAGCTCCGCGTCGGTGACGCTGATGCCGTGGTTCATGTACTCGAGCGTCGTGCGCAGCAGCGCCGAGGTGCGCTCGAGCTTGCGTTCGCTCCTGACCAGGGAGGTGATGTCGGTGCCCGTTCCGCGGTAGCCGGCGAAGTTCCCGTCCTGGTCATAGAAGGGCTTGCCGCTGATCTGAACGATCGCTGGTTCGTCGGCGCCGGGCTTCTCGATCGGAAACACGAAGTTGCGAAATGGCCTGCGGTTACGGAGGTCGTCGAGGTGTGCCTGAAATCCCGCCGTGTCCGAGTTCCCGTCGAGATACTGGTCGCGGCGCTTGCCGATGAAGAACTCGGGGCCGAGGCCGAGGACGTCGCGAATGCGCTCTGACAGGTAGGTCAGTCGCAGGTCCGGGCCCATCTCCCAGAACCAATCCGAGGCCGCCTCGGCAATGTCCCGCAGGCGTTCATTGCTGCTCGAGGCGCCCGTCTCGGTTTCGCCGCATGCTTGCGGAGCCTGCAGCGGAGATTCGGCTTGCAGTCTTTGGCTGTTGGCGCGTGAGGTCACGGCTGAACCCTTTCTGTCACAGGAAGAGCATAATCCGTGATATTTGAGGGGGTGTTAATCCTTCCGACTCATCCCTGGGTACTGGTTGGGGCCGATGTCCTGACCGGCCCAATCGCCGCCAGGGCTCGAGGTGGGGACCCTTTCCTTCGCGGTCCTTCGTCATAGCTCTAGCCGGGGCGGGATAAATGAGAGGGTTAACGGAAGCCTAGTATGAGCGAGCTTGTTCTGATTTACGGCGCAACCGGTGGCATTGGCCTCGCCTTGACCGAGCGCTGCCTGGCGCGCGGGCAGAGCGTCATGGCGACGGGACGCGATGAGACGCGGCTCGGGTCTCTGGCCGGCCGGCCAGGCGTGACGGCGCGGCCGGTCGACGTTCTGGGCGACGACGATGTCGAGGCGGTTGCGGAAGAGGCCGCAAAGCAAGGCAATTTGGTCGGTTTGGCCTACTGCGTCGGCTCCATCGACCTGAAGCCGCTCAAACGGGCCACGGGAGAAGACTTTCTTAAGAGCTACCGCCTGAATGTGGTGGGCGCGGCCCGCGCCGTGAAAGCCGCAGCGCCGGCTTTGGCGAAGGCGGGCGGAGCAGTCGTTCTCTTTTCTTCGGTGGTGGCTGGCCAGGGCTTTGCCAATCACAGCGTGATCGCTGCCGCCAAAGGGGGTGTCGAGGCGCTGACCCGCTCATTGGCCGCCGAGCTGGCGCCGAGGGTTCGTGTGAATTGCATTGCGTTGAGCCTGACGGAAACGCAGATGGCGCAACCGCTGCTTGCCAACGAGGCCATGGCGAAGGGCATCGCGCAGATGCATCCCTTGCCGCGGCTCGGCCAGCCGGAGGACGCGGCGGCCTTGGCCGACTTCCTCTTGTCCGGGGATGCTGGCTGGATGACCGGACAGATCGTGTCGCTCGATGGCGGCCGTTCGAGCCTGCGGACGAAGGGGTAGCAAGCATGGCCTTGCCATACAGTGGGGAAGATCTGAGGGATAGCACCGAAATCCCCACCACCGCGGCACTGCTCGGTGCCGGAGGGCTCATTCCTTTTGTGGGCCTGGCCGCGGCGGCGCACTTTGCCGGCGATGTCGATGCCTCCATTGCGATCGAAGCCCTGCGCGCCTACGGCGCGGTCATCCTCTCCTTCCTTGGCGGGATTATCTGGGGCCTC
>JANQIA010000172.1 GCA_028282405.1 Rhodovibrionaceae bacterium
CTCCTGCCGAACGGCTGGTACACGTCGATGCCCCTGTTCCTCTCCGGCGCCCTGCTGGGCATGACGCGCGGCATCGGAGCCGAGGCCAGGAAGCGCCGCCTCGGGTCCAGGCAGGCCCTCGAGGCGAAGCAAGCGTCGGCGCAGGAACGCGAGCTGGTGGCCGTCGCGAGCGACGGAACGGCGGGGAGCGCTCAGACCTCGTAGCCCTCCGGGTGCGTCGAGTGCCACTTCCAGGCGGTCTCGACTACGTCCTTGATGGTCGGATAGGTGGGCTTCCAGCCGAGCTCTTCCACGAGCTTCTCGGGCGCGGCCACCAGGGCGTTGGCGTCGCCGTTGTCGCCGTGGCCGGCTTCGACGCCGAAGAGCTCGGCTTCGATGCGGTCCGGATGCATGGTGGCGCAGTTCAGGATGACCAGCGAGCCGTCGCTGCGCTTGGAGCGCATATGCACCTGGCGGGCCGCGACTTCCTTACCGGCGCCGGCGGGCCCGGTGATCATGATGCGGCTGTTGGTCGGCGCCACCTTGCTGATGGCCTGGCGCAGGCTGCCGATCACCGGCGAGTCGCCGACGAACTCGCTTTCCTGCAAGCCCTGCTGACGAAGCTGCGCGTTCTCCCGGCGCAGCCGGCTGCGCTCCAAGGCATGGGCCACGGCCAGCAGCAGACGATCCGCCTTGAAGGGCTTCTCGATGTAGTCCAGCGCACCACTGCGGATGGCCGACACGGCGGTCTCCACGTTGCCGTGACCGCTGATCATCACCACGGCGATGTCCGGGTAGTCGCGGCGCAGGATCTTCAGGAGCTCCAGGCCGTCGTGCTGGGAGTTCTGCAGCCAGATGTCGAGAAGGATGAGGCTCGGTTGCCGGGTTGCGATCTGCAACAGGGCGTTCTGGCTGCTGGCCGCGGTGCGCGTCGCATAGCCCTCATCCTGCAGCACGCCCTCGATCAGCAGGCGGATGTCGGCCTCGTCGTCGACGATCAGGATGTCTTCACGCATGCGCTGCCGCCCCTCGCCTGCGCTCCGACGCAGAATCCCCGGTTTCGGCTGTTCGCTCAGCAGCCTCACTCTCGGCCTCCACTTGCTCGCCCGCGGCCTCCGCCGGCGGGAAGAGCAGCGTCACCACCGCGCCCTCTCCGCGTCGACCGGGCACACGGTCCCTGAGCTGCATCTCGCCGCCGTGATCTTCCATGATCTTCTTCACAATGGCGAGGCCCAGCCCCGTTCCCTTGGTGCGCGTGGTGACGTAGGGCTCGACAAGTTGCTCCCGCCCCTCTTCCGGCAGGCCGCGCCCGTTGTCGGCGATCACCAGGGCGATCTGCGCCGAAGTCTCCTCGATGTCGATCTCGATGACGCCGGGAACAGGGTCCCGGCCCGCGTCCCGGTCGCCGTCCTGGCGCGCCTCGATCGCCTCGATGGCGTTCTTCAGCAAATTGGTCACCGCCTGGCGGATCTGCCCCGTATCGCAGGTCACGGCCACCTCCTCCGCCGGCATCGTCTGGCGGAAGGCGATCGGCGAGTCGGCGGCCTCCTGCAGCGACAGCGCCTCCCGCACCACGGTGCGCAGGTCCTCTCGGCGCAGAATGGGCGCGGGCATGCGCGCGAAGGCGGAGAACTCGTCCACCATGCGGCCGATGTCGCCGACCTGGCGCACAATAGTATCGGTGCAGGTGATGAAGGTCTCGGGGTCTTCGCTGATCTGCTTCAGATAGCGGCGCTTCAAGCGCTCCGCCGAAAGCTGAATCGGGGTCAAGGGGTTCTTGATCTCGTGCGCGATGCGTCGTGCGACATCGGCCCAGGCCGCCTTGCGCTGGGCCGCCACCAGCTCGCTGATGTCGTCGAAGGTCAGGACATAGCCGAGCACGTCGTAGTCAGCCTCCTCCGCCGTGAGCCGGGCCAGGAAGATGCGCGTCCTGCCGTCCGAGCCTTGGAAGCGGATCTGCTGCTCATGCACCTGCTCGGGCCGGGAGATGGCATCGGCGAAGAGCTCACCGAAGGCCTCGTCGATCTGCCGAACGGGCAGGCCCCTCAGCTCATCGACGCTCAGGCCGAGAAGCCGGCAGGCGGAGCGGTTCGGCAGTGTCACCCGCCCCGCCGGGTCCAGCCCGATCACCCCCGGCGTCACGCCGGACAGCACCGTCTCGATGAAACGGTGACGCTCCTCGATCTCTTCGTTGACCCGCAGCAGCTCGGCGCGCTGACCCTTGAGGTCGCTGGTCATACGATTGAAGACGCGTGACAGCGCCGAGATCTCGTCTTCCTTGCTGCTCTCCTTCACCTGGACGTCCAGATCGCCCTGACGAACACGTTCAGCGGCCCCGATGAGGGAGCCGAGCGGTTTCGACAGTCGATCGGCGAACATCAGCGCAAGCCAGGCCGCGGCCAGCACGAGGAGCAGGCCGACCAGCAGGAAGATGAGACCGAAGGTCAGCAGCAGGCCGGTGCGCTCGCCCTCGATCTCCTCATAGAGCCGCACGGCATCCGCCGTGCGGTGCATATGACCCAGCACCGTGGGGTCCACCTGGCGGCCGACGATCAGATAACTCTCGTGGTAGGCATCGAGCTTGAGGACGGCACGGACGAGATTGTCGCCTCCTGCCGTGAGAATCACCACCTCGCCCGCATCCGCCCGGGCCTTCGCCCAGGTGGGGGGAATGTCGGACATGTCGAAACGCAGGGCGAAGCCCGCCTGTGCATGGATCCGCCCGTCGGCATCGATGACCACGGCCTCCGCCAAGGATCGCAAGGTCGCCTGCTGCCTAACGAGCTGGTTGAAGCGGCTTGGATTGAAGCGGACCGCCCCGGCGGCACGGTTGAGATCGCGCTCCATGGCCATGGCATCGCCGGAGATGGTTCGCTTGTGCTCCAGCATATAGGCCTCTGCCACGGCGAGGGACTCGCGCACGGCCGTCCCGACCCTTTGGCTGAACCAGCCTTGCAGGCCGAAATCGAAGAGAATGACGCTGAAGATGGCGATGGTGATGGTCGGCAGCAGCGCCAGCGAGGTGAAGATGCCGACCAGCCGGAAGTGCAGGCGCGAGCCGGCCGCCTTCCGGCGCCGTTCCAGGAACAGCAGAACCACCCGGCGGCCGATCACCACGGTAAGCAGAACCAGCAGCGTCAGATCGACGACGAAGAGAACCAGAATGCTCTCTTTGTCCGCCAGGCTGGGCGCATTGCCGGTCATCGCTGCAAAGGTCAGGATGCTCGCTGCGATGGCGGCAACGAACAGCAGTCCGGCAAGCTTGGCTTCCAAGCCTGCCCGGCCAATCCACTTCAACGATTTCCTGACCACCCTGTGGAGGGGTTTGGAGCGGGGCGCCGCCATCTGCGGCAGCTCCTGACCCTCCAGACCCGTCGTCATCGGTCACCCACGGTCAAATTCATTACCTCCGTGCCGCCGGCGCAACAGTACTAACCGATTCTGTTGCCGATGCGCCACGCTTTATCTTCGCCCACGCTCGACTTCAATTTCAAGCTCGGTGATTTTCTTGCGCAGGGTATTGCGATTGAGGCCGAGCACCTGCGCCGCGCGCACCTGATTGCCTTTCGTCGCCGACAGGGTCAACTCGATCATGGGCCGCTCCACCTCGCGCAGGATGCGCTGGTAAAGGCCCCTGGACGGCAAGCCCTGCTTGTGCGCCGCGAAGTACTCTTCCAGCTTGCGGCGCACCAGAACGGAGAGGCTCTCGCCCGAAAGATCGCTGTCTCCCGCCATCCGCGGCCGCTGCCCGAGCTCCGCCTTGATCGCGTCGAGGCCGATGCGCTCCTCGCTGCAGAGCACCGACATGCGCCGCACCATGTTCTCCAGCTCCCGCACGTTGCCGGGCCAGCGCTGGGTCGCCAGGTAGCTCATCGCGGCCTCGTCGATGCTCTTGGCCGGCAGCCCCTCCTCCTGCGCCAGGCGCAGGAAGTGCCGCACCAGCTCCGGAATGTCCTCGCGCCGCTCGCGCAAGGCCGGCAGGCGGATGGGAACCACGTTGATGCGGTAGAACAGGTCTTCGCGGAACAGGCCGTTGCGCACCTGCTGCATGAGATCGCGGTGGGTGGCTGCAATGATGCGTACGTCCACCCGTTGCGGGTTGCGTCCGCCGACCGTGGTGTACTCCCCCTCCTGGAGAACGCGCAGCAGGCGGGTTTGCGCTTCGAGCGGCATGTCGCCGATCTCATCGAGAAAGAGCGTGCCGCCTTCGGCCTGGGCGAAGCGGCCATAGGTGCGCTGCCCGGCGCCGGTGAAGGCGCCCTTTTCGTGGCCGAAGAGCTCGCTTTCGATCAGCTCCCGCGGAATAGCCGCCATGTTGACGGCGACGAAGGGCGCGCCCCGCCGGCGCCCCAAGTCGTGCAGCGCGCGGGCGGCCAGCTCCTTGCCGGTGCCGGACTCGCCGGTGATCATCACCGTAAGATCGGTCGGGACCAGCCGGGCGATGGTGCGATAGATCTCCTGCATGGCCGGCGAGCGCCCGACCAGCGGCAGCGCCTCCTCCGGCGCCTGATCGGCTTCCGTGCCCGCGTCTCCCCGCTCTGGCTCCGCCAGGGCCCGGCTGACGCTGGACAGCAGCGCGCGCAGGTCGAAGGGCTTGGGCAGGTAGTCGAAGGCGCCGCTCTCGCTCGCCCGCACCGCGGTCAGAAGCGTGCTTTGCGCGCTCATGACGATGATGCGCAGGTCGGGCCGCAGGCGCCGGATGCGAGGAATGAGGTCGAGGCCGTTTTCGTCCGGCATGACCACGTCGGTGATGACCAGATCGCCCTCGCCCTGCTCGATCCAGCGCCAGAGATTGGAGGCCGTGCCGGAGGCCCGCACGTCGTAGCCCTCTCGCGCGAGCGCCTGGGAGAGCACGGTGCGAATGGACTGGTCGTCGTCCGCCAGCAGAATGGTCCCAGTGGCCAACGCCGCGCCCTCCCCTAATCGGCTTTCGGTAGCAGCAGGCGGAAGACGGTGCCCCGCGGCCGGCTGCTGAACTCGATGAGGCCGCCGTGATCGCCGATGATCTTGGCCACCAGGGCGAGGCCCAGGCCCTTGCCTTGCGGCTTGCTGGTGACGAAGGGCTCGAAGAGATGCGGCTTCAGATCTTCGGGAATGCCGCAGCCGTTGTCCTCGATGCCGATGACCAGCGGCAGGTTGGTGCGCTTGCTCGAGCCCGGGGCGGTCACCCTAACGCCTTGCTGATAGCGGGTGGTGAGGCGGATGACGCCGGTCTCCGGCTGCACGGCCTCGGCAGCGTTCTTCACCAGGTTCAAGACCGCCTGGATCAACAGATCTTTGTTGCCGAGCACCGGCGGCAGAGAGGGATCGTAGAACTCCTCGAAGCGAACATGCTTGCCGAAGCCGCTCTGGGCCAGGGTGCGCACGTGATCGAGCACCTCGTGCACGTTGAAGGCCGCGCGCTTGAGCGGCTGATCGCCGGAGAAGGCCTCCATGTTCTGAACCAGACCGGCAATGCGGTCAGCTTCGTCGCAGATCAGGCGCGTCAGGTGCCGCTCGTTACGGTCCACCGCCGGTTCCAGGAGCTGCGCGGCGCCGCGAATGCCGGACAAGGGGTTCTTGACCTCATGGGCCAGGATGGCGCCGAGGGCGGTGATGGAGCGCGCGGCGCCGCGGTGCACGAGCTGCTGGTTGATGCGGGTGGCGATGGCTCGCTCGTGCAGGCTCACCGTCAGCCAACCGGGATACTCGGGGATACCCGCCACATCGGCGGCAACCTCGCGCCGGCCGATGCGGGGGTTCTCCAACACGATCATAGTGTCTGAGGCGGTCAAGCTGCCCTGGCGCACTTCTTCGATGAGCGAGAAGAGCGGATTGTCGCGCGGCAGCTCCAGGCCGAGCTCCTGGCCCAGCAGGATGGCCCGCGAAGTGGCGAAGAACTGTTCGGCTGCCAGACTGACGAAGATAAAGCGGTTTTCTCCGTCGAGCGCGAAGGTCGGCGAGGGCAGCGCATTGAGCACGGCGAGGTAGCCTTCCGCCTCTCGGACCAGAGGCCGTGCGGGCGCCAATCGGGTCGCTTGCGTCATGCGGCCAGGCGATCCTCTTGCGCCCGCTGGTACAGGGCAGCGATCGCGTCCCGAACGGCGGCCGGGTCGCCCTCGC
>JANQIA010000176.1 GCA_028282405.1 Rhodovibrionaceae bacterium
ATGCCCCCCTCTGGAACCGACAGGGAAACGCCTTTGAGGACGAGGATCACATGGTCGTAGATGACCTCGATGTTGTTGACGTCGAGCAGCGCCGCTTTCGCGCCGGCCCCGCTCTCCTCAGCCGTCATAGCCACCACGGCCCCTCTCCTCGCCCTCGTACGACGACGTCAGCTGCAGTCGCGCGGCGTGATGCCCTTCTCGGCCGCGTAGGCCAGAGCATCTGCCTTGTAGGCTTCGCGCAGAGCATCCCGGCGCGGCATGTACCAATCCGAGATGATGTTCCAGGCGTTGCCGTCCCACTGCTGGACGAAAGCCTGGCCACCGCCCTCGTGGTCTTCGCAGGTGATCTGCACCGGCTTGGTGAAGCCCTCGAAGCCGAGCGAAGACAGCTTGGCATCGTTCAGGTCTAGGGTTTCCCAGCCGTCGCGAACCTGGGCGCCGGTCAGCGTCTTTTCGCCGTGGATGCCCTGGGCCGTCCGGATCGCCTCGACCTGCATGGCCATCGAGAAGATGCCGCGGTTGTAGAGCACGTCGCCCCAGCCGCGCAGCTTGGCCGCGCCCTCGTCGCCGCCGTAGACATGCTCCAAGACGTCCTGGAGAGCCTTGTAGTTGCTGCCCGGTGCATGGAAGCCGAGCGACTTGTAGCCGTTGGCTTGGGCACCGGCCGGCAGGACATCGGGCTCAGACCCCGACCACCAGATGCCGATGAAACGGTCCATGGGATAGCCGACGGCGGCCGCTTCCTTGATCGCCGTGGAGTTCATCACGCCCCAGCCCCACATCAGGGTCCAGTCCGGCCGGATCTGACGGCCGATCTGCAGCCAGGTGGCCTTCTGCTCGAGACCCGGATGGGCCACGGGCAACAGGTGCAGCGTGAAGCCTTCCTCTTCGGCCAAGCGCTCGAGCGTGGCGATCGGCTCCTTGCCGTAAGCGGAGTCGTGGTAGACCAGGGCGATCTTCTTGCCCTCGAGGCTGCCGCCCTCCTGATCCGCGATGTACTGGACCATCACGTCGGCACCCGACCAGTAGGTCAGCGGCGCCGAGAAGACGTAAGGGAAGACCGGCCCGTAAGCGGCCGATGTCCGGCCGTAGCCCGAGGAGAAGATGGGGATCTCATCGGCCGTGGCGCGCTCGATCAGCGCATAGGTGATGCCGGTCGAGAGCGGCTGCACGCCAGCCGCGGTCGGCTGCTTCAAGCGCTCGTAGCACTCGACGCCGCGGTCGTTGTTGTAGGCCGTGTCGCACTCTGCCCAGGTCATTTGGACGCCATTCACGCCGCCATCGCGCGCGTTGATCATCTTCAGATAGTCTTCCCAACCGTGCGCGATGGGAATGCCGTTCGGCGCATAGGCCCCGGACTTGTAGACCAGCATGGGCACGTACTGCTCGTCCGCGGCCAGCGCAGTTCCCGCTGTCGCCGCGGCCGTGATGCCCGCGACCGCGAGCGCCATAAATTTCGATCTCATCACAGATCACCTCCCTATCGTTGTTTGGCTCGGACGGTGTGATGGCCGTCCTTGGCGGTTAAGCTAGCACCACACCCGGACCGCCGCCAACGGCACCGAGCGCGGGAGGAAACACTCGAACTAGTACGGGAAAGGCCAGAGTCTCAGCTTCTCCTTCGCCAGCGCCCAGAGGCGCGCCAGACCGTGCGGTTCGACGATCAGGAAGAACACGATCAGCGCGCCGAAGATCATGAACTCGATGTGGGAGACCAAAGCCGACGAAATCGTCGGATCTAAGGCCAACATGCCGGCATTCAGCAGGATCGGCAGCAGCACGATGAAGGCAGCGCCCAGGAAGGAGCCTAGAATCGAGCCCAGCCCCCCGATGATGATCATGAACAGCACCTGGAAGGAGCGGTTGATCTCGAAGGCCAAGGCTTCCACCGAGCCCGTATAGACGAAGGCCCAGAGCGCGCCGGCGATGCCGATATAGAAGGAGCTGATGGCGAAGGCCGAGAGCTTGGTCCAGAGCGGCCGGATACCGATGATCTCGGCGGCGATGTCCATGTCGCGGATGGCCATCCAGGCGCGGCCGATGCGGCTGCGCACCAGGTTCTTCGCGATCAGCGCCAGGACGGCGACGAAGCCGAGCAGGAAGTAGTACTTGGTGACCGGCTCGGACTCGGTGCCGGTGACGAAGATCCCCGGCAGCACCTCGCGCGGCGGCGCCGAGATGACGCCCGAGGCGCTATAGTTCGTCCACCAATCGAACTTGTTGAACATCCAGACGAGGAAGAACTGCGCCGCCAGGGTGGCCACGGCCAGGTAGAAGCCCTTGATGCGCAGCGAGGGGATGCCGAAGAGGATGCCCACCATCGCCGTGCCCAGGCCGGACAGCAGAAAGACCAGGATGATGTGCAGCTCGGGGAAGGCCGTGGTCAGCTTGTAGGCGAAGAAGGCGCCGCAGGCCATGAAGCCGCCGGTGCCGAGGCTGAGCTGGCCGCAATAGCCGGTCAGCAGGTTGAGCCCGATCGCCGCCATGGAGAACACCAGGAAGGGGATCAGGATGGAGTTCAGCATGTAGGTGCTGGCGAGCAGCGGCACCACGACCACGGCAAGCGCCAGGATGACGAGCATCCCGAGCTTGTCCTGCAGGATGGGGAAGATCGCCTGATCGGCGCCGTAGCTCGTCTTGAACTGCCCGGCTTCGCGGTAAAGCATTGCGCTACACTCTCTCGATAATGCGTTCGCCGAACAGGCCCTGGGGCCGGAACAGCAGGACGAACAAGGCCAGCATGTAGGCGAACCAGTCCTGAATGGCGCCGCCGAACAGCGGTCCGAGGAAGACCTCCGCAAGCTGCTCGCCGGCGCCGATGATCAGGCCGCCGACGATAGCGCCGGGTATGGAGGTGAAGCCGCCGAGGATCAGCACCGGCAGCGCCTTCAAGGCGATCAGCGCCAGCGAGAACTGCACACCCGCCTTGCCGCCCCACACGATGCCGGCCACCAGCGCCACGATGCCCGCGACCGACCAGACGATGGCCCAGATGGTCTTGAGCGGAATGCCGACCGACAATGCCGCCTGATGATCGTCGGCCACCGCGCGCAGGGCGCGGCCGGTGCGGGTGTACTGGAAGAAGACCGCCAGCACCGCGACCAGCACGGCGCCGATCGCCGCGGCGATCAGGTCGTACTGATTGATCAGAATGCCGTACTGCCAGGGATCGTTGGGGTCACTGGGATTGGCGTTCTCCATGACGGTGATCGGCGTCTTTGGGATGCCGATGTCGAGCACCTTGACGTCGGAGCCCCAGATCGTCTGGGCGAAACCGTCGAGGAAGAAGAAGATCCCGATGGTCGCCATGAAGAGGATAATGTGCGGCTGGTTGACCAGCGGACGCAGCACGATCCGCTCAACCGAGATCGCCAGCAGCACCATGATGCCAGCGGTGATGAAGAAGGCGATGGTCCAGTGGGTGCCCATCTCGATGAAGCCGACGATGGTCAGCGCCGCGAAGAGCACCATCGAGCCCTGGGCGAAGTTGAAGATGCCCGAGGCCTTGAAGATGAGCACGAAGCCGAGCGCCACCAGGGAGTACATCACGCCCTGCAGCAGCCCGGCGATCAGCACCTCGATGAAGTAAGGCCAGGTGAAGAAGAACTGAGGGTTGGCCGCGGCCATGCCCTTGAAGGCCAAGCCGATCGCCAAGATGGCAATCGGCACGGCCAGCATCCAGATCCCGATGGTCCGAACGGGTAAGGCCCCCATCGTCGTATGCGCTCCCTATCCTTGTCGCCGCTGTCTTGCTCGCTGCCGCGCCGCTCAGTGACTGACGCCGAGGTAGGCGTCGATCACGTCCTGGTTGCTGCGCACCTCGTCCGGCGTGCCGTCGGCCAGCTTGCGGCCATAGTCCAGCACCACCACGCGGTCGGAAATG
>JANQIA010000240.1 GCA_028282405.1 Rhodovibrionaceae bacterium
GCCGAGCTGCCCGAGTTTGACGAGACGATCGTCGACCGGGAGGCCGCCGAGGAGATCGACTGGGTCATCCGCCTGATCAGCGAAGTGCGGGCCGTGCGCTCGGAGATGAACGTGCCTCCCGGCGCAATCGTGCCGCTCGCCGTGCGTGATGCCGACGCCACAAGCCTCAAGCGGCTGGACACCCACGATGCCCTCATTTCCCGCCTTGCGCGGGTTGCACGCCAGAGCGACGGCGGCGATGGCGATGCGGCCGGAACACTGCAGATTCTCTTGGGCGAAGCGACGTTCTTCTTGCCCTTGGCGGACGTGATCGACGTTTCGGCCGAGCGTGGCCGGCTGGAGCGCGAGCTGGAGAAAGCACGTCAGGAGCTCAACAAGATCGACCGCAAGCTCGGCAACGAGCAGTTCATCGCCAAGGCTCCGGTGGAGGTGGTCGAAGAGAATCGCGAGCGGCGCGAGGAGGCGGCGCTGATGGTGGGTAAGCTGGAGGCGGCTGTCACCCGTTTGGCGGCGGCCTGAGACACGGCGTTTGTCCGAGTGCTGAATCGGGAAGAGGAGAGCGGGCTATGAGCGCAGTTGTCGAGGAAATCGAAGAGATTTTTCAGAAGCATGGGCAGGAGCACTATGGCGAAGGCGTCTCGCAGATCGAGCACGCCTTGCAGTGCGCTTTTGAGGCCAAGGAAGCCGGCGCAGCGGAGGCGCTGATCGCGGCGGCTCTGCTGCACGACATCGGTCACCTGATCGAGCTGGAGAAGGACGATGAGTTCGGCGTGCACCGCCATAACCGCTCGGGTGCCGCCTACCTGGCCCGGCACTTTGGCCCCGAGGTGACCGAGCCGGTGCGTCTCCACGTCGACGCCAAGCGTTACCTCTGTGCCGTGGAGGGCGACTACTTTGGCCGTCTTTCGCAAGCTTCAGTGCATTCCCTCGAAATGCAGGGTGGTCCCATGAGTGAGGACGAGGCTGCTGCCTTCCGTGAGCAGCCTGGCTGGGAGGACGCCGTCGCGCTACGCCGCTGGGACGACCTCGGAAAGGTCGTCGGCCGTGAGGTTCCCGGCTTTGCGGCTTATCGCAGCCTGCTCTCCGGCCTCGCCGCGGCCTGACCGGATCCCATCGGGCGGCGCCATGGACAAAGCCAAACCGGCGCCACTGTTGCTGACGGGGGAAGGGCTTTCGGTCGAAGACCTAGCGGCCGTGGCCCGCGCGAGACGGCCCGTCGCCATCGGCCCGGCCGGTGATGCGCGGCTAGCGGCAGCGCGCCGGGTGGTGGAACAGGCCCTGACGGCGGGCGAGCCAGTCTATGGTCTCACCACAGGGCTGGGTGCGCGGGCAGGCGAGCGACTGACCGATGAAGCGCTCCGGGCCTTCTCCTATCAGACCATCCGCGGCCGTGCGCAAGCGCTCGGCGCACCCTTGCCAGCCGAGGCCGTGCGCGCTGCGATGCTGGTACGCCTCAACGGCTTTCTTAAGGGAGCCTCCGGCGTCTCACCCTCCATTGCCTATGGTCTGCGCGACTGCCTGAACGCCGGCGTCACGCCGGTCGTCGGAGAAACGGCCTCCATCGGCGCCGGCGATCTTTGTTGGATGGCGAGCCTGGCGCGTGCGCTGATCGGAGAAGGGGAGATGCAGGACGCCGACGGCCGGAGCGGACCGGCTGGCGACATGCTGCGGGCCGCTGGATTGTCGCCTCTGTCTCTGGGGCCGAAAGACGGACTGGCCTTGGCCAACAACTCCGGCATGACCGCCGGTCTGGCCGGCCTTGCCGTGGCGGAAGCGGCGAGGCTGATCGATGTGCTGCAGGCGGCGACGGCGCACTCGCTAGAGGCCTTTCGCGCCAACCTCTCTCCCTTGGATCCCTCTGTCATGGCCGCGCGGCCACAGGCCGGGCAGGACGAGGTCGCCGACCAGCTCCGGCAACTGCTCGCCGGGAGCGCGCTGTTGCAGCCCGATGCGGCCCGGCGCCTGCAGGACCCGCTTTCCTTGCGCAACGTCGTGCAGATCCACGGCGCGGCCTTCGCGGCGCTGGCCTGGGCCAGGAGCGCGGTGGAGCAGGAGATCAACGGCTCCAGCGATAATCCGGTGGTGCTGCTGGAAGAAGAGCGGATGCTCTCCGGCGGCGGCTACCACACGCCGCTCATGCCTCTGGCTTTGGAGAGCCTGTCGCGCGCCCTGCAGCAGGTCGCCGTGGCCCAGGCGGCGCGCCTGTCCAAGCTGCTGTCGCCGCGCTTCAGCGACTTGCCGCTTTTCCTGGCCACGCCCGGCTCGGAGTCCAACGGCTTCGCTCCGCTCATGAAGGTGGTGGAAGCCTTGGTGGCGGAGATTTCTCATCTGGCTCAGCCGGTGGCTTTTTGGCCAAGCCTCAATGCGGACGGGGTCGAGGATTGCCTGACCAACGCGCCCTTGACGGCCAAGAACCTGTCGCGGTTGCTCGGGGCTGCGCGTCGATTGGTGGCCATCGAGCTGATCGTTGCCTGCCAGGCTGCGGAGTTGCGCGAGCTTGCCGCTCTGCCGCCGGCTTTGGAGGAGTTGCACGGCAAAGTCCGTGCGCTGGTTCCGCCGCTTGAAGCGGACCGCCCGCTCGGCAGCGAGATCGAGCGGCTGGCAGAGGCTATCCTGCAGGATGGCTCTGCGTTCTTTCCTCATTGTATGGCGGAGCGGGGCGTCTAGGCTCTTCCTGAAACAGCAGCGGAGGGGTCCCGATGAACGACAAGGGACGTGGCCAGGTCTTCCGTTATGGCGGCGATTTCGCCGACCATCGCATCGTAAGGGCGGAGGGCTCTTGCATTTACGACTCCGAAGGCCGCGAGATCCTCGATTTCACCTCAGGCCAAATGAGCGGGATCCTGGGACATAGTCATCCCGAGGTCGTCTCGGTGGTGAAGGAGATGGCCGGCACCCTCGACCATCTGCACAGCGGTTTTTTATCCGAGCCGGTGGTCGCCTTTGCCGAGGCGCTGGCGGCCATGCTCCCTGCCTCCCTGAACCGGGTCTTGCCGCTTTCCACCGGCGGCGAGTCCAACGAGGCCGCCCTGCGCATGGCCAAGACCTATACCGGCGGGTTCGAAGTGGTCGCCTTCGACCGCTCTTGGCACGGCGTGACAGGCGGTGCGGCTGCCACCACCTATTCAGGCGGCCGACGCGGCCACGGTCCGACCTTGCCCGGGGTGCTGACCTTGCCGACCCCTCACGCCTACCGCTCGCCGTTTACCCGCAACGGTACATACGATTGGCGCAGCGAGTTCGAATACGGCTGGGAGATCATCGACCGCCAGAGCACCGGGCAAATGGCCGCCGTCATCGTCGAGCCCATTCTCAGCTCCGGCGGCATCATCGAGCTGCCGGAAGGCTACTTGGCCGCCCTCAAAGATAAGGCGCGTGAGCGGGGCATGTTGCTCATCCTCGACGAGGCTCAGACCGGCATGGGGCGCACCGGCCATAACTTCGCTTTCGAGCGCGACGGCGTGGTGCCGGACATCCTCAATCTCTCCAAGACGCTGGGCGCCGGATTGCCGCTGTCTGCGACCGTCACCACCGCGGAGATCGAGCAGGCCTGCTACGACAGGGGCTTCCTGTTCTACACCACGCATGCCGCGGACCCGCTGCCGGCAGCAGTCGGCAGCAAGGTGATAGAGATCGTACAGCGCGACCGCTTGGCTGACCGGGCGCGGGAACTGGGCGCTTACCTGAAGGACAGGCTCTGCGATCTGCAGCAGCGCCATGTTGCCATCGGCGATGTGCGGGGGCGTGGCCTGCTGCTCGGCGTCGAGCTGGTGACAGACCGCCAGAGCAAAACGCCCGCCTCGGACTTCGGCATGGCGGTCAGTGCGCGCTGCCTGGAGCTTGGTGCTTGCCTCAACATCGGCCGGCGTGGCGCTGCCAGCGTCTTTCGCATCGCTCCGCCACTGACCGCGACCCGGGAGCAGGTCGACAAGGCCGTTACGATCTTCGATCAAGCCCTCGGCGAGTGCGCAGTCGCCTAAGCGGCGACCATGCGGGCGCGTAGGTGGGCCAGCGCGGTCAGCAGCAAGCCTGCGCAGAGGCCCCAGAAGGCCGAGCCGATGCCGAAGAAGGCGACCCCGGAAGCCGTCAGCACGAAGGTGATGACGGCAGGGAAGTGATCCGACTCGGCGGCGAGACTGCCGCGCAGGGCGTTGGTTAAAGGCCCAGCCAAGGCGAGACCTGCGGTGACCAGAACCAGCTCCGGAGGGAAGCTGGCGAAGAGCCCGACGATGGATGCGGCGCCGATGGCGAGCAGGGCATAGCCCAGTGCATAGACCGGACCGCCGAGCCAGCGCTTGGCCGGGTCGGGGTGCGCGTCCCGGCCGGTACAGATCGAGGCCGTGATGGCCGCCAGGCTCGTGGTATGGGCGCCTGCGAAGGCCGTGGCGAAGGACGCGAGGCCGGTGACGCCAAGGATGGGGCGGCTCGGCACCGGATAGCCGTCGGCGCGCAGAACGGCGAAGCCGGGCAGGTTCTGGGAGGCCATAGTGACCAAGTACAGCGGCAGGCCGAGACCGATCAGCACAGCCGGGTCGAAGACCGGTGTCACCCACACGAACTCGGACACTCGGAGCGGGGCGAGGGGCGCCACTTGTCCGGTGAAGAAGGAGAGGGCGACGCCTAGGGCCAGTGCCCCGATCACGGCCCAGGCGGCGGAGAACAGCCGGATGCCGATGAAGCAGAGCGCCATGCCGCCGGCGAGAAGGGGGGCGCTGACCAGGCTGTCGAAGACCGAGACGACGAAGGGGAAGAGCACGCCCGCCAGAACGGCCGCGGCGATGGAGCCCGGTATCTTTTCGATCAAGGCGCTGAGCGGTCTGATCGCCGCGGTTGCCAATATCAGCAGGGCGCAGAGCAGGAAGGCGCCCACCGCCTGCTCGAGGGAGACGCCGCTGCTTGTTGCGATCAAGGCGGCCCCCGGTGTCGACCAGGCCGTGACGATGGGCAGGCGCTGGCTCACGCTGAGCACGCCTGTCGTGACCGCCATGGAGATGCAGAGCGCGGCGACCCAGGAGCCGGTTTGAAGCGGCGTCGCGCCGACACCTTCCGCTGCGGCCAGAACGACGGCGACCGAGCCGCCGAAGCCGACGATCACCGCGACGATGGCTGATAGGATCAGGGAAGGAGCCATTACGGCCTCGAACGATTGGATACAATAGTTAAAATTGGATCCAAAATGATCTGGCTGTCAATGACATCTTGCCTGTATGCTCCGGCGCATGAGCGGTGAGAGTGCTATGTCGGCTGCGCGCGGCCAGCAGGTTCAGGGCATTGTCGAGGCTTTGCGGGCGGAGATCATCGCCGGCCGTCTGCCGCCTGATGCGCAACTGCGGCAGGAGGCGCTTGCGGCACGCTTCGGCGTGAGCCGTATGCCGGTGCGCGAAGCCCTGCGGGAGTTGGAGAACCAGGGCTTCGTCATCGTCCCGGCCAATCGCAGCGCACGGGTGGCACCGCTCTTGGTCGAGGAGATGATCGAGATCTTCGAGATGCGGGCCCTGGCTGAGGCGCTGGCGTTGGAGAAGGCCATCCCGAACATGACCGAGCGGGATATCGACCGCGCCGAAGCCCTGGCCTCTGAATTGGAGCAAGCGCCGATCGGTGACTTCGCGCGGCTCAACACGGCCTTTCATCTGGCGCTCTATCGGCCCTGCGGGCGGCCGCGCTTGCTCGCCCATATCGAATCCTTAGGGCGCGCGGCCGATCGTTACTTGCGCGCCGCGGCGGCGGGGCTGGACTATCGCGATCCCTCGGACCGCGAGCATCGCGCGATGGTCGAAGCCTGCCGGGCCCGCGACACGGCGCGGGCCGTCGATCTTGTGAGACGACATATCCTGGACGGCTGCGATGTCATGAAGCGGGCAATGAGCGAGGGGACGGAAGAGCAGCCGACGGCGCAGCGCCTGTAAGCTCCCTGTTCCCCAACGGCCCGCACATCACATTGTTGCGAACGCATTGCATTTAGAATTGCTCTAATTACATAACCCCAATGAGTTTGGGACACTTCGCAACGGTTGCGCCGAGCAGGGCTGCCGGCATTCGCCAGGCGCGCTCGGCCAACGGAGCGGCCTCTGGGCCGTAAAGTAGGGGTTCGGGCAGCGCTCGACCCCCACTTTCTCTCCTAAACTGGAAAAGCCCGAGGCTCCGGCCTCGGGCTCTTCTTGTGACGAGTGCGCCGCCGTCAGTCGAGACGCGCCGAGGACGGCTCTAGGCGGCGTTCCTTTGGTTGTCGTTCAGCCAAGCGTTCAGAGCTGCTGACGAGTCGCTGTCATGGGCAAAGGAAAGCGACGTTGACTTGTCAGTGACGCGCACCACCTCCGCGCTGATCTCGCCGACGCCGGCCTGCGGCAGCGATAGCTTGACCCGGTCTCCGTTCCTGGCATCGATGGGCGTATCAAGCTCCACGCCGGTCAAGGAGAGGTTGCGGCTATGGCAGTTCACCTGCCCTGTCGCGGCGAGAACGGTACAGCCGATGGAGATGTCGACGCGCTTATTGGCTCGGCGATCGAAGACCTTGTGGGATCTAAGCTGACCCAAGATTCCGTGAACTCGCTGCTGAAGCGTGTCTATCGTTTGATCCATGCCGTCGGAGACCTCCCGCAGATCCTTGGCCGTGTTGTCGAGCGAGCTGGTTTCGCCGCTGATTTCCGTGATTTGACGGGAAACCTCGCGGTTTCCAGTGGCGGCTTCTTGGATGCTCCGGCTGATCTCCTCCGTAGCGGAGGTTTGCTCACCGACGGTGCTCTCGATTTCCGCATAGATCTGCTCGAGGTCGCCGATGACCGTGCCGATTTCGCTGATCGCCGTTACGGCATTGTCGGTCGCTTCCTGTATGCGTCCGATCTGACAGCGAATATCGTCTGTCGCAGAAGCGGTCTGCTTCGCAAGGCTCTTCACCTCTGCGGCGACGACGGCAAAGCCCTTACCGGCTTCTCCGGCTCTTGCGGCTTCGATTGTCGCATTGAGGGCCAAGAGGTTCGTCTGATCCGCAATGTCGGAGATCATCTTGACGATTTCCCCGATCTCCGTCGCACTTTGCGATAGCCCGCCGACCACTTCGCTTGTCTGCTCCGACTGCTTGACGGCCCGGACGGTCGCCGACTTCCCTTGTTCGATTTGACCGCCGATGCCGGCCACGGAAGCCGTCATCTCCTCGGTCGCCGAGGCCACGGTTTCGACGTTGACCGTCGCCTCCTCCGAAGCCGATGCGACGCTTGTCGAGCGTTCGCTGACCGTGTTGGCGGAATTGCTCAGGTGTTCCGAAGCGCCACGCAGAGTTTGGCTCCGGTCCACCACGTCGGACACGATGGTGTTGACCTCCGACTCGAGCTTGTCGGCGAGCTGCCGCATCTCCTGGTTCAAAGTGGATTCGCCAGCCTCAATATAGACGGAGATGGCCATATCCATATCGAGAAAGATAGCCTTGGCTGCAGCGGTCAGCGCTTCCTTTGCCTTCTCCGGCTTTCTTCGATTGGCCTTTAGGATGGCCTCGATGATCTTCGTGAACATCAGCGCGTAGCCGCCGATGTAGAAGCTTGGGTTCAGTCCAATTCTCTGGTGCGCTTCACCGATGTTCACGGTTTTTGCAAAGTAGGCCTCATCGAAGCGGCCGCTGAACAATCCCTCCCAGTGCTTCGTCTGCGCCGATTTCAATTGAGGTATCCGCTGATGGCTACCGATAATGGCAGAGAGTTCCGGTTGTACCGTGACATGCGCGTAAAAGTCGTCCATGGCGTCAGGCAGGACTGGCTCGATGATCTCCCAGCATTTCGTCAAGCCAACGGACGCTTCCTCGTCCAGCTTGAAGAAGCTAAGCCTTTGTGTTCTGGTCGAATTCTGTGAGCTCATTGAAGCATCCCTTCTTTTGGTACACCCTGAGCCCTCGCCAAGGCATCGGGCGTCATTGACCAAGAGATACACGCTGTGATATAAATATATAATAAATCCTACAAATTTTACGTGCTATTCCTGCTATCAAAGCGACATTTTATCGCGTTTTAGATGAATAGCCCTATGGTTTTAGTCAGATTGACTGCTTCTCGTTTTCATCGCGCTGCGAAATAAGCCATTGCCAGACCACCGTGACGGCGGCGGGAAGCTGCGCGGACCGGCGTGTGAGGAGATAGAAGTCTCGCTCGCCCGCCAGTGCGCCGGGAAATGCCCGCACCAGCCGCCCAGACGCGAGCTCGGCCGCGACGAGAAAGCGGCTGGCAAGGGCGACACCTTGGCCAGCCAAGGCGGCATCGATACTCAGAGACGTCTGGTTGAAGCGCAGGCCGCGTTCGGGTGGTGCTCCTGTCCAGCCGGCGACTTCCTTCAGAAAGGCCGGCCAGAGATTGTGCGCGTCATGCAGAAGCACCAGACCCGCCAATGCTTCGGCATCGAGCGGCTGCCGTTTGCCCGCCAGCAGAGCCGGGGCGCAGATGGCGACGATCTCTTGGCGGAACAGCAGCTCGGCGTTCAGGCTGGCGCCGAAGGGTGGCCGGCCTTGCCGCACGGCGAGATCGATGCCTTCGCTGTGGAAGCTTGAGATGTTCTCGGTCGCCAGGATAAGCAGCTCGATATCAGGATGGGCCTTGGTGAAATCCGCCAAGTTGGGAATGAGCCAACGCGAGGCGAAGCTTGGTGTCACGCTGATCGTAACCTTGGCAGGCGCTGGCTTGAGCGTCGCGGTGGCAGACCTGAGCAGTGCGAAGGCGCGCGAGACCTGCTCGTGATAGGCGCGGCCGGCATCGGTAAAGGCCAAGCTCTTGTGCCGTCGCTCGAAGAGGCGCTGGTCGAGCTGGGCTTCCAGGCCACGCACCTGCTGCGCCACCGCGCCCTGGCTGACGCCCAGGTGCTCGGCGGCGATGCGGAAGTTGAGGTGCCGGCCCGCGGCCTCGAAGGCGCGCAGGGCGTTGAGGGGCGGAAGTCGGGTCTCGTCAGGCAATAGTTTTTCTATTGGCAAAAAGCAGAGGTTCTCTGTCGCGCTGGATGCGACGCAGTATTAGTTTAGCAGACTATACAAGCTACTTGCGAACTGGAATCGAACTTTGGGAAGATCACATGACAGTAGAAAAAGTAGCCATCGTATCAGCAGGCGGCAGCGGCATGGGCGCGGACGCGGCACGCAGCCTGGCGGCGGACGGCTTCCAAGTAGCCATCCTCTCTTCGTCCGGCAAGGGCGAAGCCTTGGCCGAAGAACTGGGTGGCTTCGGCGTGACAGGGTCGAACCAGTCGAACGATGATCTGAAGCGTCTGGTGGACGGCGCTATGGAGCGCTGGGGCCGGGTCGATGTGCTGGTCAACAGCGCCGGGCATGGCCCGCGGGCGCCGGTGCTCGAGCTGAGCGACGAGGACTGGCATACCGGCATGGACGTCTACTTCATGAACGCGGTGCGCCCGACCCGCCTGGTCACGCCAATTATGCAGCAGCAGAAGGGTGGCTCGATCATCAACATCTCGACCTTCGCCGCCTTCGAGCCCGATCCGGTCTTCCCGACCTCCGGCGTGTTTCGGGCCGGCCTTGCCGCCTTCACCAAGCTCTTCGCCGACAAGTACGCGGCGGACAGCATCCGTATGAACAACGTGCTGCCCGGCTTCATCGACAGCCTGCCGGAGAAGGAAGAGTTCCGCGCGCGCATTCCCATGGGTCGCTACGGCCGCTCCTACGACGAGATTGCCGCCGTGGTTGCTTTCCTGGCCTCGGACGGCGCCGGCTACATAACTGGCCAGAACATCCGCGTCGATGGTGGCATCACGCGTTCGGTGTAGATCTGCTCGGCTGTTTCCGCACGTTGCCGGGCTGCGCCGTCCCACCTAGCCTGTGGGGATGACCGCTATCCCTACCTTCGAGGCCAGAGGCGATGCCTTCGCAATCGGTGTGGCCTTGGGCCAACGTGCAGGCCATGCCTTGCGTGAGGTGGTTCCAGCCATTGCACGCTTCGTCGAACTGGAGCGCGACTGGGGCGGCAGCGACTACATCGCCGCTTTGGAGCGGGCCGGGCGCGCCGTCTTTCCTGGCCACATGCGGGAGATCGAGGGCATTGCCGAGGGAGCCTGCGTGCCCTTCGACCGGGTTTTCCTCTGGAACTGCCGCGGCGACGTGCCGGGCGGCGGCGATCAGAGCGGAAAGACCGAGGCCGCGGGCTGCACCAGCTTCATGCTTCCCACTGTTGACGGCCGGCCGGCCGTGATCGGCCACAACGAAGACGGCGAGGCGGAGGAGGACGGCCACTGCTTCCTGGTGCGGCTTGTTCCCGACGACGGACCGGCCATCACTTCCTTTTACAATCCGGGCCTGCTGCCGGGGCACAGCTTCGGCTGGAACGACCATGGCCTGGTGCAGACCATCAACCACATTCGCCCCTTCGATCAGCGCGAGGGAATCCCCCGCCATCTGATCACCCGCGCCGTCCTCTCCTGCGAAAGCCTCGATCAGGTCGTGGCGCTGCTGCAGCGCAAAGACCGTGCCAGTGGCTTTCATCACAACCTGGGCCGGGCCGGCGACGGCCGTCTGCTGTCCGTCGAGGCGCCGGCCTCCGGCTGCTCGGTCCGGTCGATAGAAGGGCCGCACTGCCATGCCAACCACCTGGTGCATGCGGCCTTTGCCGAGCTGGAGCAGCCGGATGCGCCCTCTTCCCTGAGCCGGCAGGCACGGGGCGAGGCCCTGCTTGCTGCCGAGCGCGCGCCCGACGTGGCGCGCCTCCTGGCGGACCGGGAGACGATGCCCCTTCCGATCTACCGCAAGCGGGTCGGGGGCGAGGACGCCGGCTTCACCTTGGCGACCGGCCTGTTCGAGATCGGGACGGAGGCCGTCGGCTGGCGGGTGCACCACCGCCTGGACGACGAGCCGCTCTATCAGGGGCGGACCGCCATCGGTCAGCCGGCCGCAGCGCCGACCGCGCTGTCATGAGGACACTGGTGCACATCCGCTCCTTCGAAGAGGCAGACGTGGCGGCATTGCGCCGACTGATCTGCGAGACCATCGATATCAGCTATGCGCCGGTCTATCCGCCGAAGGCGCTGGACTTCTTCAAGGGCTTCCATGCCGAAGAGAAGGTCCTGGAGCGGGCCCGGAGCGGCAGCGTGCTGGTGGCCGAGGCAAATGGCGACCTGATCGCCACCGGTAGCCTGCTCGACGGCGAGATCTTCGCCATCTTCGTTCACCCCGACCGCCAGGGCGCAGGTCTTGGCAAGGCGCTGATGGCGCGGCTGGAAGAGGACGCGCGCGCCGCCGGCGTCGTCGAGTCCGTCCTCAGTGTCTCGCTCCCCTCCAAGCGTTTCTACGAAGGCCTCGGCTACGAGATCGTCGAAGAGCGCTCCCGCGACCTCGGCGACGGCCAACGCCTCGACTTCTGGAAGGCGAAGAAGCGGCTTGGTTCAATTAGTGGATAAGTAACTCATGCTTGCATATTATGCTAGCGCGAGTTAGCTTGCTACTGTGAACAACCGGCATCGCAAGACGCTCGCTGCTGTCTTTAAGGATCCTGTTTCAGGCACAATCGAATGGTCTGCGATCGAGGGTCTGCTCTTGGCTGTGGGTGCGCGGCGGATCGAAGGGCGAGGAGCGCGGGTACGGTTCGAGAAAGATGGCGAACTTGCCACCTTCCATCGACCGCACCCGGCCAAGGAAGCGAAGCGCTATCAGGTGCGTGATGCGCGCGACTTCCTAGAGCGTATCGGAGTAAAGCCATGACCAACACCATGACCTATAAAGGCTATGCTGCCCGCATCGAGTATGACGATGAGGATGGCCTTTTCACGGGTCGGATCGCCGGTATCCGGGACACCGTCGGCTTTCATGCCGACACGGTCGATGGCTTGAGGACGGCCTTCCGCGAAGCGGTCGAGGACTACTTGGAGACCTGTGCCAAGATCGGGAAGGAGCCGCAAAAGGCCTACTCGGGACAGGTCATGTTCCGGGTCAGCCCCGAGGTTCACCGCAAAGCGGCACAGGCTGCCGAGTTGGAAGGCAAGAGCCTGAACCAGTGGGCGGAAGACGTTCTTTCCCGCGCGGCGAGCTGAGCGGGAACTGGGTGCTGCGAAGCAATAGGGCTTACCGCTCGCGCGTATTCCCGAAGACGATGGAGTCTACGGTGCAGGAGCGAGGGCGGGTGAGGGCGAAGAGCACGCCTTCGGTGACCTCGCGGGCGGTCATGGTCTCGCCGGCGGCGCGGGCGGGTGTGGCGTCCCAGTCCGGATCGCCCGGAGCAACGTCGTCGAAGTCGGGCGGGCAGAGTGCCATTACCCGGATGCCTTTGCCGCGCAATTCCTGACGCAGCAGGTCCGAGAAGCCGGCTTGGCCGTGCTTGGCGGCGTGGAAGGCGGCGGAGGCCTGGTCGCGGGGCTCGCGGGCCAGGCCGCAGGTGGAGACGATGGTGACCACGTCGCCGGTGCCCGAACGCTCCAGGCCCGGCAGCAAGCCCTTGGTCATGAGCACGGCGCCGGTGACGGCCGAGTTGATGGCGGTGACGATCTCGGCCACGCCGGTCTCTTCGATGGAGCCGGGCAGCCAGAGGGCGCCGTTATTGATCAGGACATCGATGCTGCCGTGGGCGGAGAGGATCTCCTCACTGACGCCGATCACCGCCTGCGGGTCGGCGAGGTCGAGGCCGTGGAGCGTCGGCCGACGACCGCTGCGCTGTTCCAGTAGGTCGCCGGTTTCGGCGAGGCGGGCCTTGTTGCGGGCGGCCAGCACCAGCTCGGCGCCGAGGTCGTTCAAGACCAGCGCCAGGGTCCGGCCAAGGCCGCGGGCGGCGCCGGTGATGACCACGCGCTTGCCGCTCAGGGCATCGTCGGGAAAGAGGGAGTAAGGCATGGGGTCTAGCCGAGGCTAGACCATGAAGCTCTCGCCGCAGCCGCAGCGGCTCTTTTCGTTGGGGTTGTTGAAGACGAAGCCCGTCTGGAACTTGTCTTCCTGGTAGTCCATCTCGCTCCCGAGGATGAACATTACCGCCGTTGGGTCGATGAAGAGCTTGACGCCCTTGTCCTCGATCACGTCCTCGAACTTCTTCTGCTCCTTGGCGTACTCCACGAAGTAGCTCATGCCGGAGCAGCCTTGCGTCTTGACGCCGACCCGCAGGCCGAGAACGCCGTCTCCGCCCTTATCGACGAGCTGGCGCACGCGATCGGCGGCGCGTTCTGTCAAGGTCAGCATCGGTGGCATGGTCATGGCGAGATCTCTTTGTAAAGCGTTCTCTTAATATAAGCGATTTCGGCGCGCCTGAGAAGACTCATCCTGCATAGCAGGGCTTCGTTAGAAAATTCCCAGCGCGAGCTTGGCATCCTCGCTCATCTTGGAGGGGTTCCAGGCCGGCTCCCAGGTCAGGGTCACCACCGCCTCGCCGACGCCCTCCACCTTGGCGACCTCCTGCGCCACCTGGCCCGGCATCTCGCCGGCCACGGGGCAGGCGGGGGCCGTCAGGGTCATGGTGATGGCAACGTTGCCCTCGGCGTCGATGTCGTGCTCGTAGATCAGGCCCAGGTCGTAGATGTTGACCGGGATCTCCGGGTCGTGCACCCGGCGCAGCGCTTCGACCACTGCCTCTACGGTGGCGACGGGGACGTCGGCCTCCTTGGGTGCGCCGGCGCGGGCCTGGGTCCCTTCCTCGGCACTGTCGCTCATGGCGCCGGGCCAGAGGTAGGGGTTGTAGTGCTGGCCCATGACGATGTCGGAGTCCGGCTCCTTATCGTCCTGGCGGCTGTCGTCTTTCTTGTCCATGTCCATCATGGCGATCACCCGAAGAAGTCCTTGACCTTGTGGCAGGCGGCGGCGAGCGCGTCCACCTCGGCGCGCGTGTTGTAGAGGCCGAAAGCAGCGCGTGCGGTGGCCGGCACACCCAGTCGGTCCATCAGCGGCTGGGCGCAGTGATGGCCGGCGCGTACGGCGATGCCGGACTGATCGAGCACCGTGCCGATGTCGTGGGCGTGGCAGCCGGCCATGGTGAAGGAGAGGATGGAGACCTTCTCCCGTGCCTGGCCGTGGATGGTCAGACCCTCGATCTCCGAGAGCAGCTCGGTGGCGTAGGCGAGC
>JANQIA010000316.1 GCA_028282405.1 Rhodovibrionaceae bacterium
TCCAACATCCTCTGCGGCGGCAACGAGGAGCAGCGCGAGCGCTATCTTCTGCCGGCCGTGCGCGGCAAGCGCATCGACTGCCTGGCCATGACCGAGCCCGATGCCGGCTCCGACATCCGCTCTATGAAGACCTTCGCCCGGCGCGACGGCGACGACTACGTCATCAACGGCACCAAGCACTTCATCAGCCACGCGGACATCGCCGACTTCGCCATCGTCTTCATCGCCACGGGCGAGGAGGACACGCCGAAGGGCCCCAAGAAGCGCATCACCTGCTTCCTGATCGACCGCGGCACGCCCGGCTTCGAAATCCGCAAGGGCTACAACAGCGTCTCCCACCGCGGCTATCACAACTGCGTCCTGAGCTTCGACGATTGCCGGGTGCCGCAAAGCCAGATCCTCGGCGAGGAAGGCGGTGGCTTCGCGCTGATGAACCGCTGGCTCTATGCCACCCGCATCACGGTGGCCGCCATGAGCGTCGGCCGCGCCCGCCGCGCTTTCGATCTAGCCGCCGAGTGGTGCGCCACGCGCAAGCAGTTCGGCCAGACCATCGGCAAGTTCCAGGGCACCTCCTTCAAGCTCGCCGACATGATCACCGAGATCGATGCCGCCGACTACCTGACCCTCGCCTCGGCCTGGAAGCTCGACGTTGGCGAGCCCGCAGACCGGGCCATCGCCGAGGCCAAACTCTACGCCACCGAGATGCTGGCCCGAGTGACCGACCAGGCGCTCCAGATCTACGGCGGGATGGGCTTGATGGACGAGCTGCCGCTGGAACGCTTGTGGCGCGATGCCCGGGTGGAGCGCATCTGGGACGGCACCAGCGAGGTGCAGCGCCACATCATCTCGCGCGACATCCTGCGCCCGCTTGAGAGCTAGACGAGATTCGCCATGACCGATGCACTCAAGATCAGCAGGGCCAATGGTATCCTGGAGGTCGTGATCGACCGACCAAAGGCCAACGCCATCGACAACCCGACGAGCCGGGAACTCGGACAGCTCTTCCTCGAATTCCTTGCAGACGACAGCATGCGCGTTGCCATCCTGAGCGGCGCCGGCGAGCGCTTCTTCAGCGCCGGCTGGGACCTCAAGGCAGCCGCCGAGGGCGAAGCGGTCGACAGCGACTACGGACCCGGCGGCTTCGGCGGCATCACCGAACTGTTCGAGCGCAACAAGCCGATCATCGCCGCGGTCAACGGCAACGCCATCGGCGGTGGGGTCGACATCATGGTCAGCGCCGATCTGGCGGTGGCTGCCGATCACGCCCAGTTCTGGACGCCGGAGGTTCATGTCGGCGTCGTCGCCGATGCGACCGCCGTGCGCCTGCCTAAGCGCATCCCGCGCGCCATCGCGCTGGAGATGCTGCTGACCGGGCGACGCATGGATGCCGAGGAGGCTTTACGTCTGGGGCTGGTCAACCGCGTGGTGCCGAGCGGCGATCTGATGGAGGCGGCGCGAGAGATGGCGCGGGACATCGTCGAGGCCGCACCCTTGGCCGTGGCCGCAACCTTGGAAGCCTTCCGCCATGGCGAGACCACCAGCCTCGCCGACTGCTATACCGCCATGAAGAACCGTGCCTGGCCGGCCCACGTCGCCATGGTCGACAGCGAGGATGCCGTGGAAGGCCCGCTCGCCTTCGCCGAGAAGCGTGCGCCGGTCTGGAAAGGACGCTGAGCCAGTCATGAGCGAGCCTGCCGTCAAGACCGAGCGCCGCGGCAAGGTCCTGGAGATCACGCTGGATCGCCCGCCGGTCCATGCGGTGAACCAAGCCCTGGCCGATGGCCTCTATGACGCCTTCTGCACGCTGCGCGACGACTCCGACCTCTTGGTCGGACTCCTGACCGCCAGCGGCGAGCGTGCTTTCTCCGCCGGCTGGGACCTCAAGGAGGCGGCCCGCATGACCGAGGCCGGTGAAGACGCTCTGACTCTCGGCTGGACCGCCGGCGGCTGGGGCGGCATCACCGAGTTCTGGGACCTGGACAAGCCGGTAATCTGCGCGGTCAACGGCTTCGCCGTTGGCGGCGGCTTCGAGTTGGTGCTGGCCTGCGACCTCATTCTCGCGGCCGAGCATGCCGAGTTCTGGCTGCCCGACATGGAGCGCGGTTTCCTGCCGGACACCGGTGCCGTCCAGCGCCTACCCCGCGTCGTCCCGCATCACGTCGCCATGGACCTGCTCTACACCGGCCGGCGCATGAGCGCCGCCGAAGCCAAGCACTGGGGCTTCGTGCGGGATGTTCATCCCTCAGAAGAGCTTCTACCTGCGGCGCGAGCCTTGGCCGATCAACTCGCGGCTTATGCGCCACTTCCGCTCAGGGCGCTGAAGGCGGTAACGCCGGAGATCGCCGCCCTGCCCTTGCCCGAAGCCATGGCACGCCTGAAGGCCGGCAAAAGCGGCATTGCGATCTACGAAGAGATGATGATCTCGGACGACGCCAAGGAAGGCCCGAAGGCATTCGCCGAGAAGCGCAAGCCCGAGTGGAAGAGCGAGTAGGCCGAAGCGCTACTCCGCCGCCTTAGCGCAGCATGCCGCGGGTATCGATCAGCACCCGCTCCTGCAGGTCCTTGGGCTTGAGGCCTTTGAACTGGCGGTGATCGACCAGCACGACGACGATGTCGGCGCGCTGCACGGCCTCCTGCCAATCGACTAGGTCGTAGTCCGGGTGGGAGGTCACGTAGGGCTCGCTGATCAGCAGCTCACCGAGATCCGCTTCCCGGAGCTTCTCGACCACGTCGAGCGCGGGCGACTCGCGCAGATCGTCGATATCCGCCTTATAGGCCAGGCCGAGGCAGGCGATGGTCGGGCGTTTGAACTTCTCGGCCCGCGCCCGGATCTTGTCCACGACCCACTCGGGCTTGGCGATGTTGACCTCGCGCGCGGTGCGGATGAGCCGCGCCTGCTCCGGCGCCGCGGCGACGATGAACCAGGGGTCGACGGCGATGCAGTGACCGCCGACACCCGGACCGGGCGAGAGGATCGAGACACGCGGGTGACGGTTGGCGAGGCTGATGAGATCCCAGACGTCCACGTCCATGTCGTCGCAGATCATCGAGAGCTCGTTGGCCAGCGCGATGTTGACGTCGCGGAAGGTGTTTTCCGAGAGCTTGGCCAGCTC
>JANQIA010000334.1 GCA_028282405.1 Rhodovibrionaceae bacterium
AACTCTCCGTCATCCGGACGTCCCGCCGCCGACGGGCCCGGCGCGGATGGGCTCGTTGGTGATGGAGAGCTGGGAGTCCGCGTTGATCTTGAAGGCGCCTTCCTCGACCACCCGGTCGCCGTCGACCAGCGTGGCATCCACCCAGACCCGGTCACCCTGGCGGTGGCGGATCACGACGGGCACCCGCTCCGGCCTGTTGTCGGTGCCGAGGCGCCAGACATAGGCGCCGTCGCGGCCCCAGAGAATCGAGATCGCCGGCACCACCGGCAAGGGCTGATCGCGGCTGATCACCGTGACGTTGAAGGTCATGCCCGGCAGCAGCAGCAGGTCGTCGTTCTCGACCTCGGCGCGCACGCGGACGGTGCGGAACTCGGCGTCGATCGAGCTGTCGAAGGCCACCACCTTGCCGTTGAAGAAGCGGCCGACGACGGCCGGGGTCGAGAGCCGCACCGGCAGGTCCAGCGCGATCTTGTCCGCCGCCGTTTCGGGCACCAGGAACTCCACCAGCAGGCTCGAGGCATCGATCAAGGTCACCACAGGCCCGCCAAGCGGCAGATAGGTGCCGACCGTCAGGTCGTTGACGTTGATGCGGCCTTCGAAGGGCGCCCGGATGACCCGTCGGTCGTACTCGTACTGGGCTTCGGCGACGTTGGCCTCGGCGACGGCGCGCTCGGCGCGTGCCTCGTCGATCTGCGCCGAGGAGATCGCGCTGCTGTTCCGGCGCCGCAGGGCCTCATAGCGCTGAAAGGTCGCCTCCTGCTTCTCCAGCTCGGCCTTGGCGCTGCCCAGCAGGATCTCCTGGCTCTGACGCTCCAGCGTCACCAGCGGCGCGCGCGCCTCGACGGTCGTGTTGGGGGAGACGTGCACGGTCTCGATGGTTCCGGCGACCTCCGCCGTGACCACGACCGAGCGGATGGCCTTGCCCGTGCCGATGGAGGTGATGCGATCGCTCGGCGCGGTCAGACGCACGCTGGCCGCGGTGACGATGATCGCAGGCCCCACATCGAGCCGCTCACCATCGTCGTTCTCTGCCGCGGGAGACTCTTGTGCCTGCCCGGACCCCTGCGTCTGCGCCCATACTGCGTTCTGCCATCCGGGAGCGGTAGAGAGCAAAAGTCCGACCATCAGTATGCCGGCCAAGCGGGCGCACGTGCATCTATCCAAACGTCAACTCCCTAGAGCAGGGTCCATCAGTCCGCATCGGCCCAACCGTCGTTGAACCAGGCCAGCGCGTCCTCCCTGGTGGCGAACTCGTAGATGCCGCCGCCGCCGGCCTCGCTGTTCAGAAAGTACTTCCGATTGAGGCCTTTGACGTCATGAAAAATCCTGGTCGCCTCGACCGACTGCCTGACGACGAAATCATGATCGCGCTTCGGCCCGTCGAGCGGGATTTGAACGAGAGCGATGATCAAGGGCTACAGCCTTTGCGGTGATTTACGGCGCGGTGCCAGACTAACCGGCGGTATGACGGCCCGCAATCGGGCGCAGCACGCGCCCGTTGGCCTGACTATGCTTGGGACAAACTTGCCGGCGTTGCCGCCCCACCGGCTGTCACCCCGGCCTTGAGCCGGGGTCCATTTCTAAGCCTGCGCGGAACCCAGTCGTTGAGCTTTGACATTGCTATGGGCGCGCTCATCGTTCCGCAGTTCGTGCCCGGTCGATCCATGGATCCCGGCTCGCGGGCTTCGCCCTTGGCCGGGATGACAAGCGGAGGAACTGCGCGGTCAATGCCGTCCCGCAGGCGTCAACACGCCCGCGGCTCGCCATGC
>JANQIA010000377.1 GCA_028282405.1 Rhodovibrionaceae bacterium
ACGGCGATGGCCATCTCGCTGACGGTCTTCTTCGGCGCCGGCATGCTTCTGCTGCGCATCATCACGAACGGCCCTTTCCCCGGCAAGGGCGGCATCGACGATTACCTGTTCGGCAATGCCTCGGTCATCACGATCGCGGACCTGGCCACGAGCACCGCCGTGGGCGCCGTGGCCCTGATCCTTATGCTGGTCTTCTGGAAAGAGTTCACGCTGCGAACCTTCGATCCGGTCCAATCAACGATGCTCGGATTCCGCGCCAGCCTCATCGATACGCTTATGTTCGCCACGATCGTCATCGCCATTGTGATCGGCGTTAAGGCGGTGGGCGTCGTGCTCATGATCGCGTTCGTCGTCACACCGCCCGCTGCCGCCCGGCAGTGGACCAGCACACTGCCTGGCATGGTCGCCTTGTCAGGTGCGTTCGGAGCGATTGGAAGTGGCGTCGGAGCCTACCTGTCGATCGTCTTGGGCAACATTCCAACCGGGCCCGTGATCGTTCTGACCCTCTTCGCGATATTCCTGATCTCACTGTTGGTGTCGCCGCGTCGCAGCGTCATCACCACCGCGCTGCGCCGGGCCCAGGCTCGTGAGGCCCTGCGGCGCGAGCTGCTCACCGAAACGACGGACAGATGAGCTTTATCCTCGGTACCAGCCTGCTCGCTGTCGTCACCGCTCTGGCGTGTGCTCTGCCCGGCGCGTTCGTTGTTCTGCGACGGAACTCCATGCTCGTGGAAGGAATAGCGCACGCGGTGCTGCCCGGGATCGTCGTCGGCTACGCCTTCACCCTCGATCTGAATTCGCCGTGGCTGATCGTTGGCGCAGCGCTGGCCGGACTGCTCGTCGTGCTCAGCAACGAGTGGCTTATCCGCACCGGGTTGCTCACCGGAGACGCTCCGCAAGGCTTGGTCTTCCCGGCGCTCTTCGCTGCCGGCGTCATTCTCATCACCTTGGACTTCAGCCACGTCCACCTTGACCCGCACGTTGTCCTCGTTGGCGACCTGAACCTGGCTGCCTTTCACCCGCTCATCGTGAACGGCGTGTCGATCGGCCCGCGGTACCTCTACGTCATGCTCGCCGTATTGGCCGTGAACGTCGCGTTCATCGTGATCTTCTATCCCAAGCTGAAGGTGACGACCTTCGACGATCAGTTCGCGACTGTCCTGGGCATGCGGACCAGACTACTGAACACCGTGTTCATGTTCCTGGTGTCGGTCACCGTGGTCACGGCCTTCCATGCCGCTGGCGCCATCCTCGTCATCTCGCTGGTGGTCGCCCCGGCCGCGACCGCCCTCCTGATCAGCCATCGCCTGTCGGTCATGCTCGTCCTCACGGCCCTTTTCGCCGTCTTGGGAGCACTCGCGGGATTCTGGATCGCCTATGTCCTGAACGCTGCGACCTCCGCGTCTATGGCGGTGTTTTACGGTGTGCTGTTCGTCGCCGTTGCGTTCGTCGACGCGTTGGCGACACGGATCCGCCGCCATCGGCGAGGTAGTGTCGCCCCGCCAGCGGAGAGACACCTACCCGTGTCGGCCCGGGCTGTCGCTGCAGCGGATGTTCCAACCGACGCACGAACAGCCGTCACGCATCACCGTCCGATACAAGGTGGCTCGGAAACGAATGACCTCTCGGGGCTGCACGCTAGGCAGTAGCAGCGCGCTTTGATCGGCCCGGGGCTGCCGGAGCGCAGGATTAGCTCCTATGTGCAGCGGCCTTCGTCTTCTTCGGCGTCGTCCTGATCGGATAAAGTCTCGGACATTTCTGACCTGCCCGATCACGACTTCTCAGACAGGGAGCAGAGTATAAACTAGCTGCCCGTACGAACCGCGGGGGCGGGCCAACCTTGCTGTTTCCTTGCCTAACCCGCCGGTCCTGATTGTCAGTGAGGGATGCATGACAGAACACCAAAATCGCTTCGAGGCGCTGGAACGGAAGATGGGTGAGGTCGGGCTCGACGTTTTCCTGATCTCGACAAAGGACAGCATCTACTACTTCACCGGCTTTCGCTATGAGCCGTTTGAACGCCCGTTCTTCATCATCGTACGTCCGGGCGAGACACCCGTCTTCCTGACACCGAGACTCGAAGCGGAGAACATGGCGACCATCGCCGTGCCCCATCGTATCGTCGAATACGCCGAGTTTCCGGCCCCCGCCGGCGGTCGCTACCTGGATGCCCTTGGGGACACCCTCCCTGAGGGAGCAACGGTCGGGGTGGAGATGGCCATCACCGGCGAGCTTCTGGTGGCGCTGGCCGCTTGGTCTCCCCAGGTTCTGCCTCTCGTCGAGCAACTCCGCATGATCAAAAGCCCGGCTGAGATTGCAGCCATTCGGACGGCGGCAAAGTACTCGGACCGGGGCCTTGAACTCGCGATGGGACTGGCGAAGAAGGGCCGCACGATCGCCGAGACCGACCGGGCCAACGGCCAGCTGAGAGAAGAGATCACCCGCGACGAGGGATACCTGGATCCCTACATCTCCAGCGTCTGGCAGGGCATCTGGGCTGCCCCGTTTTCCGCGCAACCCCACCGGTTTCCCGAGCCTGACGATACGTTGATCGAGGGGCCGAATGTGGGCCTCTCCTTTCTGCGTGTGAACGGGTACTCCGCGGAAACCGA
>JANQIA010000408.1 GCA_028282405.1 Rhodovibrionaceae bacterium
CCCGACTCAGGTGAGCGTGCCCAACCCGCTCTACGACAGCCTCAAGCTCGAAACGATCCGCCAGGAATCCGACGTGGAGTTCCTGCGGAAGCGGCTCGAGCAAGCGGAAACGGAGCTGGAGGGCATCCTGGAGGGCGCCATGCGGGTTCCCGAAGTGGAAGCCGAAATGACCCGCCTCAATCGCGACTACGAGATCATTCTCTCGAAGTATCAAACGCTGCTGTCCCGGCGCGAGACGGCACGGATCTCAGCCGACCGCGAGACCAGCGGCGATCGCCTGACCTTCCGGATCATCGAGCCGCCTAAGGTGCCGACCGCGGCCACCGGCCCGAACCGCCCGATCTTCTATTCCGGCGTCCTCGTCGGCGGTCTTGGCGCCGGCATCGGTATCGCCTGCCTGATCGCCATGCTGAAGACGACCTACGGCAGCCTCACGCACTTGCGGCGCGACTTCGATGCGCCGGTGATCGGCTCCTTCTCGATGATCGGGGACCGGCCGAACCTGGTAAGCCGTGGCGTATCGACCCTCGGCTTCGTATTTGCGGGCGTCCTGCTGTTGGCCATCTACGCAGGCTTCATGACGCTGGGCGGGGAGCCCGATCTGGGCTCCTCGGAGTCGACGGAGACCTTGCGCAACAGCATCGAAGAAATCCGCGACAAGTTGAATCTGTAGCTCGGCAGCCTTTGGCTTGGCCGACGAAACCGGCAAGAGACGCAATGACTCGAGAGCCCCACGCGCAAGACGAAGACATCGCCCAGGAAAAGGCGTCCATCATCGAGCGGGCCGCTCAGCGCTTGACGACGGCGGCCCCGCCCCCTCCCGTGGAGCAGACGGGCGAGGCCGCGCCGACGCCTTCGCGCAAGGACATGCCGCTGCCCGAGAGCCTAACCCGTCGTCGGCCGGCGAGCGCCTCTGAGAGCGCCGAAAGACCGGAGAGCGCGACAGCGCAGCGCATCACGCTCGACCTCGAGCTCTTGGCGGAGCGCGGTTTTCTGACACCGGACTCGATGAACAGCCGGCTCGGCGACGAAACGCGGCTGGTCAAGCGGGCCGTTCTCTCCGAGGCACGCGCCAGCGACTCCGACTATGCAAACGTGGTCGTCGTCACCAGCGCGTGGCCGGCCGAAGGCAAGACCTTCACGGCAATCAATCTCGCGATGAGCCTGGCCGTCGAGCGGGACCTTCATGTGCTTCTGGTTGACGCCGATCTTGCCAAGCCCTCGATCCTCAAGACGCTGGGCATCACGGCCAAGACCGGCCTGATCGATCTGCTGGAGAACCCGCAGACCGACGTCGGTGACGTCATCATGCGGACCAACGTGCCGAAACTCTCGATCATTGGGCCCGGACGTCCGCACGACATGTCGATGGAGCTGCTGGCCAGCAAACGCATGCAGGCCGTGGCCGGCGAGATTTCCGAGCGCTATGCGGACCGCGTCATCATCTTCGACTCGCCCCCCGTGCTGGCCAGCACCGAGGCGACGGTCATGGTCGACTTCGCAGGCCAGATCGTCTTCGTCGTCGAGGCCGAGCGCACCCGGCGCGAGGCGATCGAGGAAGCCATGTCGATACTTGGGGATGCCTGCCCTATCCGCCTGGTCCTGAACAAGACCCGCGAACTCATAGGCGGCCATACGTCGAAGTACTACGGCTACTCCTACGGACGCTACGGAGAAGGCGAAGCAGCCCGCTAGGGTCCGCCGGCCATTCACCCTTTTAAGGTAGCTAAGACAAGGCACTAGCCCTGCTTTTTTGAGCAATAGGGGCTTTACCTTTGGGGTTTCCAAGGCTACAGACACTGTGCGCGTAGCAATCGAGGGGGTCGCTCTTGGCGCTCGGCGCAAAATGGTATCGGGCTGGGGCGACGGGAGTCTTGGCCTTCTGTATGGCTTGCCTTTTTCACTCCATTGGTCTATAGAATGGACGTGCAAGGGGAGCATACGTTAGGGTTTGAAAATTGGGGGTCTATCCATGTCGCTAATGGAGATTACGCGCTCTGCGTCGCGTGACGATGTGGGCGTATCTATTACGCGGTTGAGGGGTTATTCGGCTGTTGCAGCGCTGATCGTCACCGTTTCGGTGGGGTATGTCGCTCTCGGCAGCTTGATCCACAGCATCGTTGAAAAGCTGTAGGTCTACGATCGCCTCTCAAGAGCGCTGAAACGACAACACGTAATCCGAATGCCCGTGTGCCGGCAGTCAGGTCTGCCGGCGCTTTTTTTTTGCGCTGCCGAGCCGGCTGACGGCCCGTTGCGGCATTCGCAGCCTCACCTGAGAACCGGTCCGGTACAGACTGCGACGCGGACCCGGTCGACGTGACGGGGCAGCCCTGCCCGTCGGGCACGATTCGCCGCATTGCAGCGGCGCTTGGACGGGGCAGCTTGCTCTGCTCCAAACCCGGCTTCAGTTGGCGGTGACGTCGTCCTTCGAGGGCTCGATCTTCTGATGATGCTCCCGCATCAACTGATAGAGAGTCGGCCGGCTTACGCCGAGCAGCTTCGCGGCTTTCGTCACGTTGCCATCGGCATGCAGCAGGGCATTGTTGATCGCCTGCGCCTCGGCCCGCTGACGGGCTTCCTTGAGCGTGTATAGCGTGGCCTCCGCCGCCTGCTTGGCGTCGAGGCCCAAGTCCGCCGTTTCGATCAGCGAGTCGTCCGCCGAAACCGCGGCTCGCTTCACCCGGTTCTGAAGCTCGCGTACGTTGCCCGGCCAGTCGAACTGCGATATCGCCGCCAGCGCGTTGGCCGAGAAGCGCATCGCCGGCAGTCCCTGCTCGCCCAGCCAACTGTCGAGAAAGTTCTGCGCGATCAGCACCTTGTCTTCAGGGCGCTCACGCAGGGGCGGCACAGAGACCACCGCCTCGCCGAGACGGAAGTAGAGGTCCTCGCGGAAGCTCTGCTCCGCCACCATGGTTTCCACGTCCTTGTTGGTGGCGGAGACCACGCGGATATCGACGGGGATTTCCCGCCGTCCGCCGACCCGCTCCACCATCCTTTCCTGCAAGAAGCGCAGCAGCTTGGCCTGCAGCGCCATCGGCAGATCGCCGATCTCATCGAGAAAGAGCGTTCCCTGACTGGCCTGCTCGATCTTCCCGGGCGTGGTTCTATGCGCGCCGGTGAAGGCCCCCTTCTCGTAACCGAACAGCTCGCTTTCCAGCAGGTTCTCCGGAATCGCAGCGCAGTTGATGGCGACGAAAGGCCCCTCCGCTCGGCCGCTCTGACTATGAACGGCGCGCGCCAGGAGCTCCTTTCCGGTGCCGCTTTCGCCGATGATCAAGACAGCCACGTCGGCGCGGGCAAAGCGCGTGATCGAGGTGCAGACCTCCTTCATGGCGGGGCTGTTGGTCAGCAGGCCAGGCAAGGCCCCGGTGCCCTGCTGCTCCGCTTGGAGCCTGCGGTTCTCCTCCTCCAGCTCATAGAGCCGAAAAGCCCGTTCGACGATCAAGGTAACCTGATCGAGGTCCAGCGGCTTGGCATAGAAATCGTATGCACCGAGGGCAATCGACTTCAATGCGTAGTCCCGCTCCGTTTGCCCCGTCATGACGATGACCTTCACATGAGGGGTCTTCTCCATGATGGCCTTGAGGGTCGCGAGACCTTCACTCGGTCCATCCTGATTCGGCGGCAAGCCGAGGTCGAGCAACACGACCGAACTGGGGTTCTCCGTCTGCTTTGCGATCGCGCTCTTTCGGTCCTCGGCCAACTGAACGTCCACCCCGTCGAACGCCCATTTCAACTGGCGCCGAATGCCGGGTTCGTCGTCGACGATCAGCAGTTTTCTGGTGTTTTCCGTCATCGGCTCTGCCCCATCGCCCGGGTCGGCTCCGCCGCACCGGCATCGCCGGCCAAGGGCAAGAGAAGTCTCATGGTTGTGCCGGAGCCGGGGCTGCTAATGACCCGCAGGTCACCGCCGGCTTCCCGCGCGAAGTCCAGGCATTGAAAGGCGCCGACACCCAGTCCATCGCTCTTGGTCGAGCGAAACGGCTTGAAGAGCTTTGTTTGGATGAACTCGACATCCATACCTGGACCGTTGTCGCTCACCTCCAATACCGCAAAGGGCTCGTCGAGGTCCAACGATACGGTTACTTCTCCGTCGGCGCCTGCAGCCTCCCGTGCGTTTCCGATCAGGTGAGCGACCACATGGCGCAACCGCTCGGCATCCGCCTTCACCCTTGCCTCGGCGGCCCGCTCGGCAATCTCCAGCTCGTGACTCGGCAATGCGTCGCCAAGAGCCGCCTCCGACTTCAGGAAGTCGGCCAGATCAACCAGCTGGTCCTTGCCGCTCCCGCCGCCCTCGCCTTTGAAGGCGTTGATCCGGTCGATCAGGTCCTGCATGCGGCCGACCGCTTCTCCCACCGTCTCCATCATGTCCTCGAGAAACTCGGGCTTGTCCTTGTGCCGGTGGAAATTCCCCAGCAGCAGCGAAAGCTGACTGACGAGG
>JANQIA010000414.1 GCA_028282405.1 Rhodovibrionaceae bacterium
GTGCCGATGACGACGATGGCCGAGGTCCAGATGTCGAAGCGGCTGCCGTCCTGCACCGCCTTGGCGACGCCCAGCGGGATGGCGATCAGGTAGATCAGCACCGTCGACCAGATGCCGATGGAGATCGAGACGGGCATCTTGTCGATCACCAGGTCGACCACCGGCTGATCGCGGAAGAAGGAGTCGCCGAAGTCGAAGGTCAGATAGTTGCCCATCATCACGACGAAGCGCTCGTACCAGGGCTTGTCGAGGCCGAACTGCTTCTCGAGCTCGGCGATGAACTCCGGATCGAGGCCCTGGGCGCCGCGATAGCTGCCGCGCGGCCCCTCGCCGGCCTGGGTCTGCACGTTGATTTCGCTGCTGCCGGTGCGGGTCACCCGTTCGGTGATGTCGCTGCCCTCGCCGGTGATCTGGGCGATGATCTGCTCGACCGGGCCGCCCGGCAGGAACTGCAGGACGGCGAAGTTGACCAACATGATAACGAAAATCGTGGGAATGAGCAGCAGCAGGCGCCGGATGATATAGGCGGTCATGGCTCGATCACCGCCACCCGTTCGTCGCGCTTCTTGGCGCCGATGCGGTAGGAGAGCCAGGCCGCGGTGCCGATCAGCACGAGGAAGCTGAGACCCAGGAGCTTGCGCCAGTCGAAGCCGGCTTCGCCGTTCTGGGCGAAGTCGCCCCGGCGCTTGGAGGGCACGGCAACGGCAAGTTCCTGCGCCTTGCGGGCGTCGAACCACCAATAGGAGGTCGAGGTTCCGTCCTCCGGCACAGCCTCGGGATAGGAGAACTTGTCCCAATAGAGGATGCGGTCGGTACGCAGGTGCCAGGCGGGGATGATGTAGTGGCCCCAGAGCAGCACCCGGTCGAGGGCCCGGGTGCGGACCACCAGCTCTTCCCGGTCCGGCGCCTGGATAACCAGCTCGATCAGCTCGTCGATGACAGGGTCGGCAATGCCCGCGAAGTTGCGCGAGCCCGGCTGCTCCGCGGCGGCGCTCGACCAATAGCTGCGCTGCTCGTTGCCAGGCGAGCTCGACTGACCCCAGCCGCCGGAGAACATGTCGAAGTCCTTGCTGCGCAGGCGATTGATGTACTGAGAGCGGTCGACCAGCCGCAGCTTCATGTCGATGCCGAGGCGGCTCAGGTTGCGGGCGAAGGGCAGAACGATCCGCTCGAAGTCCGGGCTGACCAGCAGCATCTCGAAGACGAAGGGCTGGCCCGTCTCGACATTGCGCAGCACGCCGGCGTCGTCGATCTCCCAGCCGGCCTTGCGCAGCAGCTCCAGCGCCTGCATCAGGTTGCCCCGGGGCCAGCCGGTGCCGTCGGTCTCGGGCACGGTGAAGGAGCGCTCGAACACCTCGTCCGGCAGGCGATGGCGGTAAGTCTCCAGAATCTCCAGCTCGCGCCCTTCCGGCAGGTCACGCGACGCCAGCTCCGAGTTGCCGAAGAAGCTGTAGTTCCGGTCGTATTGTCCGAAGAAGAGCGCCGGGTTGGTCCATTCGAAATCGAAGGCGAGGCCAAGCGCCTCGCGCACGCGCTTGTCCTGGAAGATCGGCCGGCGGGTGTTGATGATGAAGGCCTGCATGCCGGTTGGCCTGAGGTGCGGGAACTCGACCTTCTTGAGGAAGCCGTTGCGCACCACCGGAATGTCGTAGTCGGTGGCCCAGGCCTTGGCCTGGTTCTCGTTTCGGTAGTCCAGCTCGCCGGCCTTGAGCGCCTGACGGATGACCGTGGCGTCACGGAAGAAGACCGTGCGAATGCGGTCGAAGTTGTCCTGGCCGCGATTGACCGGCAGGTCCTTGCCCCAATAGTCCGGGACCCGCTCCCGCACCACATAGCGCCCCGGCTCCCAATCGACGATACGGTAGGGGCCGCTGGTCAGCGGCGGCTCCAGGGTGGTCCGCGCGAAGTCCCGCTCCTCCCAATAGTGCTTGGGCAGGATAGGGAGCTGACCGGCGATCAGCGGCAGCTCGGGATTGTTCTCTTCGGAGAAGTTGAAGCGCACCGAGCGCGGGCCGGTCTTCTCGGCGTTCTGCACCGAACCGTAATAGAAGCGGAAGAACGGCTGCCCCTCGGCTTTCAGGATATCGAGGGAGAAGATCACGTCCTCAGGCGTGATCGGCGTGCCGTCGTGCCAGCGGGCCTCCGGGTGAATGTGGAAGATGACCCAGGAGCGATCCGCCGGCCACTCCAGGGTCTCGCAGATCAGGCAGTACTTGGTGAAGGGCTCGTCGGCGCTGGCGACCAGCAAGGTGTCGCCGCCCGGGCTGACCGGCGTGCCTCGGGCGATGTAGGCATTGAAGGAATCGAAGGTGCCCTGGGCGCCGATCCGCATCTCGCCGCCCTTGGGCGCGTCGGGATTGACGTAGTCGAAGTGGGTGAAGTCGGGGGCGTACTTGGGCGCGCCGTGCATGGCCATGCCGTGGGCCCGGTAGATCGGCTGCAGGGTGCCGGCATCGGCCACCGGCTCGATCGGCACCGCTAGAGGCTGCGGCTCCTGGCTCGCGGCCGCGAGCGGAAAGGCGAGGACAGCGAAAGAGAGCGCGAGTCGGCGCAGCATCGCCGGGCCGCTTTTGGCCCAGGACCCACGCTCGCTCTTGGCTCTCGTTAATCCGTCGATCGCGCTCGTACCCCAGCGGCCGGACCGCGGGAGCCTCCCAAACAAAAAGCCATGCCCGTGCCCCGCCTTCGAAATTCGCTTTCTTCTTGCCGAGACGGCGAGGCGCACCTCGGATTGAGGATGACACCGGTAACTCTGTGGCCTCAGTGTGGTGTTTTTGAGGTTCCTGACCGCAAAGCGCCGTCGGCGCCCTAGGAACTCCGCGACAACACACCGCTGCCCTGTGGCAAAATAGGCAGACCCCCGGCGCCGATCAATCGCCCCGGCTTGGGGACGGCCTTCACGATGCCGCGCGGACCTCATTCGCCCTACGGCGCTGTGGACAATATTGCGCTGCAGCAAAAGGCAACTTGTCCAAAATCAGGCCAGTTGGTATACCGCGTCCACAGCACGACCCCCAACACCAAGCAACCTTGAGGAGCAACCGTGCATTATCTCGACACCATGGGTGGCCGCATCTCGGCTGCGCGTGAGGCTGCCGGTCTGACGGTGGCCCAGGCCGCGCGCCGGCTCGGCGTAAAGACCGCAACCCTGAGCAACTGGGAAAACGACCGCAGCGAACCCCGCGCCAACCGCCTGACGATGCTGGCCGGCCTCTTGAACGTCTCCCCCATGTGGCTGATCACCGGCCGCGGCGACGGCGTCTCCGAACCCGACATGCCGCTGGAAGTGGCCCAGGTGAAGACGGCGCTCGACCAGGTGCTGGCACAGCAGACGCTGCTGGCCGAGGCGGTCGACCGGCTGAAGATCGCCGTCAGCCGCATGGACGGCACCGCCGACTTCGAGTCGAAGATCGACGAGGCCGTCGAAGCCGCGGAAAACGGCGGCATCAGCGAAGCGGCCTAGCAGCCCCTTTCGCTTCTTTGGCATGGCCAGGTCATAGCCAAGCTGGGCCAAGCCACAACAGAACGGCACTGGCTTAGTCGGAAAGACCGGGCCAAACCAAGATCACTTGCCGCGACACCCGGCGTCACCGTCATCCATGCGCGGGAGACCCGTGCAGCGGACCGCAGATTCTTCGGCTGGAGTGCCACCAGCGCGACTTTCCGGAGGGCATTGCCGCAGCATGGTCGCCATCTCCCAGTCCACCAACGCTCTTTAGTGATCGCATAGAGTGAAGAAGCGCAAAAAAACCGCTGTTTTGCGCAATTAAACATCCTTGAAATCAACAGGTTATTAGGGAATTGCGATCTTTTCTCCCGTCTGAACGCGCCGGCGGCCCGTCGCGAAACTGGGAGAGCATCCTAATGAAGTTCCTTTCGATCGGAATGCGCCTTGCGGTTGCCAGCGCCGGCCTCGTGGCGCTCTTGCTCGCCATCGGCGTAATCACCCTGTCCTCGTCAGTGAACACGGTCGTCTCAGACTTGGCGGTGAAGCGCTTGGAGGAAACGGCACGGGCGCAGGCGGAGATGGCCCGCGTCAGCCTGGCCGAGTCGATGCAGGCGGCAAAGGTGCTGGAAGGCAGCATCGAAGGCCTGATGGATGCCGGTATCCCCGACCGCGCGGGTGTCACCGCGATCCTGCGCCAGGTGATGGAGCAGGACCCGAGCCTGGCGGGCGCCTGGGTCGGCTTCGAGCCGAACGCCTTCGACGGACGAGATGCGGAGTTCACCGGCGAAAACAGCGAGCCGACGCAGAACGAGAACGGCCGCTTCACGCCCTACTACTACAACTTCGGGTCCGGCGTGGTCGGGCATCATCTGCAGACGATGGACGGAGACGACGAGGCTTCAGCCTACTATCAGGCGCCCTTGAAGAGCGGCCAGCCCTACATGACCAATCCCGTCGTCTACGACATTGAGGGCAACGAGGTGCTGCTGCTGTCGGCGACCGCGCCGATCGCCCGCAACGGCCGGACCATCGGCGTCGCCGGTATCGATATCGACCTCATCGGTCTGTCCGAGGTGTTCGGCGCAATCCGCCCCTACGAGGTCGGGCAGGTTCAACTGATCTCTCACGGCGGCCTTTGGGCCGCGACAGCGGACGGCGAGCGCCTCGGCAAGGAGGTCGCGTCGACAACCCCAGAGCTGGCCGGCGTGGTTCAAGCCGCCCTGCAGGACGGCAGCACGCAGTTGCTGCGCGACGAGGCCGGCGTGCTGCACGTGGTCGTGCCGACCGAGATTCCCCTGTTCGGCCGCAACTGGGCGGTCTCCGTCTCGGTGCCGGAAGCCGTGCTGCTGGCGCAAGCGACACAGTTGCGCAACGGGGTGGCGATCGGCGGCATCGTTCTGGTGCTGGTGCTGATCGGCGCGCTGCTGGGCCTGACGCACTGGCTGATCCGTGTGCCGATGCGCCAGACGGTCGCCACCATCGGCGAGCTGCAGAGCGGCGCACTGGACGTTGCCGTCGTGGGCGCCGAGCGAAACGATGAAGTCGGCGAGATCAACCGGGCCCTGGAGAGCTTCAAGGAGAACCTGAAGCGGGTTCGCGACCTGGAGGCCGAGCGGGCGGAAGCCGAACGGCGCCAGGCCGAGGAGCAGCAGGCACAGCGCGATGCGCTGGCCCAGGAGTTCGAGCAGATCGTCGGCGGCGCGGTCACCGACATGCGGCAGCAGTCGAGCGATCTGGCGGAGACCGCGGGCAAGCTGTCGGACACCGCCGCCGAGACGCTGGAGCAATCGCAGCAGGTGGCGGAAAACTCGGAGAGCGCGTCAGGCAACGTCCAGACCGTTGCCGCCGCCGCCGAGGAGCTTTCGACCGCCATCCGCGAGATCGCCGGCCGTGCCGTGCGGGCCGCCGATACCGCCAAGGCCACGGCCGAGGAAGCGCAGCAGACCGATCAGCTTGTCACCACGCTTTCGGAAGCTGTCCAGCGGATCGGCAACGTGGTCGACCTGATCAACGACATTGCCGAGCAGACCAATCTTCTGGCGCTCAACGCCACCATTGAAGCCGCCCGGGCCGGTGAAGCCGGCAAGGGCTTCGCGGTAGTCGCCACCGAGGTCAAGTCACTGGCCAACCAGACCTCGAAGGCCACCGAGGAGATCAGTCAGCAGATCGGCAGCGTGCGTGGCGAAACGCAGAGCACCGTCGAGGCCATCCGCCGGGTCGTGGCGACCATCGGAGAGATGGAGCAGATCGCAACGGAGATCTCGGCGGCCGTCGAGGAGCAGAGCGCGGCGACGCGGGAGATTTCCGAGAACGTGGCGCGCGCCGCCGACAGCACCAACCGGGCCGCAACGACGGTCCGGGAGATGAGCGGTGCCGCCGAGCGGTCCAACCAAGCCTCGACCCAGGTCGGCAGCGTCGCCGGCAGCGTGGGCGAGAGCGTGCAGAACATCGAGAGCGCGTCGGCCCGCTTCCTCGCCGGCCTCAGAGCCGTCTAAGCAGGCAACGAGTTCCAGTTAACGATCGCTCCGGCTGTCTCCGCCTGCCAGGTCCTCCAGGATGGGGCAGTCGGGGCGTTCGTTGCCCTGACAGGCACGGGCCAAGCTGTCGAGGGTGGCGCGCAGACCCTTGAGCTCTTCGACCTTGCGGTCGATGTCGTCGATGCGGGCCAAGGCGAGGCGCTTCACGTCGGCGCTGGCGCGGTTGCGATCCTCGTAAAGCGAGAGCAGGGCGCGGCAATCCTCGATGGAAAAGCCGAGCCCCCGGGCACGCTGCAGAAAGCGCAGCTTGTGCACATCCGCTTCGCCGTAGTCGCGATAGCCGTTCGGCTGCCGGTCCGGCGCAACCAGACCGATGTCCTCGTAGTAGCGCAGGGTCTTGACCGGAAGACCCGCACGCTCGGCCGCTTGTCCTATGTTCATCGCTGGTCCCCCGTTCTAGATCCTAGCACGGCGCAGCCTGAGTGCGTTGCCGATCACCGACAGCGAGCTGAGGCTCATGGCCGCCGCCGCGAACATGGGGCTGAGCAGCAGGCCGGCGACGGGATAGAGCACGCCCGCCGCCAGCGGCACGCCGAGGCTGTTGTAGACGAAGGCGAAGAAGAGGTTCTGGCGGATGTTGCGAATGGTCGCCTCGCTCAAGCGCCTGGCCCGCAGGATGCCGCCCAGGTCGCCCTTCACCAGGGTGACGCCGGCGCTCTCGATGGCGACGTCGCTGCCGTGGCCCATGGCGATGCCGACATCGGCGGCGGCCAGTGCCGGGGCGTCGTTGACGCCGTCGCCCGCCATGGCGACCACCCGCCCCTCGGCCTGCAGGCGCTTGACGACCGCATGCTTGTCCTCCGGCAGCACCTCGGCCTCGACCTCATCGATGCCGAGCCTGCGCGCCACCGCCTCCGCCGTGCGGCGGCTGTCGCCGGTCAGCATCACAAGGCGAATGCCCTCGGCTTGCAAGCCCTGGACCGCCTCCGCGGTGGTCGCCTTGATCGGGTCGGCCACGGCGATCAACCCCGCCGCCTCGCCGTCGACGGCCACATACATGGCGGTGGCGCCCTCGGCGCGCAGACCGTCCGCCCGCGCCTCCAGCGTGCCCAGCGCGATGCCGCGATCGGCCATCAGCCGAGCATTGCCCAAGGCGAGGTCGTGCCCGGCAACGCGGCCGACCACGCCCTTGCCGGTCACGGCCTCGAAATCGCTGACCTCGCCCAGCGTCAGACCACGGGCCTTGGCCGCCTGTAGGATGGCGCCGGCCAGCGGATGCTCGCTGCCCCGCTCCAGGCTGGCGATCAAGGTCAGCAGCGCGTCCTCCTCGTGCCCCGCGAGCGCGATCACCGATTGGAGCTCCGGCTTGCAGAGGGTGAGCGTGCCGGTCTTGTCGACGACGATGGTGTCGACCTTCTCGAAGCGCTCCAGCGCCTCCGCGTTCTTGAACAGCACGCCGGCCTGGGCGCCGCGGCCCGTGCCGACCATGATCGACATGGGCGTGGCCAGGCCGAGCGCGCAGGGGCAGGCGATGATGAGGACGGAGACCGCAGCGACCAGGCCGTAGGCCAACGACGGCGCCGGTCCCCAGATGCCCCAGGCGATGAAGGCGATCGCGGCCACCGCGACCACCGCCGGAACGAAATAGCCGGCAACGCTGTCGGCCAGGCGCTGGATCGGCGCGCGGCTGCGCTGCGCCTCGGCAACCATCTGCACGATGCGCGACAGCATGGTCTCGCTGCCCACCTTGTCGGCCCGCATCACCAGCGTGCCGCTGCCGTTGAGCGTGCCGCCGATCAGCATCTCTCCGGCCGTCTTCTCCACCGGCAGGGACTCGCCGGTGACCATGGACTCGTCGACGGCGCTGCGGCCCTCCAACACTTCGCCGTCGACCGGGGTGCTCTCGCCGGGCCGGATGCGCAGGCGGTCGCCGAGCCGCACCCGGTCGAGCGGCACCTCCTCGTCATGGCCGGCCAAGGTGAGCCGGCGCGCCGTTTTCGGCGCCAGGTCGAACAGAGCGCGCAGCGCGTCCGAGGTGCGCTCGCGGGCGCGGATTTCCAGGACCTGTCCGAGCAGCACCAGGCTGATGATCACCGCCGCCGCCTCGAAATAGAGCGCGACGCTGCCATCCGGTCGTCGGAAGCCCTCCGGGAAGACGCCGGGCGCCAGCACCGCCACGAGGCTGTAGAGGAAAGCGGCCCCGGTGCCGATGGCGATCAGCGTGAACATGTTGAGATTGCGCGTGACCAGCGAGGTCCAGCCGCGCTCGAAGAAGGGCGCGCCGGCCCAGAGCACCACCGGTGTCGCCAAGACGAGCTGCGCCCAAGGGTTCCAGGCGCCGTGCAGCAGCGCGGCAAGCCCCGGGATCATCTCGCCCATGGCGATGACGACCAGCGGCACGGTCAGCGCTGCCGCAACGGCAAAGCGCCGTCGGAAGTCGATCAGCTCGGGATTGGGCGGCGCCTCGGC
>JANQIA010000420.1 GCA_028282405.1 Rhodovibrionaceae bacterium
GAGAGCACCAGCAAGGCGAAGGGCATGATCGCCAGGCCGCCGAACTGCAGCAGCGTGCCGAACCAGATGAAGGGAACGCGGCGCCAGCCCAGAGCCGAACGGTGGGTGTCGGAGCGGAAGCCGATCAGCGCCCGGAAGGGGGCGAAGAGCACCGGCAGGGCGACCATGGTCGCGACCAGGCCGGCCGGCACGCCGAGCTCGACGATCATCACCCGGTTGAGCGTTCCGGTCAGCAGCACCAGGGCCATGCCGACGGAGACCTGGAAGAGCGACAGGCGCAGCAAGCGGCCCAGCGGAAGCTGGTCGCTGGCGGCATCGGCAAACGGCAGGTACCGCGGGCCGAGCCGCATCCAGTTACGCGCAATCCTGTCACTCAGGCTGCTCATCCGCGAGTCAGTTCCTGCGCCTGTGAGGTGTAGAAGCCGCTGACGATCCGTTCGCTGCGGCCGATGTGCCAATCCGCGAGCGCGTGCGCGCCGGCGATCTGCTGGTGCAGCACGCCCGGTCCGACCGGCTCGATGGCCGGCGAGCGGTTGCCGCGCGGAAAGAGCTTGCCCACCGTGTGCATGGCGGTGAGCGCCGGGGTGCGCGGCGCGAAGGTGAAGACGAGCGACCGATCGGTGCGCTCCGCCAAGCGGCCGAGGGCCACGACCATGTCGCCGGCCGTGTAGTGGATGAGCGAGTCCATGGCGACGACGAAGTCGAATCGCCCCTCGCCGGCCTCCAGCATGTCGCCCACCCGGAAGTCGAGCTTCGTCGGGTCGACATCCTCCGGCCGACGCTCGGCGGCCAGGGAAATCAGGCTGGGCGAGAGGTCGACGGCGGTGACCGAGGCACCGCGCCGCGCCGCCTCCACCGCCAAGAGGCCGGTGCCGCAGCCGGCGTCCAACAGGCGCGCGCCGCTCATGTCGTGCGGCAGGTACGACAACAGCTTCGCCCGCATGCGGTCGCGACCCTGGCGCACCGTCTCGCGGATCTTGTTGACCGGCGCATCGGAGGTCAGTCGTGCCCAGGCATCGACCGCGGTGCGATCGAAGTAGGCTTCGAGCTGGCTACGACGCTGAGCGAAGCTTGCGGTCGGCATCAGTTGAATCCCAGAAGATCGAAGATGTCGCGGTCCTTCATCGGCTGCGCCAGGAAGGGATCGCGCCCGTCCCAGAGGGTCTGGGCGAGCGATAGGTAGGTGTTCTGCACCGCCTCGACGCCAGGCGTCGCATCCATCTCGAACAGAGTGCGCTTGGCGAGACGCGAGCGGCGGATCTCGTCAAGGTCCGGGAAGTGGGCCAGGATATCCAGGCCGACCACCGCGTTGAACTTGTCGATCTGATCGGTATCGGCACTGCGGTTGGCGATGACGCCGCCCAGGCGGACTTCGTAGTTGCGCGACTTGGCCAAGATCGCCGAAACGATGCGGTTCATGGCGTAGATCGAGTCGAAGTCGTTGGCGGTGACGATCAGCGCCCGCTCGGCGTGCTGCAGCGGCGAGGCGAAGCCGCCGCAGACC
>JANQIA010000460.1 GCA_028282405.1 Rhodovibrionaceae bacterium
CTCGCCCTCTGCCCCGACATCTTCTGGCGCATCGAGCCGAACATCCAGCTCACCGACCAGACGGAGAAGGAGTGGCAGCGCGCCTTCGAGCTTTACAACGCCTTCAACGTCGAGCACGGCGTGGGCGACCTCAAAGCCGCCGCCGAGCAACTGCGCCAGCACGAAGCCTGCAGCGGCAAGGTCGGCTCGGTCGGCTTTTGCCTGGGCGGCAAGCTCGCCTTCCTGATGGCCAGCCGCAGCGGCACCGACTGCAACGTCAGCTACTACGGCGTCGGCCTCGACGAGCTGATGAACGAAGTGCCCGAGGTGACCAACCCCCTGCTGCTGCACGTGCCCTCGGAAGACAAGTTCGTGCCGGCCGAGGCGCAGGCCGCGATCAAGGCGGGCGTCGCCGGCAACACGAACATCACCCTGCACGTCTACGACGGACAGGACCACGCCTTCGCGCGGGAGGGCGGCGAGCACTATCACCAAGCCTCGGCCGAGCTGGCCAACCAGCGCAGCGCCGAGTTCTTCGCCGCGCACCTGCGCTGAGCCACAGCGCCCAGCGACCCCAAAGAGCAACCACGTCAGCAGAGAGTCGTCACCATGGTTCAAGCCATCCGCATCCACCAAGCCGGCGGCCCCGAGGTCATGGCCTGGGAAGAGGTCTCCGTCCCCACCCCCGGTCCCGGACAGGTCCGCATCAAGCAAACCGCCGTCGGGCTCAACTACATCGACGTCTATCACCGCAGCGGTCTCTATCCCCTGGAGCTGCCGGTGACGCTCGGCCTGGAAGGCGCCGGCGTGGTCGAGGAAGTCGGCGAGGGCGTCAGCGATCTCGCCGTGGGCGACCGGGTGGCCTATGGCGCCGGGCCCATCGGCGGATACTCGGAAACGCGCATCATGCCGGCGGACCGCCTGGTCAAAGTGCCGGACTCCATCGACGACCGGACCGCTGCGGCGATGATGCTGCAGGGCATGACGGTGCAGTATCTCATCCGCCGGACCTACAAGGTGAAGCAGGGCGACACGGTGCTGTTCCACGCCGCCGCCGGCGGGGTCGGGCTGATCGCCTGCCAGTGGCTCAAGGCCCTGGGCGTCACCACCATCGGCACCGTCGGCTCCGAGGAAAAGGCGGCGCTGGCCAAGGCGCACGGCTGCACCCACACCATCAATTACCGCACGGAGAACTTCGTCGAGCGGGTGCGCGAGCTGACCGAGGGCGCCGGCGTGCCGGTCGTCTACGACAGCGTCGGCAAGGACACCTGGGAAGGCTCGCTCGACTGTCTGGCACCGCTCGGCATGATGGTCTCCTTCGGCAATGCCTCGGGAGCCGTCACCGAGTTCAACCCCGGCATCCTGGCGGCCAAGGGCTCGCTGTTCCTGACCCGCCCGACCTTGATGAACTACGTCGCCAAGCGCAGCGACCTGGTGGCGACCGCCAACGAGCTCTTCGAGATCGTCGGCTCGGGCGCGGTGAAGATCAACGTCAACCAGACCTATCCGCTGGCCGAGGCGGCCCAGGCCCATCGCGACCTGGAAGCGCGCAAGACGACGGGAAGCACCGTCCTACTGCCGTAGGACGGTTGTTCTCTCGGTGCCGGCCCACACCCCCGCCCGACCAACCCATTAGGGTACCATGGCATGGGTTGGTCGGGCGGGGGTGTGGGCTGGTGCCGCACAGCGCCGTAAGGCGCCCAAGAAGACTCCCGGGACGGAACAGCGCAGCACCGAAGGTGCCCAACACAAAGGAAAGCCATGAAAGCCGAAGACCTTCGCGCGCTGCAGGCGCCGCTTAAGGCGCAGTATCGGGAAAAGCCGGAGAGTGCCCGGGTGCCCGCCCGGGCCGAGGCGCAGGTGCTGCCGGACCGGCCGAGCGCTCTGGTCAAAGGCGGCAAGGCCGAGCAGCAGGCGGGTCTGCACCCCGCCGGCGGCGGCGACGGCAGCGAGGCCTGCTCCGCGGACATGCTGCTCGAAGCGCTGGTCGCCTGCGCGGGCGTCACCCTGAAAGCCGTGGCGACGGCCATGGAGGTCGAGCTCAACGACGCCCGCGTGGTCGCCGAGGGCTGGTGGGACGCGCGCGGCACCCTGGGCCTCGACCGCAGCGTGCCGGTCGGCCTCACCGAGGTGACGCTCACCTTCCACCTGGAGAGCCCGGCCGAGGCGAAAACGCTCGAGAAGCTGGTCGAGCTGACCGAGCGCTTTTGCGTCATCTACCAGACCCTGAAGGCCGGGGTGCCGGTGAGCACCAGGTTGGAAACTTAGGTTCCCCTCCGATTGTCATCCCGGCCGAGGGATGCACGCCAGTGCAGACCGAGAGCCGGGATCCATGGTTGGTCCGGGTACGGACAATCAAACAGTAGGCGCAGGCTGAGGAGTGGACCCCGGCTCAAGGCCGGGGTGACAGTCCGTGGTGCTGCGCCGTCTTGGCCTCACCCACGATGTCACCCTTGGGCGAGGCCCGGAGGGCCGAGACCCGAGGGTCCAGCGGTAGGCGCGGCTCGTGCTTGCGGCTGGACCCCGGCTCGAGGCCGGGGTGACAGTTCGTAATGCTTCGCCGGCAGCGTTCAGTCTCAGACTGTCATACTTGGGCGAACCGCGAAGCGGCGAGACCCGAGTATCCAGCGGTAGGCACCGTCCGAACTTGTGGCTGCCTTCGGCAACTCGCTACGCGAGCCCGGACACGCGGGCTTCGCCCTTGGCC
>JANQIA010000461.1 GCA_028282405.1 Rhodovibrionaceae bacterium
AGGCCAACTCGAACCGCATTGCATAGCGACCGTGCGTCCCCCGTCTTTGAACCCCCTTTTCGCGCCTGTCGAGAGCCTGCCCGGGATCGGGCCGCGCACGGTGAAGCTCTTCGCCAACCTGGCCGGCGAAAAGGTGCTCGATCTCTGCTGGCACCTGCCCAGCGGCCTGATCGACCGGCGCTACGCCCCCAGCTTCGCCGGGGTCGAAGCCGGACGCATCTGCACCCTCACCGTCCGCATCGCCGAGCACCGGCCCGGCCGCACGACGCGGCAGCCCTATCGCATCCTGGTCGAAGACGATAGCGGCGCCATGGAACTGGTCTTTTTCCACGGCAAGCCGGACTACCTGATGCGCAGCTACCCGCCGGGCCAGACCCGTATCGTCAGCGGCCGGGTCGAGCTCTACGACGGTCATCTTCAGATGACCCACCCGGACCACGTGGGCCCGCCCAGCGAGGCCGAGGCCATCATGCGGGTCGAGCCGACCTATCCCCTGAGCGGCGGCCTGACCCAACGCATGGTGGCGAAGGCGGTGACGGCCGCCCTGAAACGCCTGCCTGAGCTGCCGGAATGGGCCGAGCCGAACTTGGTCGCGCGCGAAGGCTGGCAGCCCTGGAAGGAATGCCTGCTCGCAGCCCACCATCCGCAAGAGGCGGTGGACCTGGAGCCGCTCTCCCCAGCGCGCCGGCGCCTTGCCTACGACGAGCTGCTGGCCAACCAACTGGCGCTGCAGCTCATGCGGCAGACGATGAAGCGTGCCCGCGGCCGCTCCCTCGAAGGCACGGGCGCCCTGCTCGCCCGCCTGCGCGGTGCATTGCCTTTTCAGCTCACCGGCTCGCAGGAGCAGGCGATCGAAGAGATCGTCGGCGACATGGCTCAGCCCGAGCGCATGCTGCGCCTGCTGCAGGGCGATGTCGGCAGCGGCAAGACTCTGGTCGCCCTGGCCGCCATGCTGACCGCCATCGAGGCCGGGACTCAGGCGGCGATGATGGCGCCGACCGAGATCCTGGCCCGCCAGCACCATGCCAAGATCGCCGAGCTGGCGGCGGCGACAGGGTTGGAGCCGCTGCTGCTGACCGGCCGCGACAAGGGCAAGGAGCGGGAGCGCAAGCTGGCCGAGATCGAGTCCGGCCAAGCCAAGCTCATCGTCGGCACCCACGCGCTGTTTCAGGAAAGCGTTGTCTTTCAGGACCTTGGCTGCGCGGTCGTCGACGAACAGCACCGATTCGGCGTCCACCAGCGGCTCTCCCTGTCGCGCAAGGGCGCCGGGGTCGACCTCCTGGTCATGACGGCGACCCCCATTCCCCGCACTCTGGTGCTGGCGGCCTACGGCGACATGGACGTGACCCGCCTGACCGACAAGCCGCCGGGCCGCACCCCAATCGACACGCGGGTCATCGCCGTCGACCGGCTGGAGGAGGTGATCGAGGGAATCGCCCGCCGCCTCAAGGCCGGGGCGCAGGTCTACTGGGTCTGTCCCTTGGTCGAAGAGTCCGAGGACAGCGACATGATCGCGGCCGAAGCCCGCTATCAGGTGCTGACCGAGCTCTTTCCGGGCCAGGTCGGCCTGGTGCATGGGCGGCTCAAGGGCGAGGAGAAGGACGCCGCCATGCAGCGCTTCCTTGCCGGCGAGACGCGGCTCCTGGTGGCGACGACGGTGATCGAGGTCGGCGTCGACGTGCCGCGTGCCACGGTCATGGTGATCGAGCAGGCCGAGCGCTTCGGGCTCGCGCAATTGCATCAGCTCCGCGGTCGGGTCGGGCGCGGCCGCGAAGCCTCGACCTGCCTGCTGCTCTACAAGCCGCCCTTGAGCGACAACGCCCGCCGGCGCCTGACGATCATGCGCGAGACCGAAGACGGCTTCGTCATCGCCGAGGAAGACCTCAAGCTGCGCGGCGCCGGCGAGCTGCTCGGCACCCGCCAGAGCGGCCTGCCCGAGACCCGGGTGGCCGACCTGGCCAGCCACGGCGATCTGCTCTCCATCGCGCGCGACGATGCGGCGCTGCTGCTGAGCCTCGACCCTGAACTGACCTCGCCGCGCGGCGAAGCGCTGCGCACCCTGCTCTACCTCTTCGAGCGGGAGGAAGGCGTGCGGCTGTTGCGGTCGGGGTGAGCGGCAGTCTCGCGCCGATAGATTGCTTCTCTCGCATAGATTGCTTCTCTCGCACCGGCTCGCGCTCCTCCTCCGACTGTCACCCCGGCCAAGGCCGAAGGCCGCGAGCCGGGGTCCATGGGTAGGCTGGGCGCGGGCTGACAAATGGTTCCCGGCTCGCTATCGCGTCCGGGATGACAGCTTGTGGTGTCGCGCCGCCTTTGGCTCTTTCGACAGACGCGGTCGGTGGCGCTGCATGCGTCTCGCGCTCCTCCTCCGACTGTCACCCCGGCCAAGGCCGAAGTCCGCGAGCCGGGGTCCATGGCGAAGCTGGGCGCGGGCTGACAAATGGTTCCCGGCTCGCTGTCGCGTCCGGGATGACAGTTTGTGGTGTCGCGCCGCCTTTGACTCTTTCGACAGACGCGGT
>JANQIA010000463.1 GCA_028282405.1 Rhodovibrionaceae bacterium
GCCCAAGATGAAGCAAGCTCGGTCGTTTGGGGAATGCCGGGTGCCGTGGCCATGCAGGGGCTCTGCTCGGCGGTCGTCCCGCTCGGGGATATGGCAAACGTTGTACGTAAGCTAGTTATGAGGTCCGCCGCATGAACCCCAGCGATTTCGAATTGATTGCCGGGCTTCTCAAGCAGCGCTCCGGTCTGGTGCTGACGCCGGACAAGGGCTACCTGCTGGAGAGCCGCTTGAGCTCCGTGGCGCGCCGCTGGGACTTCAAGAGCTTCGACGAGATGATCCAGTCGCTCCGCGCCAAGCGCGATGAGAAGCTGCTGAGTGAGATCACCGAAGCGATGACGACCAACGAGTCGTTCTTCTTCCGCGACACCAAGCCTTTCGATCAGTTCCGCGATCTGGTTTTGCCGCATCTCTTGACGGCCCGAGCGAGCAAGCGGAGCTTCCGCATCTGGTCGGCGGCCTGCTCGACCGGTCAGGAACCCTATTCGCTGGCGATGCTGCTGAAGGAGGCCGACAGCAAACTGGCCGGCTGGCGCATCGAGATCATCGCGACCGATCTGTCCAACGAAGTGCTGGATAAGGCCAAAGAGGGCCTCTACACGCAGTTCGAAGCCCAACGCGGCCTGCCGATCACCCTGCTGATGAAGTACTTCACCCAAGCGGGCGACCACTGGCAGATTTCCCAAGATCTGCGCCGGATGGTCACCTACAGGACCTTCAATCTGCTGGAAAGCCCTGCGGCGCTCGGCCACTTCGATGTCATCTTCCTGCGCAACGTGCTGATCTACTTCGATCCGCCGACCAAGAGTAAGATCCTCGAAGGCATGTCGCGCCAGTTGGCGAGCGACGGCTTTCTCTATCTCGGCGGCGCGGAAACCGTTTTGGGCGTCTCCGACAAGTTCAAGCCGAAGCAGGGACAACGCGGCATCTACGAGCTGACCCAGAACGAGGGCGCCCTGGCTGCCGCCAGCTAGCCCGACCTGCAGCCTAGCTCCAGGACGCGCAGCCGCAGAGCCAGCTTGCTTCGCCGTCTTCGTCGGCGAGGGGCAGAATGACACCCGATGCTCGGCGCTTCAGTCCGATCGCACTGGAATAGTGCAGGCGGTAGTAGACCGGCGACACCGTAAGGCGCGCTTCGTCGAGAACTTTGCGCAAGGCGCCGGCGCTCGGGTTCTGACTCTCGATCTCCGACAAGCGGTGCCCTCTGAGATCGGCGCCATACTCCCTTTCGTGCAAGCTCCCGAAGATACGCCAACGGTAGTCGCCGCCGCCATCCAACGCTTCCAGCAGCACGATCGAGGGCAGCAGTTCGGCGCCGAGCTGGACCGGGTCGAGCGATCGCCGAATGGGCGGGTCGCCCGGCCAAGAGTTCCAGATTGCGACGAGTGACCTGGCGGTCTCGAACTGGGCATCAAGACGAATGTCCGGCTCTTGGAAGGTGACCAGCGCTTCCGCGAACCCGGGTTGCTCCGCCATTACCGCAAGGGAGACCTGCAGCCTAGCTTTCTCGTGCCAGGAGTTCTTGTCGTTCATCCGTAACGCGGTCGCTTCCATGCTCTCACTTTACACGGGCAATTTGCGAGTGGAAGCAGCCTTCCGATAGTCACCGAAGTTCTTAGGGATATTGGATAAAATATCGTGAATTATCAAGGGGGATAAGCTGTGCGTCCTGTCCGGTGTCCGCACTCGGCAAGGAGCGCACCTCTGCGCAGGCAGAGTGTCGGCAGCCCGACCTAGCCGTGCTGTTCCAGGCGATGGCCGGCAAGGGGAAGCTCGCGTTCGCCGTAAACCTGGTAGAGCCGGGTGATCCCGTAGGGCTCCGCCAGGCCTTTGCAGGTCGCGCGTGCCCGCTCCGCGGCGTCCGCGTCGCCGGCGGCGAAGGCTTGCAACAGCTCATGATGGGCGTGCTGCAGTCGTTTGAAGTCTTCGCGTGCGGCGACATGCTCATCGCCCAGCAGGGTATAGACCCGCGTCGTCCCCGACTTGCCCCGCAGTTGGATCGCGTCGACCTCGAGCAAGGCCATCTCGGGGACCTGCTTGGCGGTGTCCTCGCCGATCAGGATACGCAGGCCGAAGGTCTTGGTCTGTCCTTCGATACGCGAGGCGACGTTCACCACATCGCCGATTACCGAGTAGTTGAAGCGCTGCCGGGACCCCATGTTGCCGACCAAGCAGCTCCCGGTGTTGATGCCGACCCCGAAGTTGAGCGGCTGGGCGAGGCCCTTGAGGGGGCCTTCCCGTTGCGTGAGCTCGGTATTGAGCTCATCCAACGCACGCGACATGGAGAGCGCCGCCAGACAGGCGTCGCGCACATGCGTCTCGTCGGCGATGGGGGCATTCCAGAAGGCCATGATAGCGTCGCCGATGTACTTGTCGATGGTCCCGTCGTGCTCGAGGATCGCCGTCGTCATGGCCGTCAGGTATTCGTTGAGCAGCGCGGTCAGCGCCTGCGGGTCGCTGAGCGGCCCCTCCGACAGGGTGGTGAAGCCACGGATGTCGCTGAACATAATGGTCATGGTGCGCAGCTCGCCGCCCAGTCGGACCTGGTCGGGCTCTTCAGCCAGCCGGTCGACCATGACGGGGGAGAGGTAGTGGCTGAAGACCCTGCGGACCTGCTGCCGCCGCCTTTCCTCGATGCCGTACTTCAGGGTGATGAGGGTCAGGAAGATCGCCAGGGTGGAGAGCGCCGGCACCACGCCGTCGATGACGATCTTCTCGTAGGTGTAGAGATACCAGGTGGAGAGGAGCACGGTGGCCGTGCTGGCCACCAGCAGGACCACGCTCCACTTGGCGTCGATCAGCGGGACGGCGACGATCAGCAAACCGCCGACCAGCACGACAAAAAGGAGCTCCGCGGCGATGGCGTAGTTGGGGCTGACGATGTGGTCTTGCGCCAGAATGGACTCGAGAAGCTGTGCGTGCAGCTCGACCCCCGGGATGGCCGGGTGGAGCGGGGTCGCCCGAATATCGCCCAAAGCCGTTGCCGACGTGCCGAGGAGCACCAGGCGCCCGGCCAGACGGTTGCGGTCGACCAAGCCGCTCAGGACGTCGGTGGCGGAAACGTATCGCCGCGCATCCGACTCGCCGAGATTGAGCCAGATGCGTCCGTTGCGGTCCACCGGTATGGCGATCTGCTGAATGATCACGCTTTCGAGGCCGGCGTCATTGCTCCGCGCGGCGATGGTCTGTTCTCCGGTCGCAACGCGGAGCATTTCCAGTGTCAGGCTTGGCTGGATGCTGTCGCCGACGCGGGCCAGAGCGGGGACGCGCCGTATCAGCCCGTCGGGCTCCGGCACGACGGAGATCAAGCCGATGCCATGAGCCGAGGCTTCGAGGACGGGCAGATTGCGGATCATGTCGTCG
>JANQIA010000477.1 GCA_028282405.1 Rhodovibrionaceae bacterium
GGCCTTTGCGTTTAGAAGATTGTCACACTCCTGGGCTACTTGGCTTAGGCTATAGTCCCGGCCCTGAGCGGAACAATCGACGGCGCCCCGAATGAAGCAGGTCGTGTCCAGCGCCCGCAGCGGCAAGCTATCCTTGCAAGACGTGCCGCCTCCCAAGGTGAAGCGGGGGCATCTGCTGGTGGCGACGCGGGCGTCGGTGATCTCGACCGGCACCGAGCGCAGCGCCAACGAGTTTGCCAAGAAGAGCCTGGTCGGCAAGGCGCAAGCCAGGCCAGATCTGGTCCGCAAGGTGCTCGACAAGGCCCGGCGTGACGGCATCCTGGCCACCATGAACGCCGTGCTGGCGCGCCTCGACGAGCCCATGCCGCTTGGCTACTCGGCCGCGGGCCGCGTCGTCGAGGTCGGCGCCGGGCTGGAAGGCCGCTACCGGGTCGGCGACCGGGTCGCCATCGCCGGTGCCGGTCTCGCCAACCATGCCGAGCTCAACGTGGTGCCGGAGAACCTCCTGGCGCCAATCCCCGCCGATGTGCCCGACGAGGAAGCAGCCTTCTGCACCCTCGGGGCCATCGCGCTGCATGCCGTGCGCAACTGCGAGCCGCGCCTGGGCGACCGGGTTGCCGTGATCGGCGCCGGGCTGGTCGGACAGCTCGCCGCGCAGCTTCTGTCGCTCGCCGGTGCCCGGGTGCTGTCGCTCGACTACAACCAGGAACGGCTCGACCTGGCCGCCAAGCTGGGTGCCGAGCTGACCATCAACCTCGGCAGCGGCAGTCCGGAAGAGACGGTGTTGTCCTGGACCGAGGGCCTCGGTTGCGACTCTGTTCTGATTGCCGCTGCGACCAAGAGCAGCGAGCCCTTTGCCACGGCGGCCGCCATTGCCCGCGACCGGGCCCGGGTTTGCCTGGTGGGCCTTACCGGTACCGAGTTCTCCTACCGCGACTTCATGCAGAAGGAGCTGTCGCTGGTGGTCTCCCGCTCCTACGGGCCGGGCCGCTACGACGCCGACTACGAAGGCAAGGGCGTCAAGTACCCGCCGGGCTTCGTGCGCTGGACCGAGACGGCGAACCTCGGCGAGGTGGTGCGCCTGATGTCGCCGGCCAACCCGCGCCGACTGGACGTTGCCGCGCTGATCACCCACCGCTATGACTTCAATGACGCCGAGCAGGCCTATGCCATGATCATGGCGGGCGAGACGCCGCACCTCGGCGTGGTTCTCGCCTATCCGGAAGGCGCCTCGGAGGCCCTGCCCAAGGTGAATGCCCCGGCGGCCAAACCCTCGTCGCCCAAACCCTCGTCGGCCGGCGGTTGCCGCCTGGCGGTGGTCGGTGCCGGCGGCTTCGCCCGCACCATGCTCCTGCCCAAGCTCAAGGGCATGGCCGGGGTCAGCCTCGAGACCATCGTCACCACCCGCGGCATGTCGGCGGCGCACAGCCAGGAGGCTTTCGGTTTCGCCAAGGCGACCACCGATCTGGAAGAGGTGCTGCAGGACCCCGACATCGACGCGCTGTTGATCGCCACGCCGCATTCGAGCCACGCTCGCTTGACCGCCCAGGCGCTCGCCGCCGGCAAGCCTGTCTTCGTCGAGAAGCCCTTGGCGCTCAGCCGGGAAGAGCTGGCCCAGGTCGCCGAAGCGCGGGCCGAGAGCGACGCCTTCTTCACCGTCGGCTTCAACCGCCGTTTCGCCCCCATGATGGTCGAGGCGAAGGCCGCCATCGCATCGAGCGGCGAGCCCAAGGTCCTGCTGTTCCGCGTTAATGCCGGTGCCCTGCCGGACGATGCAGCGATCAACGATGCCGACGAAGGCGGCGGTCGCATCCTTGGCGAGAGCTGCCACTTCATCGATCTGGCGCGCTATCTGGTCGGTCAGCCCATTGTCGAGGTGAGCGCTCAGGCCGCCCAGGTCGGCCACGGCGTCTGCGACGACCTTGCGATCTCCCTGCGCTTCCAGGACGGCAGCCTGGCGACGATCCTCTACACCTCGAAGGGCGACTCGGCCTATAGCAAGGAGCGTTTCGAGATCTTCGTCGGCGGCCGGGTCATCGCCATCGACAACTTCCTGGAGAGCGCCACGACGGTCGACGGCCGCACGACGACCAAGAAGGCGCGGGCCGGTCAGGACAAGGGCCACAAGGCGGAGCTGCAAGCCTTCGTGAAGGCCGTGGCCAGCGGGACACCGCCGGTCGACGAGAACGAGCTCCTGGAAAGCTCGCTTGCGACCATCGCGGTGTTGGAGGCCTTGCGTCACGGCCAGAGCGTCCCGCTCATCGGTGATGCGGCGGACGGTGAAGCCAAGCCGGCGCCCGACATCGCTGCCGCCAATGACGCGGCCGAGTAACCCGCTCTCCGCCGGCTTTCCTGGGCGGCTTTCCTGGGCGGCTTTCCTGGCCCGCGCGCCTCTGCTATCAGCGTTGCACCCTGACGGGCCCGTAGCTCAATTGGTTAGAGCCGGCCGCTCATAACGGTCTGGTTGCA
>JANQIA010000478.1 GCA_028282405.1 Rhodovibrionaceae bacterium
GTGGCGGAAAAGGGCGCAATCGGTACGTCGCTCGTCGCAAGCGCCGGAAAGAGATCGTCTGACATTTTTCGGCGGTCTGTCATGGTTATGATACATGTATGCAGCTATACCAGCTGCCATCAACCTGGCAAGCGGAGAAGCGCTGCATGATTTCAAGCCACATCGGCGGTTGGCGTTTTCCCGCAATCACGGACAAGCGAACGCAGCGTCTGGCGATGCAAGTCGGTGCCGGGCTGTTGCTGGCCGTGGTCGGCGGCCTGCTCTGGTTCAATCTGGCCGCAAATCTCTCCGCTGCGGGGATGAAGATCGACTTCGCTTTCCTCTGGCAGGACAGCGGTTTCGATTTGAACGAGAGCGTCATTGCCCACGGACCGGGAGCGAGCTACGCCAATGCGCTCCTCGCGGGGTTTCTGAATACCCTCAAGCTCACCATCGCCTGCATCCTGCTGGCGACCCTGGTCGGCTTCGCGATTGGCTTCGCAAGCCTCAGCGAGCACCCGATCCTGAGGCATGCGGCGCTGCGCTACGTCGATGCCATGCGCAATCTGCCGAAGCTGCTGATCCTGCTGGCCGTCTATGTGGTGATGGTGCGGGAGCTGCCGAGTGTGCGCGAAGCTTGGGAGCTTGGCGGGGTGCTCTTCATCTCCAATCGAGGAATCGAGATGCCGGCCATCGTGTTGGCCGACGGCTGGCGCGCTTGGCTCATCCTTGCCGTTGGCGGCGCCTTGGCCTTTCTCGGCTGGTGGGCCTTGGCGCGTAGACGAAAGCTCTATGCCGGGGCGCTCGTCGCAGTGCTGGTTGCGCTTGTGGCGATCGTCTTGGCCGAGCCGCAGGCGCGTCTGCCCGAGCTGCAGGGCTTCAACTTCTCCGGAGGATGGACCGTCACCATCCCGTTCCTCGCGCTTCTGATCGCGCTCGGCGCCTATCACGGGGCGCAGATCGGCGAGCTGGTGCGCGCGGCCATCCTGGCGGTGCCGGAGGGACAGAGGCAGGCCGGCTACGCGCTCGGTCTGGGGCCCCTCGGAGTCATGTGGCTTGTCGTGTTGCCGCAAGCGCTGCGCTTGATGGTGCCACCCCTGACGAACCAGTACATCAACACGCTGAAGAACACCTCGATCGGGCTGGCCGTCGGCTATTCCGACTTCGTGTCGGTGATGAGCACCTCGGTGAATCAGACCTTCCGGCCGATCGAGCTGATGCTGGTCACCATTTGCGTCTACCTCTCCGTCGGGCTCGCCGTTTCCGGTGCCATGGCCGCTTTCGAGAGCCGCGCGCATGATCGTTGATGCTCTCAGCCGCGGCGGGCGTCGTCTGCTTGGCGATCCCCTGACCGCCGCAACGACGCTCCTGTTCGTGGCCTTGCTTGTCTGGCTGGGCCCGCGCCTGCTCGACTGGCTGTTCTTTTCCGCCGTTTGGCGCCCTGCGGGGCCGGAGGCCTGCGCGGCCGAGGGTGCCGGCGCGTGCTGGGCCTTTCTCATGGAAAAGTGGGCGCTGATTCTCTTCGGCGCCTTTCCCCACGATCTGATGTGGCGCCCGGCTCTCGGGACCGCGCTCGTGCTTGCGGCGCTTGGCTGGCTCGCCTGGCGGCGCTGGCCGTTGCAGGAGAGCGCGCTCGTCATGATCGGCGCCTTCGTCGCGCTCGTCGCCCTGCTCGACGGGCGGCCGTTCGGCCTCGAACAGGTGGCGACCGTGCGCTGGCACGGTATCGCCATTGTCGCTCTGCTCGGCGTCTTCGGGCTGGCGGCGGGCATTCCGATCGGTGTCGCCTTGGCCCTGGCCCGGCGCGACGGACCGCCGCTGGTTCGCGTGCTGGCAACCACGGTGATCGAGGGGCTGCGCGCGACGCCGCTGGTCACGGTTCTGTTCTTCGGTGTGTTCGTGTTGCCCCTTCTTGCGCCGCCTAGCTGGGCGCTCGATGCCGTTGCAGCAACGCTGATCATGCTTGTCGTGTTTCACGCAGCCTACGTCGCCGAAGACATGCGTGGCGGGCTGCGTGCTGTCGGAGACGGACAGCGCGAGGCCGGCGGTGCTCTCGGCTTGGGCTATCTCAAGCGCCTGCGCCTGGTGGAGCTGCCCCAGGCGGTGTCCGTCGCCTTGCCGTCTCTCACCAACACCATCATCGGCGGCTTCAAGGACACGTCGCTGGTCGCGCTTGTCGGCGTTTTCGATCTCATCGCCACGACCCGAATGGCCTACAGCGATGCGGCCTGGCAGCGCTACGCGCTCGAGGCTCTGCTCGCCGTCGGTACCATGTACCTCCTGGTCTGCTGGTTGATCGCGCGCCATTGCCGGACGCTGGAGGCGGAACTGTTCCATTGGCGGAAGCGCTGAGCAGACGTTTAGGCTGTCATAACCCTGCAACGATATACATGTATACAGATAGCGTTGCTCACAACCTTCAGACAGAGAAGGACAGCCAATGCTCCGCCACCTTTCCATCAGAACGTCCGTTGCCCTCGCGGCCGCGGCCCTCGCCGTGACCAGCCAACCGGCTGCCGCCGGCCCGGTTCTCGACGAGATTCTTGAAAACGACGCCGTCACCTGCCTCGTCAATTCGAACTCGCCGGGCTTTTCGACGCCGGACAGCGGCGGGCGTTACGCCGGCTTCAACGTCGCCTTCTGCCGCATGGCCGCCGCGGCGATCTTCGGCGACGTCGACAAGGCCGATATCCGCGGTATCGGCTTTTCCGACAGCATGAAGACGATCGTCGCCGATGGCGCCCACATGGCGTCGCGTTCGATCACCCGCACGGGCACCCGAGACACGGATCCCGGCATGGCCTTCGTCGTGACCACCTTCTACGACGGACAGGGCTTCATGGTGCCGAAAGAGCTCGGCGTCGCCGCTGCCCGCGAGCTGGATGGCGCGACGGTCTGCGCCGAAGAAGGCTCCACCACCCTGCTCAACATCGCCGACTGGTTCGGCGACCGGAACATGAACTACAAGGTCGAGAACATCGCCGACAAGACGGCGCGACTACAGGCCTTCTTCGGCGGCAAGTGCGATGTGATGTCGTCGGACTTTTCGGCGCTTGCCGCCGATCGGCTGCTGGCGCCCGAGCCTGCCGCCTACAAGCTTCTGCCGGACGTGATCTCGGCCGAACCGCTGACCTTGCTGGCCCAGCCCGACCAGGAGCTGGAGAGCGTGCTGTTCTGGAGCTTCCAGGTCATGCTCAACGCCGAAGCGCATGGCGTCAGCTCGCAGAACATCGATGCCGTGGTCGCCGACCTCGACAACCAGCCGGCAGCCGTGCGCCGCATGTTCGGTGCCGACAGCGCCATGGGCGACATTGCCAAGAAGCTGGGCATCGCCAACAACTGGGCCATCGAAGTCATCCGGCAGGTCGGCAACTACGGCGAGGTCTTCGAGCGCACCATCGGGACCGACTCGGCCATGGGGCTCGACCGTGCCTCCACGCCGAATCGGCTCTGGACCGATGGCGGGCTCCTCTACGCGCATCCTATCCGCTGACCGCGGGCGTCTTCTTTTTAATTTCGCTTACGGACCGGCCATCGTAGACCTCGCCTTTCGGCAGTGGAGGCGAGGTTGCGATGGCTCGGTTCTTACCGGCCGCGGCTGAGACGCCGTGGCGTTTGTTCTTTGGGCCCTGTCCTGGGCTTCATGTCGATGGACGTGGCGGGCTTTCGATCGATGACGAAGCTTTGGCCGAAACGATGCGCGACCTGGCCGACAAGGGAGTCGAGCTTCTCGCCGCCGTCATCGAGGACGCGGAGATCGAAGGGGTCGACTACCAAGACATCCTAGACGCCGCGGCCCGACAGAAGATCGCCGTCGAACGCTGCCCCCTACCCGACTTCACGGCGCCCGATGCGGATTTCCTGCGCCGCTGGCAGCCTGTCGAAAGCCGGGCGACAGCGATCTTGCGCCGGGGCGGCGGGGTCGCGGTGCACTGTCTGGCTGGTGAAGGGCGCAGCCCACTGATGGCGGCCTACTTACTGGTCCGCCTCGGCTTGAGCTCTGACGAGGCCCTGCATGCGGTCCGCAGCGAACTCCCGCAGGCCATAGAAACCGAAGAGCAGCTCGCCTTCCTGGCCGCCTGCGACGTGCCCTACGGCAACAGCGCGCTGTAGGCCGGGAGCTGCGCGCTGCGCGCCGCGAACGCGCCGACCGGGTCGTCGGCCAAGATCTTCTCGGCGACCGCGGCGACTTCGCCCTGCAGCGCCGAGACGGCTGGGCCCATGTCCTCGCCCGCGGCGCGCATCAAGGCCGGCGCCGTGCGGAAGAAGATCATCTCGTCCACGTTCCGAAGCAGGTCGTCGTCGATGATCTCGTTCGTCATCTCCTGCAGGTCCCGGTAGACGGCCCAAAACTGCGCGCGTGTGGAGCTGCCCTCCAGCTTGCTCGCCTTGAACTGGACGAACTCGGCCGTGGCTTTGTTGTCGGGCTCGCTGCGGACCACGGCCAGATCGGCGATCAGCCCGTGGATGCGCGCCCGTATCTGCAGGCTGCGCTGAAGCGTCTCCGGGTCGCCTCCGGTGACGGCGGTTCCGACGCCCGCGCGCACCGTGGCCAAGCGGTCGAACGCGAGCCGTTGCAGAACTTGCCGAATGGGCGTGCGGCTCACCGAAAACTCGCGGCCCAGCTCGCCCTCGTAGAGAATCTGCCCGTTTCCGTATTCCCCCAGACAAATGCGTTCCCGCAGAGTGTCATAGATCACGTCGACACGGCTTTTCGTATGTTCGTCCAACTCTTCTCTCTCATTGCTGCCGCGCTGAACAGCGAAGCGCGTATTGTCTAATGATCGATCCAGAAAACAAGCGGAGAACCGACTGTCTTTTCTGTGCGCGACGGGCCAATAAGGTTCGAAGTCATCACAAGCGCACTGAGTCGGCCAAGCGCGCGAAGAGCGCTCGCTGTGTGTGGTTACGAAGTCGAACGAGATCACTTGACCGGGCAGCCATTCCGATTGGTTGAAGTCGATCGTCACCGAATTGGGGCCTGTGGTGACATCGGCCTCTTCGATGCCGGACTCGGTGTCCGTCAAGAAGTTCGCGATGCCGGTGATGGTTGCGCCCGGCAAACCGATCCAGTCCAAGCTCGAGATCGTCAGGAACTCTCCGGCACCGGCCGTTGGGCTAGAAAGGCTCGTCATGGAAAACCAAGGCGCCCCGATGTCGATGTCGAAGAGCGGATTGGCGATAAGTATCAGCTCAAACTCACTCCCTGCGCCGACCAAAGCCGTGGGCGAGCTGCAGGACCAGAAGGCACTCGGCTCCACGGCACAGTTAACGGAGTCGCCGACCAAGGTGGCATGCGCCGGTCCGGGCTGTGTCCCCCAAAGGGCGTCCGTCAACGAGCGCGAACGCTATGGATGCCGCACTACGCGGTCAATCGGCCGGATGCTTGCTATGCGTGAGAAAAGTCACACACGACCCGCTTTGGTGATTTGTGCGCCGAAGGCCGTCGAGGCGCACCGGCAGCGAGGCGGGATGCAGAGCCCTTGACGCCAGAGGGTGATAGACGATACCCGCGAACGGGACAGGCAACTGGCGGGTGTCGGCGAGGCAATGGACCTTCTGTTAGATTTTGCGACGCGGTTCGTCACGCAGTTCCAGTCGCCTGCCCTGGGTTTCCTGATCGGCGGCATGATCATCGCCGCCCTCGGCAGCAAGCTCGAGATCCCCGACGCCATCTACAAGTTCGCCGTCTTCATGCTGCTGATGCGCATCGGCATCAACGGCGGCATCGAAATCCGCGAGGCAGATCTCAGCGAGATGCTGCTGCCGGCCTTGTTCTCGGTGGTCCTGGGCTGCGGCATCGTGCTGTTGGGACGGGTGACCATCGCCGTGCTGCCCGGCGTGAGGACCGAGGACGGCATCGCCACCGCCGGGCTGTTCGGCGCGGTCAGCGCCTCCACCCTGGCCGCCGCCATGGTGCTGCTGGAAAACGACGGTATCGTCTATGAAGCCTGGGTGCCGGCGCTCTATCCCTTCATGGATATCCCGGCGCTGGTGCTGGCCATCGTGTTGGCCAACCTCTATCTGAAGAAGCGCCAGGACGGCGGCAACACCAAGGTCGAGGTCTGGTCCATCGTCAAGGAAAGCCTGCGCGGCTCGGCCCTCTCGGCCCTGCTGCTCGGCTTGGCGCTGGGCCTCCTGACCCGCCCCGGCCCGGTCTTCGAGCAGTTCTACGATCCCCTCTTCCGCGGCTTGCTCTCGATCCTCATGCTGATCATGGGGATGGAGGCCTATGCGCGGCTGAACGAACTGCGCAAGGTGGCCCACTGGTACGTGATTTATGCGGCCTTGGCGCCGCTGGTTCACGGGCTGATCGCCTTTGGCCTCGGCTACCTGGCGCACCTCGCCACCGGCTTCAGCCCCGGAGGCGTCATCCTCTTGGCGGTGCTGGCCGGTTCCAGCTCCGACATCTCCGGCCCACCCACCCTGCGCGCCGCTATCCCCACGGCCAACCCCTCGGCCTACATCGGCTCCTCGACCAGCATCGGGACGCCGGTCGCCATCGCCATCGGCATCCCCATGTTCATCGCCCTGGGCTACGCCGTCTTCGAGATCGGGGCCGGCTCAGGCTAGGAAAGACGAGACTAGAACTTGTGCGGGCGCAGGATCTCGACCTCTTCCAGATAGGTGATGCCCGAGTAGTTCTTGAAGTACTTGGCGGCCACGGCATCGGCGATCGCCTCGCCCATCTCGCGGGTCGCGGTGATCACCTCGATCTTGATGTTGGAGAAGGCATCCACCACCAGCGGCCCGCCCGAGGGCCGGATACCGCGGCTGCCCTTGCCGCCGGCCGTGACGATGGTGTAGCCGCTGGCCCCGGCCTCTTCGATGATCTCGGTGACCCCTTCGAGGATGATCTTCTCGGTGATGATCACGATTTTCGTGGCTTTGTAGGTCATGGCCCGGCTCTCATGGCGTCCGCCATCCCTGGTAGGCAGAGCCCGGGCCGGGGTCAAGCAGCTCGAAAGTTATGAACGATGACCAGAGACCCACCGCCCCCGCTCCTCAACCTCTTCGCGGCGCTGCCGGCACCCGCCGAGGAAGAGCATATCGATATTCTGCTGGCGCGGCCGGGGATGCGCCTGGAGCGCATCGTTTCTCACGGCCAGGCCTCGCCGCCCGGCTATTGGTACGATCAGGAGGACGGCGAATGGGTTCTGGTGCTCAAGGGCCAGGCCCGGCTCCGCCTGGACGGCGAAGCGGAGGATCGGGTGCTCGGCCCCGGCGACCATCTCTACCTCGCCCCCCATGTCCGCCACCGGGTCGCCTGGACCACGCCCGACGAGCCCACCGTCTGGCTGGCGCTCTTCGTGGCGGAAGAAGCCGACAGCCCGAGAAGCAATTGAAGGACCCGGGCTAGGAGCTACGCGACGAGACCGCGAGCCCGAGAAAGACCAGCAAGGCGCGGTTCAGTCGCAGCATGTCTTCGTCGTTCAGCCGGCCAATGCGCTTGCCGAGTTTCGACTTGGCCACGGTCGTGATCTTGTCGACCATCAAGCGGCTTATGCTCTGCAACCCGTTGCTGTCGCTCGGCTGCACCGCAAGGCGTAGCAGTGGCGCCTCGGTCTCATGAGTCGTGAAAACGCAAATCGTGACCGAAGCTGTCGCCTCGAATGCGTCGTCCTGGATAATCACGGCCGGTCGCGGCTTGCCGGCGTAGTCTCCTCCACCGGAGACGGTCCAGATCTCGCCGCGCCTCATTCACCAGCTCGGTCCGAGATCGCATCAATGAAGGCCTGATCCTCTGTCTCTTGCTCACTGGCAGCAACAGCCTTCGATTGACGGAGAGCTTCAGTTCGAAATGCCGGTGCCCGCACATCGGGCACCCAGATCTGGATGGGGCGCAAGCCTTGGGCCCGCAACCGAGCACGATGCGCGCGCACCTTTTCGCGGGAAGGCTTAGGTGTCGATGCCGTCAAAACACAGGTCTCAATCTGTTGGTTACATGTAACTATACCTCGAAACCGGTGCCTTTTCCAGGAGCTTTTCCCCGGAGGGCTGCTCAGCGCCACGGGACACGCAAACTTGAAAGCCAGTCCCCGGAACTTGAACGCAGGCTCTCAGACAGCCGTGATAGCTTTCCGCCCTACCGAACCAGCAGCTTTCGGCGCAAGTCTGCGCCTGACAGAGCGTTTCGTCGGTTTGACTGAGGGGACCGAGCGGCATGAAGCGACAGAAGCACAAGGCCAAGGCCGGCAAGGCTCGCAAGGCCGCTGCCGCGCCCACCGCAGCGCCGGCCGCGGAAGCGCAAGCAAGCGCCAAGAAGCCGCGCACTATGTTCAGCCGGCGCGATGCCATGCGCACGGCCGCGCTGGCCGTCGTGGGAACCGCCGCCGCCGGCGGCCTCGGCTGGTATCTGGTCGAGGAGGTGCAGGCCACCATCCGCGAGGACGACTTCACCCAGATCGGCAACGGCATTCCCACCGTGGTTCAGATCCACGACCCACAGTGCTCTCACTGTGCCGCGCTGCAGCGCGAGACGCGCGAGGCGCTCTCCGCCTTCGACGACGACGAGCTTCAGTACGTCGTCGCCAACACCCGCACTGCCAAAGGCAGCAACCTGGCCCGCGCCCACGGCGTCAGCCACGTGACGCTGCTGCTGTTCGATGGCGAGGGCAAGCGGCAAGGCACCCTCGTCGGCCGCAACAGCAGCGAGTACCTGGAGGAGGTCTTCCGCCGCCACATCGGCAAGCGGGGTTCCTAGCAAGGCCGTGTGAGCAGCCGCTCGGGCTGGCCTGACACTCGTGCCGAGCAAGCGCGTTGCAAACAGCTTTCTGCATGCCGGTCCCGCAACGTTACGTCTGGGCAATCGCCTGCGTTGATGCTGTGATGCGTCACAATGTTGTCGCCCAGCCCATATCGCCGATGGCCACAGTCCGAAGGCACGCGCGCTGAGAAAGCGCCTTCGCGATGAAATGGCTGCTGTTTGCCGTACTCCTTTTGTCGGCGGGTCCTGGGGCGCAGGTCGCGATTGCCGCAGAAGCCAGCGATGCGCCGGTATCGATCATGCAGAGTGAGCTTCGTGCAGACGGTCTTTCCGGCCTTTTTCTCGACGCCGGGCCAGGGGCGCCTGTCGTTCTGATCGTGCCAGGCTCGGGGCCTACCGACCGCGACGGAAACAACCCGCTGGGCGTGCACGCCAACAGCTACAAGCACCTGGCTGAACAACTGGCCGCGCGCGGGGTTTCAACCCTGCGGGTCGACAAGCGCGGCATGTTCGCCAGCGCCGGGGCCGGCGATGCTAACGCGGTGACGCTAGAGAGCTATGCAGCGGACTACCGGCGTTGGGTTCGCGTCGCCAGGGCCGCCACGGGCGCTCCCTGCGTTTTCCTGCTGGGGCACTCGGAAGGGGCGATGATGGTCTCGGCCGCCGCCATTGGGCAGTCGGACGTTTGTGGCTTGCTGCTTGTTTCCGGTGCCGGACGGCCTTTCGGCGATGTGCTCCGCGAGCAGCTCAAGGCGAACCCGGCCAACGCGCCCCTGTTGGACCAGGCCCTCGCTGCGATCCGAGATCTCGAGACCGGCGTCCCGGCGGATCGGACGCACTTTCACCCGGCGATCGCTTGGCTCTTCGAGCCCGGCGTTCAGGGCTTTCTGATTTCGGTGATGGCCGCGGATCCCGCCGAACTGGCGAAGGCCGCAGCCGTGCGGACGCTGGTCATCCAGGGCTCGACCGATCTCCAGGTCTCTCTCGCCGATGCCAGGGCGCTGGCCGAGGCGACGGGCGGCAAACTGGCGGTTATCGAGGGCGTCAATCACGTGCTGAAGGAGGCGCCTGACGACCGGGCGCTCAATCTCGCCACCTACGCAGCGCCCGACCTGCCGCTCGCCGAGCCGGTGATCGACGTCATCGTAGACTTCGTTCGGGAGTGACCCGGACAAACGTCCCGGCCGGGCGCAGTTGACCGGTCTTTCGACGCTCGCAGTGGCTTGCGTGGCCGCCTTCTTCCCGCGCCGATGACGGGCTGCCGAGGCTGTTTCTGGCAGTCCGTCGTCGGCTTGCCTCGTGACCTCGAGGCTTCACGTTTGCAGGACTGGTTGGTATTTTCCTTAGACCTAACTAGAGATTTCCCACATAGATGGTAGTCTCATTGCCGAAGAAAATCAGGGAGGCCCTGCAAAATGAGAAACCTCAAGCGATTGGAAGAGATGCTGAAACGCGGCGGCATGAGCCGGCGCGACTTTATGAGCTCGGCAACCGC
>JANQIA010000483.1 GCA_028282405.1 Rhodovibrionaceae bacterium
GGCCACCATGGAAAAGGCCAGACGATTGCCGCCGAAGACGAAGCTGTGCGCCGGGTTGCGCGCGTGCATGGCGATCTGCGAGGGCGCCTTGGCGACCAGTTCCTCCACCAGATAGCGGTCGAAGCGGACGCGCTCGCTGCCCGACTGCACCTGCGCGCCGCCCTGCTGCAGGATGTGCAGGGCTTCGGGGTGGAGAAAGTCCATGCCGACCTCCTCCAGGACACGCATGGAGGCCTCATGGATGTCGGCGATGCGGTCTTCCGACAGCAGGGTCAGGGGCGGGAAAGGCACCTCGGGCAAGCGCCAGGGCCTTTGCGGGAAGCGGTCGCTTCGTCCCTTGGACCGCAGCTCGGCGCGGCGGCTTGTCTCCCGTCGCCGCCCAAGCCTTGGGCGGGCCCGCGTCTCTTCCATGAAAGCTCCCTTCCTGACGCTCTTTTCTCGGCCCGCGAAACGGCTCTACGGGCCGAGGCAGATTGCTAGCAATCCCCCTACTCCCGTCCCTCTTATTTGCGTCTTCGGGTGACGTGTCCCCGGCATTCCGGGCTCTACTGCGCGGCCTGAGGCAAGGCTGCGCCGCCGCTGAGCGCCGAGGCTTCGCGCTCGAAGAGCCAGGCCAGGGCATCGATGGCGCGGCGGACGGCAGGCACCTTCCGAAGGTCCGGGTGGACCAAAAGGTACTGCGAGGTGGCGGCGTCGCGCAGCGGCTCTCCCAGCCGAACCAAGGACGGATCCGCATCGCCTCCGCAGCAAGGCAGAATGCCGAGCCCGACACCCCGGCGCACAGCCAGCAACAGAGTCATGCCGTCGTTGACCCGCAGCACCTCACGCCGCCCGCCGTCGCTCTGTGCCAAGTGCTCGACCAGCCAGTCCTGTCCGGACATGTACTGATGCTCCTCGTCCCAGCCGATCCAGTCGGCTTGTCTGAGGAGGGCTCGCGGCTCTGCGCCCTGGAACCGCGTGACGTAGTCCTTTGCGCCATAAACGGCGAAGGCCATCACGCCGAGCTTCTTCGCGACGAGAGCGCCGTAGTCCGGCATGCAGTTGCGGATCAGAAGATCGGCCTCGCGGCGAGAGAGGTTGGCCAGGAGGTGAGAGACGGCCAGCTCCACCTGCACGCCCGGCAGGCGCGCGCGCAAATCCGGCAAATGGTCGATCAGAAACAGGGCCGTTTGCTCGTTGACGGAGATCCGCACCTCCGCCTCTTCGGTTTCGGCGAAAGCAGCCGTCTGACGATCCGCCGCTTCCGCGGCCCGCGCCATCTCCCGTGCATGCTGAAGCAAGGCCGCGCCCTGCTCGGTGGGCATGAGGCCGTGCGGCAAGCGGTCGAAAAGCCGTGCGGAGAGCTGCTCCTCCAGCGCCGCGATACGCCGGCTCACCGTCGGCTGACTAAGGCGGAGGGCCCGCGCCGCCGCGGAAAGATTGCCGGCTTCGCTGACGGCGAGAAAAATCCTGAGATCGTCCCAATTCAAGGTCTTTGCTCCAAGAGATACCGCCTGTTTGTTTGTGAGCCTCAAGGCCACGGCAACTGTAGCTTATCGCGAGACGTCGCGTAACGGGATTCCGGCCTGCTGCCAAGGCCGCGCCGGGAACAGGCACTGGCCTAGGGAGCCTGCGCATCGTAGGATTGAGCCCCTATCGGTCCGACCGGACCCAAGGACGCAGCCCGATGACTGCAAAGAGGCCGCTTGCCGTGCCCGATGCGTCTTGCCGTTGACTCTCACGTGTCCTCTCAACCGGCCCCCGACACCGCAAATGCTGCGCCGCCCGGCAACGGCGAGCAGCGTCTTTGGGCCGTTCTCCTGGCCGCATCCATGGCGGTGTTCGCGGTTCAGCTCGACTTCTTCGCCGTGCAACCGGCGATTCCGGACATGGCCAAGGACCTCGATGTGTCGGCGAGCGACCTGCAGTGGGTCATCAGCGGATACATGCTGTCCGAGGCGGCCTTCCTCATCGTGGCCGGCAGACTGGCCGACATCTTCGGCCGACGGCAATTCCTGATCGCCGCGCTTCTGGTTGCGGTCTTCGGCCGCGAGTCCGATGAGGCCGCCCGCCACGCCTCTTGACTGACAAGCTGGAGGCGAAGGCCGCCTCCTCCGCCCTTTCCCCCCGCCGCTTGCCTTTGCCGCCCGCCTGTCGGAAAGCTTGCCCAACGAAGAGAGCGAGACGGGGAGGTAAGGGTCGATGTCCGACGCGAGCGAGCAAAGCGCCATCCTGGCGATCGACCAGGGAACGACCAGCAGCCGGGCCATCGTCTTCGACCGGGCCGGCCAGCCGGTTGCCGTGGCCCAGCAGGAATTCCGGCAGATCTACCCGCAGCAAGCCTGGGTCGAGCACGACGCGGAGGAGATCTGGTCGTCGACCCTTGCGGTCTGCCGCAGCGCGCTGGCCGAGGCCGAAGCCAAGAATCACCGGGTGGTCGCCATCGGCATCACCAATCAGCGCGAAACGACCCTGGTCTGGGACAAGGAGAGCGGCCGCGCCATCCACAACGCCATCGTCTGGCAGGACCGCCGCACCGCCGCGCTCTGCCATGACCTGGCCGCCGACGGCCTGGAGGACGAGGTCACGCGCCGCAGCGGGCTTCTGATCGACCCCTACTTCTCGGCCACCAAGGCGGCCTGGGTGCTCGACCAGGTGCCCGGCGCGCGCGAGAAGGCCGAAGCCGGCGCCCTCGCCTTCGGCACCGTCGATAGCTTCCTGCTTTGGCGCCTGACCGGCGGCAAGGTCCACGCCACCGATGCCACCAACGCCTCCCGCACCAACCTGTTCAACATCCACCGGCAGGCCTGGGACGAGGAGCTGCTGCGCATCTTCAACGTGCCGGCGGCCATGTTGCCCCAGGTGCACGACTGCGCGGCCGACTTCGGCGAGACCAGCGCCGATCTCTTCGGCCGGTCGCTGCCCATTCTCGGGATCGCGGGCGACCAGCAGGCGGCCGCCATCGGCCAGGCCTGCTTCAAGCCGGGGATGATCAAGAGCACCTACGGCACCGGCTGCTTCGTCATTCTCAACACCGGCGAGCTGGCGCTGAGGTCGAAGAACCGCCTGCTGACCACGGTGGGCTATCGCCTGAATGGGGAGACCAGCTACGCCATCGAAGGCTCGATCTTCGTCTCCGGCGCCGCGGTTCAGTGGCTCCGCGACGGGCTCAAGCTGATCGCCAAGGCGGAAGAGACCGAGGCTCTGGCGGCGAGCCTGCCAGGCAACCGGGGCGTCTATCTCGTACCCGCTTTCACCGGTCTCGGCGCCCCCTACTGGGACGCCGAGGCCCGCGGCGCGCTCTTCGGCCTCACCCGCGACACCGGAATTGCCGAGCTCGCGCGCGCCACCCTCGAGTCCGTCTGCTATCAGACCTACGACCTCTTCGCCGCCATGGCGGAAGACGGCGTCACGCCGCGCGAGCTGCGGGTCGACGGCGGCATGGTGGCGAACGACTGGCTGCTCCAGTTCCTGGCCGACGTGCTGCAGATCCCCGTCGACCGCCCCGCGGTCAGCGAGACCACCGCCCTCGGCGCAGGCTACCTTGCTGGGCTGCAGGCCGGCCTGTTCTCCTCGCTCGAAGAGCTGGCGCACCGCTGGCAGCGAGAAGCGCGCTTCACACCCGCGTTGGAGGACGCGGCCCGGCGCAAGCTGCTCAAGGGTTGGCAGGACGCGGTGCGGCGAACCCTGACCACCAAGGCCTAGAGCACAACCGCTGCACAGGATTGTCACTTGTCGGCGATGTTGCTTTGGCTCAGGTTGCAGTGCAGCATTTCGCAGCACCGAGACTTAGAGGCGCCGAAATGACCGCTGTTTTCCGCCCCGCCATCCTTGCGCTTGCAGTTGCGCTCTTGCTCCTGGTTCAGGCCTCGGGCAGCGCCCGTGCCGCCGAGCCTCTGCCGGCCCTGCAGCTCCAGCCCGGCAGCACCACGGTGTCGGGCCTTTCGAGCGGCGCCTACATGGCGATACAGCTTCATATCGCCAACTCGCAGAGCATCGCCGGCGCGGGCCTCGTCGCCGGCGGCCCCTACCGCTGCGCCGAAGGCAGCGTGATCATCGCGCTCAACCGCTGCATGGACACGGCCATGGGCGCGCCCGATGCGGAGGCCCTGCTACGCCAGACGCAGGCCCTGGCCGCGGCCGGCCATATCGACAGCCTGGACGGCCTGACCGGCGATCGGCTCTACCTCTTCAGCGGCACGGAAGACGAGACGGTCGCGCGTCCGGTCATGGACGCGGCCCTGGCGTTCTACCGGGACGCCGGCGTCCCGCAGCCGAACATCGCCTATGTCACCGAAATCGCCGCCGGCCACGGCTTCCTCGTGGAGGATGCCGAGAACGACTGCCACGTCAGCGAGACGCCCTTCATCAACGACTGCGACTATGACCAGGCACGGGCGATCCTGAACCAGTTCTACGGGCCGCTGGAGCCAGCTGGCGCGCCGGACGAAAGCCGGCTGATCGCCTTCGATCAGGCCGAGTTCCTGCCGGACCCGCAAAGTCACGGCATGGCGGATAGCGGCTTCATCTACATTCCGGAGAGCTGTGAGGCGGGAGCGGCGGGTCAACCCTGCCGGCTGCACATCGCCTTCGCCGGCTGCCGCCAGACGCCGGCTGACATCGGCGATCTCTATCCGCGCAGCACCGGCTACAACCGCTGGGCAGAAAGCAACAGGCTGATCATCCTCTATCCGCAGTCCAGCGCCTCACGGGACAACCCGCTCGGCTGCTGGGACTGGTGGGGCTATGACGATGCGGACCACCACATCAAGCGGGGCCGGCAAATGGCGGCCGTTGCGGCCATGGCCGAGCGTCTCGGGGTTCCCTTCGCGGCGGCCGAAACGCCGGAGTTCTGCGAGCGGCATCAAAGCCGGAACTGGCTCCACTGGGCCAATGGCCGGGCCGAGCTCTGCGGCTGGGTGGCGCTTTGCGCCGTCGGCTCCGGCGAGCCCCTCGGCTATGCTTACGGTTCCGCCACGCTCTATGAGAGCCCGCAGGGCAACTTTCTCACCACCGCCTGCGGCTCCTAGCGCGACGGCGTCGCTCGGCCGCGCGAGCGGCGAATGACGGACTCAGACCCAGCGGTGCTTCAGATCGCTGGTGCGGCTGCAGCTTCGCGCAAAGGCATCCATGTCTGCCGTGGTGTGCCCGTGAAAGCGGCGCTCGTCCTCTCTGCGGTCCTTCTTCTGAAAGCCGAACTGCAGGCTGTAGATCATATGACCCAACATGGTCTCTCGTTCCCTCATGGGTATTTCGTTGAGGCGCTCTGAAATACTCCGCGCCATGTCATGTATCCGTCATAAACGTAAGGAATCGGTATGACTGTGAGTCCGCTCACAAAGACGTGAGCAGGGGCATCTTCTTCAGTCACTGAAGCGGCGATGACCTGAAACATGCGGTCACGCTGGAGCAAACGGTAAGAAGATAGTTGCGCCGCTCAGCCTCGGTGCCGGGAAGGGTTGAGAGGGGGCTAGGACCTCTTTCTCGGCAGTGCCAAGGCGTCGACGGCCAGGCAGCCCTTGCTCAGGGCCAGCACCGGATTGACATCGAGCGAGTCCAGCGCATCGGCCAAGGCCGCGGCGAGCTGCGAGAAGTCGGCGAAGGCTTGGGCGAGCGCCGGCACATCCGCCTTGGGCCGCCCGCGCGCGCCATCCAGCAGAGGAAAGAACTTGAGCTGCGCGATCAGCCCCGCGGCCGCCTCGGGCGAGACCGGCGGAATGGCGAATGCCCTGTCCTTCAGCACTTCGGCATGGAGGCCGCCGGCACCGACGACGACCAGCGGCCCGAAGCTCTCGTCCCGCAGCAGGCCGAAGATCAGCTCCGCCACCACACTGTCGGCCTGCTTTGCCATCAGGCAGGCGGGCCCGAGACGGGCCGACAGATCGTGGTAGTCGGCCAGCGCCTGCTCGAGGCTGTGAATGCCCAGCACCACGCCGCCGGCATCGCTCTTGTGCAGCAGACCGGGCTGCGCGCTCTTGAGCACGACCGATGGCCCCAGCCGTCCATAGGCAGCCACCAGCTCTGTCTCGTCCTCGACGATTTCCCGCGCCACGCAGGGCACCCCGAAGGCTTCCAGGAGGCTGAGGCTCTCGTGCTCGCCCAGCGCCTCGTCGGCTGCGGCAAGCTTGGCCTGCCAGAGTGCGGTCTGCGCATTGGGCGCCACAGGCACCACCTCCGGCCGTCCCCGGTCGCGCCGGGCGAAGAGATGTTTCACCGCGCGCAGGAAAGGCCGGGTGCCGTCGAGGGTCGGCACGCCCTCGCGCGTCAGGTCGATCGCCACCTGGTCGAAACCGCTGCCCTGGTGGTTGGAGACCAGGAAGCAAGGCTTGCCGGCGTGGGTCAGCGCCCGGCGCACGCTCTCCGGATGCTCGACGTAGTGGCTGCCGCCGGCCGTGCGGTTGGCAACCAGCGCCACGACGGCGCTGTCCTGGTCTTTGGCCATGGCTTCCAGGCAGGCGGGAAAGGTGGTCGAGAAGTCATCGCCACCGCCCCAGGCGTCGAGCGGATTGATCGGCGGCAAGCCGGGCCCGAGATGGCGGGCCAGCTCCGTCTTCGTCTCCGGGCCCAGGTTTGCGAGCGGCACGCCCTCCTCTTCGGCGAGGTCGGCGAGCAGCTCGCGCTCGCCACCGCTGTCGTGGATTGTGGCCAGGCCACCCGGGCCCAGCGGCGCGGTTTGGCTGAAGGCGATCAGCGTGAAGGCCAGCTCGGTCAGGTCATCGACCCTGTGCACGCCATAGCGCGCGAAGATCGCCTGATAGGCCTCGTCACGCCCGACCAGCGCCCCCGTATGGCTTTCCGACAAGCGGGCCGAAAGGGCCGAGCGTCCAACCTTGAGCGCGACCACCGGAACGTTCTGGCGCTCGGCGCGTTCCAGCGCCGCGCAGAAGGCCTCGGGCCGCCGGGCCGATTCCATGAACAGGCCGATGACCCGGGTCGCCGGGTCGGACAGCGCGAAGTCCATGTAGTCGGCCATGTCGGTGGTCAGCTCCTGACCGGCCGAAACGGCGATGCTGTAGTCGAGGCGCGCCTCGCCGTCGATCATGGCGCCGAAGGTGCCGCCGGCATGGGTGATGAAGGCGACACCGCCGGGCCGGTGGTCGCTGCGGGTGGGAAAGCCGCAGGCGAAGACCCCGTGATGAAAGTTGTAGAAGCCCATGCCGTTGGCGCCGCAGATCAGCACGCCGGCCTCCTTGGCCTTGGCCTGGATGCGGTGGCGCAAGCCCTCGCCGCCCGCTTCGTCGGACAGCGGGTTGAACAGGGTCATGGCCTTGACCCCGGCGGCCAGCGCCGCATCGAACAAGGGCTCCAGGCGGCTGTCTGAGACAGCGAAGATCACATGCTCAGGCGTCTCCGGCAGCGCGGCAAAATCCGGATAGCAGCGCTGCCCGGCGATCTCCTCGTAGCGCGGGTTGATCGCGTAGAGTGGCCCCCGGAAGCCGCCGAGGGCCATCTGGTCGAGCAGCCCTTTGCCGACGCTGCCCGGCCGGGGCGTGGCGCCGACGACGGCCAGGGAAGCCGGGCGCAAGAGCGGGTCCAGCCGGTGCGGTGCCGGAGCGGTCGGAGCCATCGATGGCGGGTGCTCGGTCATAGACAAGGGAGCTAGCCGCTCGCCGGGCGCGCCGGCTCGCCTCAGCGCGTCATACCTGCGTCTCTTTCAGCCTAGAGCAGGATCACATCCTTCAGGCGCTCAGGCAGCTCCTTCAGCGGAGCCTTCGAAAGGTCCTTGTCGAGCTCGGCATAGACCTTGCCCTTGAGCCCACCGCCGAGCTGCTTTCGCAACAACCCCAGCGCGCGCGGCTCGGCCACCAGCACCAGGCGGTCGAAGCGCCCTTCGCGCTCGGCCTCGTCGAGATAGCCGCAGACCTCGCCCAGGAAGGTGCTTTCCTGAAGTCGTTTCGGATCGCTGGTCGGCTCCATGCTATGGCGCTGATCGCCCATACGGTCGAAGCTGCGCCCCGGCCGGTCGGCCATGATGTCCTGGCTCTTGTCCAAGTGGTGGTCCCAGCTCGCGCCTTTGACGGCACTGACGCCTTTGCCCGGCCCGTCGTTCTGCACGATCTGAGCATGGGCGCCGCCGGCCAGCAGGATCCAGGTGATGGTGGGCTTCATGCTTGTTTTCCTTCTTTCATGCCGTGCCTGGTCCGATCGCCACAACCCTACGGCACCAAGACGGCAGCCCCACTGAAGGCACCGTCCCGCAAGTCGCGCAAGGCTTCGTTGGCCTCCACCAAGGGATAGCGGTGCACCTCGCTTTGCAAGCCCAGGCGCGGCGCCAAGCTGAGAAAGTCTCGGGCGTCCTGGCGCGTCAGGTTGGCCACCGATTTGATGCTGCGCTCGTGCCAAAGAAGATCGTACGGAAAGCTGGGGATGTCGCTCATATGGATACCGCCGCAGACCACCACGCCGCCGCGCCGCACCGCGGCCAGCGCAGCCGGCACCAAGGCACCGACGGGCGCAAAGATGATGGCAGCGTCCATGGGCTCCGGCGGCGGCTCGTCCGAGCCACCGGCCCAAACAGCGCCGAGACCGCGTGCAAAGTCCTGCGCGGCTAAGTCGCCCGGACGCGAGAAGGCATAGACCGAGCGTCCCTGCGCGACAGCGACCTGGGCCAGCAGGTGCGCCGCGGCGCCAAAGCCGTAAAGCCCGAGGCGCTTCGCCTCGCCCGCCATGCGCAAGCAGCGATAGCCGATCAGCCCGGCGCAGAGGAACGGCGCCACCGCCGCGTCCTCGGCCCGGCCCTCGATCGGGAAACAGAAGCGCGCGTCGGCCAGCAGGTACTCGGCATAGCCGCCGTCGAGGGTGTAGCCGGTGAACTTCGCCTGCTCACAGAGATTCTCCTGCCCGCTGCGGCAGTAGAGGCAGGTGCCGCAGGTCCAGCCGAGCCAGGGCACGCCGACCCGTTCGCCGGCGAAGAAACCACCGACTCCGGCGCCCGTGCGCTCCACATCGCCGACGATCTCATGGCCGGGGACGATCGGTAGCTTCGGCTCGGGCAGCTCACCATCCACCACATGCAGGTCGGTGCGGCAGACGCCGCAGGCCCGAACCTTGATCAGCAATTCGCCGGCACCCGGCTCCGGCACAGGCCCCTCCTGAGGCACCAGCGCGTTTCCCGGATGCTGCAAGACCATGGCCAGCATGGCGCAACCTCTTGAGATTTCTAGCGTACGACACTGAAGCATGGCGGACGGCAAAGCGGCGTTGATGCGCATCAAAGCCGCTTTCCAGCATCCTCTTGCGGTGTTAGCGTTTTACACTTTTCCGGCCGCGACCATGCGAGGCGAGAGGTGAGTTCGAGCAGTATCCTGACTGGGCGGGTCTATCCCTTGCCGGCGACCGGCGAGACGGGCGACCGCGACCTGATCGTCATCCGCGACCTGGTGCTGCGGTTCCGCATCGGGGTCTACGAGCAGGAGCGGCTCCGACCGCAGCGGATCCGCCTCAACCTGGTGCTGGAGGTCGACGGCGGCGAGGCTGACGACGACATCGCCAAGGTGCTCTCCTATGACGAGATCATCAGCGGCATCAAGGCTCTGGCCGAGGGCGAGCATATCAATCTGGTCGAGACCTTGGCCGAGCGCGTTGCCGAGCTCTGCTTCGCCCATCCCAACGTCGCAGCCGTCCAGGTCGGCGTCGAGAAGCTCGACATTCACGCGCAGACGGAAAGCGTCGGCGTGCAGATTCGCAGGCGGCGACGGGAAAGCGCGGATCCCTCCGTCTACCCCTTGCCGGGCTTCTTCGCCCGCGCCGCCCGACCGCGGCCCAAGCATCCCGTCACCATCCTCTGCCTCGACGACGAGACGGTCGAGGGAAGCACTCGTGACGCTTGGTTGGCGCGGGCCGCCGAGCATCCGGGCCGTATCGTGCTCGCGGTGGACGCCGGCCGCTATGGCACGCCCCTTGCCGATGCAGCCTCCCTCGACGTGGCAACGGCCCATCACCTGCGGCTCATCGCGATGGAGCAATCGGCCCGCGCGTTGGCCGCCGCGAACCCGCTCTTCGTCCCATGCGACAGCGAGAGCGCCTTGACCCATGCGCTGGAAGAGGGGCGTATCCCCATCTGGCTGCCGGTGGCCATGACCCTGGGCCGCCCGGAAATCAGCGAGCGCCCCGATACGACGGCCGCTACTTTGGCCCTCTGGCTGGCTCGGCACTACGGCGCCGAACGGCTGGCGGTGGTCGGCGACCAGCCCGATGCCCTTCCGAGCGAAGAAACGATCGACAGCCGCTTCGCCCCGCCGGAAGACCGCTTCGAGACCGAGGTGCTGCCTGCCGCCGCCGCTGCGACGGCCCGTCTGGTCAGCGCCTGAACGGCCTACGAACCAACCGACCAAGAACCGGAGTGCCGAGAGAGGCCTCGCGCGCGTAGCGTTGAGGCCGTGCTCGAAAGCGCAGGAGCTGAAGGCCCCTCTTCAGGAAAGCAGAGCCGCTCTGCGGAATTGCGATAGGGTCGCAAAACCGAAGCTTTGCTAGACTAATTCCAGTTAACCGCTGAGAGCACCCGCGTTTCCCTGCGCCCTGCTTGGCGGGCGCAGCGTTACCCCTCACAGGCGTCTCGAAAGGAGACTGACCATGTACACGCTGCTCTATCGCCTTCTCTGTTTTTCGTCCTGGCTGTTCGCCGTCGATGCCGAGAGCTGCCGCAAGGCGCGCCCTCAGGAGCGCCGCGTTGCCGCCGCCCCGGGCCGGGAGAGCTTCGGCCACTGACTAAGAGGTCAGGCCTTTAGGAGCTCTTACGGGCCCGATCCGCCTCCCCCTTGCATTCGCCTGGGCCGCTGAGAATGATAGCGCCACGCTGCCGCCTAGGCGGCGAGACAAGAATGACGAAAACAATGGGAGGCGAAGAATGCTCCGTAAGACTATCGCATGCTTGGCTGTGGCTGCCGCAGCCACCATGGCTGTCGGGCCGTTGCAGGCCGCCGAGACGACCCTGCGCATCTCGCTGCAGCTGCCGTTGAAGAGCCACCTCGGCCAGAACCTGATGCTGTTCAAGGAAGAGGTCGAGAAGAACTCGAACGGTGAGATCGCCGTCGAGATCTACGATTCGGCGCAGCTCTACAAGGACAAGGAGGTGCCCCAGGCGGTGGGCTCCGGCGCCATCGAGATGGGCGTTGCCTCGCTCACCCGCTTCGTCGGCGAAATTCCGGCCGTCGACATCTTCTACATGCCCTTCATGTTCAACTCCGAGGATCTGGTGCGGGCGGCGACCGCCAAGGACAGCACGGTGCGCGGTCCGATCGACGAAGCCATCCTGGATACCGGTAGCCGCGTGCTTTGGTGGCAAGCCTACGGCGGCGCCATCATGCTCTCGAAGGACGAGCCGGTGCGCACGCCCGAAGAGATCGAGAACAAGAAAGTCCGCGTCTTCGGCAAAACGCTGGGCAGCTTCATGGAGGCGGTCGGCGCCTCTCCGACCTTGATCTCCGGCTCCGAGCAGTACCTCGCCTATCAGCGCGGCACGGTCGACGTCGGCATGACCGGCGTCTCCGGCGTCAAGTCGCGCAAGCTCTGGGAGGTGATGGACACCATCACGGTGACCAACCACGCGAACATCGAGTTCATCGTGCTGGTCAACGAGGACTTCTGGCAGGAGCTGCCGGCCGAGCACCGCGAGATCATCCAGGCGGCCGCCAACAAGGCCGACGCGGCTGTGCGCGACGATATCGCCCGCATCGAAGCCGAGGCGTTCGAGGCGGCGAAGAGCGAAGGCATGACCGTGATCGAGCTGACGCCCGAGGAGGTCGCCGTCTGGCGCGAAGGCGCCGGCCCCGTGCTGAAGCAGTACAAGGAGGCGGCGGGTCCGCTCGGCGTGCAGCTTCTGGAAGCGGCGGAAGGCCTGCGCGGAACCAACTAAGTCGAACCATGCTTTGCCCGGCCGGGCCTTTTCGCGCCCGGCCGGCTTCCTTTCCCCATCTACTGACCCGACGAGGCGCGGAGCGTGCAGATCCTGTTTCGCTTGGTGGACCGCATCGCCAATTCTCTTGGCCTTCTGGCCGCCTGGCTGTTTTTCGCCACCGGCGCGATGATCACCTATGAGGTCTTGGCGCGTTATCTCTTCAACGCGCCCACTATTTGGGCCGCCGAGCTCTCCCAGCTCTTCCTGCTGTGGGGTTGCTTCATCGCCATGGCGACCCTGCTGCGCCAGCGCGCGCACATTCGCATCACCCTGCTGACCGGGCGCCTCGGCCCGCGCGGGCGGCAAGCCAGCGAGCTCTTCTCCCTGCTCTTCATCGCCGGCTTTTCCGGGGTGGCCTTCTGGTACGGCTTGCAGATCGCCCTCGATTCCCTGGAGCGCGGCCGTTCGACGGGCACCATGCTCAACATCCCCAACTGGTGGAGCGAGATGGTGATCCCGGTCGGCTTCCTGGTGCTGCTGCTGCAGTGCCTCGTCGAACTGGTGCGGGTCTGGCGCGACGGCGCCCCCGCAGAAGCCGAGCACCACGGAGAGCACTAGACCATGACGGCACTTCTGGTTCTGCTGGCGCTCTTCGCCCTGCTGCTGTTCGGTGTGCCGGTGGCCTTTGCGCTCGGCGGGCTTGGTTTCCTGATGCTGCTCGTCAGCGGCGACTCGCCGCTGATGGTGCCGCAAGGTCTCTTGAGCACCATCGACAACTTCATCCTGCTCGCGGTGCCGCTGTTCCTCTTGATGTCCAACGTGCTGCTGAAAGGCGGCGTCGGCCGCGACCTCTTTGCTGCCGTGCAGGCCTGGGTCGGCCATTGGCCTGGGGGATTGGCGGTGGCCACCGTGGTTTCCTGCGGCATCTTCGCCGCCATCTCCGGCTCTTCGGTGGCGACGGCGGCGACCATCGGCACGGTGGCCATCCCCGAGATGATCAAGCGCGGCTATCCGCGCAGCTTCGTGCTCGGCCTGCTGGCGGCCGGCGGCACGCTGGGAATCCTCATCCCGCCCTCTATTCCGATGATCGTCTTCGGCTTCATCACCGAAGAGTCGGTGATCGCCCTCTTCCTCGCCGGCATCGGGCCGGGCTTGCTGCTGATCCTGCTTTTCATCGCCTTTTCCATGATCTACGCCCGGCTCAGCCCGGACTATCAGCCACAGCCCAAGGCCGGTTGGGAGGAGCGCAAACGCACGGGCATCCGCGCGCTGCCGACCTTCGGCCTGGCGGCGCTCATCATCTGGGGCATCTACAGCGGCGCCTTTACGCCGACCGAGGCGGCGGCGATCGGCTTTGCCGCCGCCCTCTTCATCACTGCCGTGCTTCTACGGACCTTGACCTGGGACATGCTGAAAGAGGCGACCCTCGACGCGATGAAGACCACGGTGACCATCCTCTTGATCGTGGCCGGCGCGAAAGTCTTCGGTAAGGCGATCACGCTCTACCGTATCCCCCAGGACATCTCCTTCGTCATCACCCAGAACTTCAACGAGGCCTGGCTCTTTATTCTGGTCGTCGCCGCCGTTCTGGTGCTGATGGGCCTCTTTCTCGAAGCCCTCTCCATGATGTTGATCATGGTGCCGGTCCTGGCGCCTTCGCTGATACCGCTTGGCCTCGACCCCATCTGGTTCGGCATCTTCTTCGTCATCATGGTGGAGTGCGCCTTGATCACCCCGCCGGTCGGCCTCAACCTCTACGTCATACAGGCGGTCGGACGAGCCTCCATGGGGGAGGTCGCGCGCGGAGTCTGGCCATTCCTCCTCTTGATGCTGCTGACCGTGTTCCTGATCTATCTGGTTCCGGATATCGCGCTCTATATCCCATTCAAACTCTGAGGAGAGGTCCCATGAGCCAGGCCCAGCGACTGCGCCAACTGCTGGCCGAGCCCGGCCTGATCGTCATGCCCTGCTGCTTCGACGCGCTTTCGGCGAAGATGGTCGAGCGCGCCGGCTTTCCCCTGACCTTCATGAGCGGCTTCGCCGTCTCCGTCGCCCGGCTCGGCATGCCGGACACCGGGCTGATCTCCTACGGCGAAATGCGCGACCAGGGGCACAGCATCTGCGATGCGGTCTCCATCCCGGTCATCGGCGACGGCGACACCGGCTATGGCAACCCGCTCAACGTCAAGCGCACGGTCCAGGGCTACGCCAAGGCGGGCTTCGCCTGCATCATGATCGAGGACCAGATGGCGCCCAAGCGCTGCGGCCACACGCGCGGCAAGCATACCGTCTCGCGCGACGAGGCCGTGACCCGGGTGCGCGCCGCTTTGGATGCCCGCGACGAGGGCGCCGACATTCTGGTGCTGGCGCGGACCGACGCCCGCGCGACCGACGGCCTGGAGGAAGCGCTGGCACGCGCCAAGATCTTCCGGGAGATGGGTGCTGACATCACCTTCCTGGAAGCGCCGCACGACAAGGACGAGATGCGCCGCTACTGCGAGGAGGTCGAGGGACCCAAGATGGCCAACCTCGTCGAGCAAGGCGACACGCCGCTGCTGCCGCGCGAGGAGCTGGAAGAGATCGGCTTCAAGCTCGCAGCCTATCCCCTCACCCTGCAGCTCGCCGCCCTGCAAGGCATGGCCGAGGCACTGACCGCCATGAAGGCCGGCCATCACCCGCAACACCTCGCGAGCTTCACCGAGCTGCAAGCCGTTGCCGGCTTCCCCGAGTATTTCGAAGCGGAGAAGGCCTACGCGGAGGGTTGATCGAGTCTTCTGCGGTACCGGCCCACACCCCCCGCCTGGCCGTCCGACTGGGCGCCCAGTCATGGTCCTTAGATGCGCAGGGCCGGCGAGAGGAATATGTTACATATCTTCTTGCACCTGCCCTTGAGATAGGTTACATATTCTCTTGTTCCTATCTCGGAGATAGGTGATATGTTATCTATCACAGAACATGGAGCATTGGATATGATGCCCGTAGTCAGAATCAATGATGCAACTTTTGCTGATCTCAGCACGCTCAAAACATGGTTTGGGACCAACACGCCCAGCGAGACGATCGACCGCGTCGTGCAGGAAGCCATGCAGCAGCTCGGCATGGAGCGGGATGAAGAGCCGGAAGATACCACACCTAAAACAGGTGATGGTGCGATGCTGTTCGACACCGCGCCGGGGCTTACTTTTACAAAACCGCTGGCGGCGTCAATTGACGGAAAGTCGATCCGCAATCCACGCTGGTCAGTGATCCTGCTCACGACAATCGCGCAGGTTAAGGCCCAGGTCGTCGATGCTAAAACACTCGTCCGAGAACTAGCCATTCCTGCCAAGGCCGAGCAATACGAGGAAGAAGGGTTCAAGTACCACCCCGATCTAGGTATCTCCGTGCAGGGTCAGTCAGCGTCCGACGCCTGGAAGGAAATAGATCGCCTTGCCAAGAAGTGGCGCATCCCGGTCACGGTCGAGTTTCAGTGGCGAGAGAACCCAAAGGCGCAGTTCCCCGGCAAGACTGGCGTCCTTCGCTCTGGCCATGTCTGATCGAGTAACTCCTGATGCGGGGCCTCAAACTCGTGGAGGCCCCGCATCAACCGTCCCGCAAAGACTGCATAACGCTTAGTCAGTGCTTTCAGAACGCGCCAAGCTGACCGTTGGGAGGCCAGGAGCCTAGGGATTCAGCCCCATGTCCCAGAAGCCGATTTCCAGCCGCGTCGCCATCTTGAAGGTGTCCACCAACGCCGGCCAGCGGCCGGAGCTCATGACGTCGTCGCCGATGCGCCGCGCGGCGACCCGCTCGAGCTGATCGGCGGCGGCCCGCGTCACCTCCTGGTAGTCCGCGCCTGAATAGGTCTCGATCCAGCTCCGGTAGGGATTGCCCTCCATCACCGTCGCCGGATCCTCGGCCAGGGCTTCGCCGATCTCGCCATAGCCCATCACGCAGGGGCTGAGCGCCACCAGCAGATCGAGCAGATCGCCGCTCATGCCCTTGTCGAGGACGAAACGGGTATAGGCGTGATTGCCCGGCGCCTCCGGCGTCGCGGCCATCTCGGCTTCGCTCAGGCCCCATTCGGCACAGTAGCTGACGTGCAGCGCCATCTCGTGGTTGAGCAGTCCGTCGACCACCTTGGCCGACTGGCGCAGATCGTCGAGATGCTCGGACTTGTAGACCGCCAGCGCCCAGGCTCGGCTGAAGTGAATCAGGAAGATGTAGTCCTGCACGAGGTAGTGGCGAAAGCAGTCTTCCGGCAGGCTGCCGTCGGCCAGTTGGCGCACGAAACGATGGCCGACGAAGGCGTCCCAGTCCGCCTCGCAGCTGGCCTTCAGCGCCCGGAACAGCGTATCGGCAAGCATAGGCCTAGAACTTGTGTCCGCTGCCGGGGAGCGCGACCTCGAGGCCCTCCATCTCCTCCGTCACCACGATCTGGCAGCCGAGGCGCGAGGTCTGCTGCAGGTCGAAGGCCAGATCGAGCATGTCTTCCTCGTCTTCCGAGGGGTCGTCGAGGCGTGCGTACCAGTTCGGCTCGACGATCACATGGCAGGTGGCGCAGGCGAGCGAGCCTTCGCAGGCGCCCTCGATATCGATGTCGAACTTCTGCGCGACTTCCATGATGGACAGGCCGAGCGGCGCGTCCACCTCTTTGCGGTTTCCGTCGGCCTCGATGAAGACGATGCGTGGCATGCTTTGCTTCGTTGGTGCTGGTCTATTCTCGAAGGCGTCACTTAGGGCTTGGCAGCGGAAAATGCCAGAGCCAATAGGCGCTTATCGACCTATTGCGCAGCCGCGGCCTGAGCTTGCCGCAGTCTGGTCACGCCGGCGATCAGCAGGCGGGCGGCCTCGTCGATCTCTTCGGCCGTGTTGAAGCGCCCGACGGAGATGCGCAGGCTCTGCGCGGCTGTGGCCTCCTCGATACCGAGCGCCCGCAGCACATAGGAAGGCTCGACCGAGGCGGAGGTGCAGGCGCTTCCGGTGGAGAGTGCGAGCTCGGGTACGGCTTCGATCAGCGCATGGGCCGGCACGCCGTCGAAGGCGATATTGATGTTGCCGGCCAGGCGGCGGTCCATCGCCCCGTTGACGGTCAGCGGCCCAGCACCTTCGCGCAGTGTGTCGACCAGACGATCGCGCAAGGCCGCGACGCGCTCCGCCTCCTCCGCCATCTCCTGGGCGGCAAGGCGGCAGGCCACGCCGAGGCCGACGCAAAGCGCCGGGGCCAGCGTGCCGGAGCGCAGGCCACGCTCCTGTCCCCCGCCGTCCATCATCGCCTCGAGCCGCACGCGCGGTCGGCGGCGCACGTAGAGCGCCCCGATGCCCTTGGGGCCGTAGAGCTTGTGACCGGAGATCGAGAGCAAGTCGATCTGCATGGCATTGACGTCGAGCGGGACCTTGCCGAGCGCCTGCGCCGCATCTGTGTGGAAATAGGCGCCCTTCGCGCGACAGAGCGCGCCGATCTCCGCCAAGGGCTGAATGACGCCGATTTCGTTGTTGGCGGCCATGATAGAGACCACCGCGGTCCGCTCGGTCACCGCCTGCTCCAGGTCCGCCAAATCGACGAATCCGTCTCGGTCGACACCGAGGACCGTGACCTCGTGCCCCTCGCGCTTCAGACGGGCCACGGACTCCAGGACGCATTTGTGCTCGGTCGACAGGGTGACCACGTGCGGCCGCTCGCCCTTGTGGAAGCCTGCGGCGCCCTTGATGGCCAGGTTGTTGGACTCCGTCGCCCCGGAGGTGAAAACGATCTCCCGCGGCTCGGCACCGATCAGCGCCGCGACGTCGGCCCGCGCCGCCTCGACCGCAGCCTCGGCATCGTTGCCATAGACATGATCGACAGAATGGGGATTGCCGAAGCGCTCGCCGAAGAAGGGCAGCATGGCCTCTACCACGCGCGGGTCGGTCCGCGTGGTCGCCTGATTGTCGAGGTAAATGACCTGCGCCAGCTCCTCAGAAGCGCTTGAAACCATCAGCTTGCCCTTCGCTGCTCGGTGTTCGCCTTATATAGGCGCCCCCAAGCCTCCAGGAAGCAATCGAGATCCGCTTCCCGGCTGTTCCAGCCGAGCGAAACCCGCAGGGCGGAGCCCGCCAAGGCCGGCTCTACCCCCATGGCAAGCAGCACGTGAGAGGCTGAAACCTTGCCCGAGGAGCAGGCGGAGCCGGAGGAAACGGCGATTCCGGCGAGATCCAGCCCGATGAGCTGCGTTTCCGCCGGAAGAAAGGGATGGGCAAAGCAGCTCGTGTTCGCCAAACGTGAGGCCTCGCGGCCGAAAATCCGGGTTTCCGGAGCCGTGGCGAGCAGCCGCTCCTCAAAGCGGTCGCGCCAGCCCTGCAGCACCGCGCTCTCGGCGAAGTCGGCACCGACCGCCCGGCAGGCCGCCCCGAAACCCGCGATCGCAGCTACATTTTCGGTGCCGGCCCGCAGGCGCCGCTCCTGTCCCCCGCCACGCTGCTGGGCTGTCAGGGGAGCACCCGCGCGGGCGATCAGGGCCCCTGCCCCCTTCGGCCCGCCCAGCTTGTGGCTGGAGAGCGACAGGTAGTCGACGCCCAGCCCGGCCATGTCGACCGGCAGGCGACCGACCGCCTGCACCGCATCGCAGTGCAGCAGGCCGCCGGCGGCTTTCACCAAAGCGGCGATTTCGGCGATCGGCTGAATGACGCCGGTCTCGTTGTTGGCGAGCATGACGGAGACGAAGGCTTGCCCCTCGCAGCGCTCCAACAGAGCCTCTAGGGCCGTCAGATCGACCAGGCCATCGGCGTCGACCGGCAGCCGCACGGCATCAGCCGCTTCCAGAACCGAAGGATGCTCGATGGCAGAAGTCAGAAGGCGTCGGTCCCCGACGGCGCCCAGCGCCAGATTGTTGGCCTCGGTCGCGCCGCTGGTGAAGACCACCTCCGCCGGCGATGCGCCGACCAGATCGCCGACCGCCTCGCGGGCGGCCTCGACACACCGGCGCGCCTCGCGGCCGAAGCCGTGCACGGAGGAGGCGTTGCCGATCAGCTCCAAAGCCGCAACGACTGCCTCTTTGCTCTCCTCACGCAGCGGCGAGGTGGCGTTGTAGTCGAGGTAGATGCGCGGCGACGTCACACAGCGGCCAACCTTCTATTCGGCGGCGCAAGGGTTGCTCTTAAGCTGCAGAATGTCGCGCGGATCCGGAAGCTCGAAATTGCGTTCCAGGACATCTGCGATGGTGATGGATGACAGGAAGTCATTGAGCGTGCCGCTCAGCCGCACCCAAAGGTCGTGCGTAGCACAGTAATTCTCCGTTGCACTGCAATGCGACGGGTAGTGCGGCATGCACACGCGCGCCTTGTTGGGCTCTTCGACGGCTGCCATCACGTCGGAGACCGAGATGTCCGCTCTCGCTCGCCCAAGAAGATAGCCGCCGCCAGGACCGCGAACGGACTTGACCAGCCCGGCTCGACGCAACTTGGCGAAGATCTGTTCCAGATAGGACAAGGAGATCTGTTGACGCTGGGCGATCTCTGACAGCGTGACCGGGCTTTGATCGCCGTGACGCGCCAAATCAGCGATGGCCATCACAGCATAGCGACCCTTGGTTCCCAATTTCATGTCACAACAATTCCTTGCATGCGATCAACGACTTCTTTTGTTTTAGATCGCAGGAAATGAATTGCCATAGCACCTATGGGTAATATTCTACGCCCGACAACGCGTTTGTCACGCCTTCGGATTGTCTTTCCGGTCGCGACTCTCTTCCGGCGCGGCCGGGGGCGCTACGATGGCCGGCCTGGCCTCCAGCTCGCCTTCCAGGGCGTTGACCCGGGCGCGCAGCGACTGGACCTCGCCCAATAGGCCTTCCAAGGCCCGGGCGATGGGATCGGGAATGTCCCCGGTCGGTGTTCCGTAGGCGACGAACGGTAGCTGATCGCGCCGTCCGCCGGGAGTTACCACCCGGCCAGGGATACCCACCACGGTCGAGCAGGCGGGTACCGGCTTGGTCACGACGGCGTTGGCGCCGACGCGGGCGCTGCGACCCACGGTGATCGGCCCCAGGATTTGCGCCCCGGAGCCTACGATCACGTCGTCTTCCAAGGTCGGATGGCGCTTCACGTTGCGCTGCTGGTCGCTATCGATGCTGGGCGCCACGCCGCCCAGGGTGACGCCGTGGTAGATCGTGACGTTGTCGCCGATCCGCGCGGTTTCGCCGATCACCACGCCCATGCCGTGATCGATGAACAGCCGCTTTCCAATGTGCGCGCCGGGGTGGATCTCGATGCCGGTCAGCCAGCGACCGAACTGAGAAACCCAGCGGCCGGCAAGGTGCCATTTGCGCTGCCAAGCCCAGTGTGCCAAGCGGTAGAACAGCAGAACCTGAAACCCTGGGTAGAGAAGCACCACCTCTAGAGCCGAGCGGGCCGCCGGGTCGCGGTCCCTGATGGTCTCAATATCGCGGCGCAGGCCCTTGAACATGATCTTACCTTCGCACGATTGTGCCGGACTGCTCTGTGACGCCAGAGTGGTAAATGGGTTGCAATGTTCCAAATAGGCAATATGGAGGAAGGCCGTAGATTGTCAATTTGCCGTCCAGTCTCTACACGAGTGCCATCAAGGCACTAATCCCGTTTGTTGCGGGATGCGATCAATAACCCTAAGCGACGACAAGTCGCCGCGGTAATCGAGAGACCATATGCCTGAAGTGATCATCAACGGCCCTGACGGCCGTCTGGAAGGGCGATTCCAAGCGGGCAAGGAGCCCAACGCGCCGATCGCCCT
>JANQIA010000487.1 GCA_028282405.1 Rhodovibrionaceae bacterium
AGCTTGCTCCGGGGTGGGCGTTGATTTATCAAGGCCGAGCGAAGCGAGCTCGTTTAGCCTTTACAAATAAAAAATGAGTCGTATGATTGAAAGACTGCGGGAGTGATTGTTTTGTGAAAACTGTACCGTCTGTGTAGCTTTCTTTCCTATCAGTATTTGGCTTTTCAAAAATCATCTAACCTATTTGAACCAGTATCAACGATTTCTGACCGGAGGTTTTTCTTCCTATTCTTTTATTTCATTTCTTATCTTATGGAGTTTTAGCTTAACAATAGTGGAATAGTTTAAGAAATCTTTATCTGTTGTGAATAGTGCAAAATTTCTATTAATTGCTGTTGCTGCTATGAGATAATCAATATGAGAGCATTGGATTCCATTGGTTCTACAAAGATTATTTATTTCTGCAGCTTTTTCATAATCTTCAGTTTCTAATCGTATATCCTCAAAGGCTCTGATTTTTGTACATAATTGGTCATAGATTTTCTTATTTTTTATTCCGGATAATAATTCCTGGCGGATTGGTCCAATCATTATTACAAGAAGGGCCGCTGCATGACCAGGACCTCCAAGGGGATCTTGACTGAACCGCGCAACCCGAGGCCGGCGGCCGCATTGTCCAGCCCAGCCGCTCGCATGATGTCGTCGGCCAAGGTTCCGGCCCCGGTGGTGTAGTTGTTCGGGTAGTAGTAGGCGCTGGACAGCGGCGGTAGCGGGTCGGCCTCGGTACGTGCCGCAGCCAAGGACGCATCGAAGCCCTCGAGCAGCGCCGCCGCTTCCGCCTCGCGGCCGAGCAGCGCGCCGACCTTGGCAATCAGCTCCCGCACTTCGTCGAGCGACCGGGCGGCCGGCAGAACCTCGACCCGGACACCGAGGCGCCGCAGCATCTCGACGCTCGCCCGGTTGGTGAAGCGGCCGGCCAGCACCATGTCGGGCGCGAAGGCGAAGACCTGCTCCGCCAGACCACCGTTCAGCGGCAGCTCGCGCGCTTCTTCCGTCATCATCGAGGCGCGCTCCCGCGCCGACCAGTCGGAGACCGAAACGAGCTGGCCCGGCGCGGCCAGCAGCAAAGCCAACTGGTCGGTGCAGAGGTTCATGGAGACCACGCGCGCCGGCGGCTCGGCGGCGCGGGTATTGCCGATATCCGCTGCGGCCAACAGCAGCGCTCCGAAGAGAGCCGCGCCGGCCGAGCGGATGACAGCCTTGGGCGATGGCAGCGCCATGAAGGTGCGTCTTCGCATGCCTCCCTTCTATCGGCTATCCGGACGCCTTGCACGTGACATCAGAATGCGAAGCTGTAGGCCAGCAGGGCGCCGAAGGTCTCCGTCTCGACGTTTTCCTCTTCCCTGATCTTCCAGCCGACGCTCGCTTCCAGGCCGAAGTCGAAGGTGTAGCCGGCCGAGACTTGGAACTGATAGTCGTCGAAGTCTTCGCCCTGGTCGTTCTCGATGAAGCGCCCGGTGTAGGCCAACGCCAGGTTCCAATTCTGGTACTCGAACAGCGTCGAAGCCGTCACATAGTCTCGGTCCTCGCCGTCGATGCCCCCTCCGTTCCAGAAGTGGACGTATTCCAGCAAGGGCGTCACGCTGAAGTCCTCGGTCACACCGATGGCCCACTCGGCGGCGGCGCCGAAGCGGTATTCGTCGGCAACGTCGTCGATCTCGTTGCCGTCATCGTCCAGGACGCTGTCGACCCCTTGCATGGCGACGGCGAGCTGATAGCGCAGCCCGTCGGCCTCCGGAAACTCATAGCCGTCCAGCGCCAGGGTGAAGGACTCGAAACCGCGGGTGTTGCTCGGGCCGCCGTCGTCCCGATTGAGCTGCCCCCGGTTCTCGAAGACCGACTCGCTGAAGAAAGTGGTGTCGGCAACGAAGACGCTGGCAGAGAGCTCCTGTCGCCCGATGCCCTCGATGCCGAGGGGAATGCCGCTCTCGCCGAAGGCGACGCCGGCACTGAAGCCGAGGCGCTCCGAGATCTCGAGATCGTCTTCCGCCAGCTCGGTCCCGTAGATGCCGGGCGCCGCGTCATAGGCGATGGAGAAGTTGGGACCGAACTTGCCGGCCAGCACGAAGAAACTGTCGGTCTCGTAGTTGAGTGTCAGCACCTCGACATAGAGCCCTTCGTCGCCAAAGAAGCGGTTTTGCTCCGGGTCCGTGTCCTCCACCGGCTCGAAGGTAAGATGGGTGTTGAGATAGAATTCTTCGGTGGTGTAGAAGCTGATGTCAGCTTCCGTCGTGTTGAACAGATCGTTGAGCTCGTTGTCGGAGTCATCCGACTCGTAATTATAGTCGTTCTGAAACTCGATAGAGACCTCACCCTCGATGCGCGGCGTATCTTCCGCCACCGCCGTCGCAGTCGACAGGGCAAGCGCGCAGAGCACAGCGCCAGAAAGCGCCCACTTGGTCGTCATAGTACCTTTCCCCTCATCTTGCATTTTTCGGCTGCCAAGGACGGCAGGCTTAGGAAACGCCCCTCATAGGAGGGGTTCGTTGCGTCACGGCGGCGAAGGCCGCGGCGTCATCCTCAGTTCAGATTTGACGTTGGAACTCATGTTGGCTGTGCGCCCGGCCGGTCCGCGCCGTGAACCTGCAGCCGCCACACATCGCCTGGAGCAGCGGCCGGCTGCAGCTTGAACCCTGCCTCGGCCAGGATGTCGGCCAAGCCGAAGATCATGTGCGAGGCCATTCTCACGGCTGTTTCCGGCAGCCAGTCACGCAGGATCCCGCGCGCCGACCCTATGTCGCCGTTTTGCGCGGCGCAGACGGCCCGGAGCATCAGGCGCTCATCGTCCGACATCTTCGGACAGGCCGGACAGCGCACGTCCAAGGAGCGCTTCGTCGTCAGGGCCGTGATCTGCATCAGGCCATTCAAGGAAAAGGCAGCCGCACCGACCTCGTTGCGGCCGAAGAGATCGTTCAGCATCGGCCAGGCGGACTGCTCCTGCCGATGGCAGAGGGCCCAGTGGCGCAGCCCCCAAAGCACCAGCCAGCTTGCCGGCTCCAGGGCCGCGACCTCGTTGTGGGACTCTTCCGGGGCATGCAAGGGGACGACGTTCTGCATCACGTGCTCCATCTTGACTGAGGCCGATGAGCGCCCTGGCCGCAGCCCGGCGTCACCGGCTCTCGTTGGCTGACAGGGAGGTCGCCGCGCTCGTGCGACATATGAGATTGCGACGCATTTGCATGACAACGGTCTATAGGGGGCATGGATCGGCGGCTCACGGCACTAGCTCCGGCTTCGGCTTTGGACCGTGTTGTGCAGCGCGGTCGGCGCCTCTTTTGCCGGGCTGGGACGATGCTGCCGGGTGCTGTTGCCTGCCGTTGGCGCAGCCTGCTCCTGCACCTTAGCGACCCGCCGCTCCTCGACGATGTCGGCCAGCGCATGCGCGGCGCGGACGATGTCTGTTGCCTTCAAGCCGCCCCAGAGAAACATGTCACCAGAGGCCCTTCCCAGAGGTTCGTGTGTCTTCCTTGGGGCGTTGGCGCGACACGGCCGCTGCCTCCCGCACGTCGAGATCCTGGCCGCTGCGCCCACTCACGAAGCGGGTCACCGCAGCTCGGCTTTCGCCCTCAATCCTTGGATCTTATCACTGATATGCAATTGCGAGTCAATTGCATTCTCAATCGCCAACAGCAAAAAGGCACAGTTTTTTGACGTGCAATGCCGGCTCTAGATATCGGCGGCCAGCAGATGGTTGTCCCACTGGCTTCCATTGAGGAAATCGGATGCCAGTTGATGGCTCAAGCCGCTTACGGCATCCACCAGAACCACCCCGCCCACACCACTGCTAGCCAGGAACTGCCCGGGCGTCTCGGCGGCTGCGATGCCGCAGCCGTCAGCCAGCTCCACGCTGGATAGGAAGCGGCCCTCTTCCACATCCCAAAAGACCAGACGGTTGCCGCGCGGCGCGGAGACCGCCAAGACGCGGCCGCTATGATCGAAGGCGGCGCTGCCGCAGTAGTGCTTCATCCCGCGGAGCACCGACGGGGGCGCATCGAGCAGTCGCGGCTGGCCGCCACGCCGATGCAGCGCGACCAACGAAACGCGGTCACCGAACGGTCCCTCATACTGCATGGCGATGGCCACATGGTCGTCCGCACCGACGGCGAGATGCCGAATGCTGAGCTGATGCAGCTCCGGCGCCAGGCGCACCTCTTCCAAGAGGCGACCGTCTCGCCGGTCGAGATAGACCAGCGACGGTGTCATGCTCGGCAGGTTGAGCTTCACCCGCGGCAGGTCGGGCCGGGTCGCGATTCCGCCGTTGGCGACGGCAAGCGTCTCGCCGTCGGACAGCAGACGGATGTCGTGCGGCCCGATGCCGTGGGACGCAAGCTCTCCCAAACGCCGATAGCCGGCCGAGGCGTCATAGACGCCGATCACGCCGCGCTCGGCCTCATAGTCGTTCTCCGTCGCATAGAGCAGCGCGCCCTCAGCGGCGAAGACGCCGTGGCCGTAGAAGTGCCGCTGTGCCGGCGCCTCGATCTCCGCGAGCGCACGCCCCTCACGCAGGTCCAAGACCTTGGCGAAGCGGCCCGGCCGTCGCGCGAAGTGCACCGCCACAGGGCCGTCCGGCTGCACGGCAAAGGAATGGCCACGCCCTGGCAAAGGCACATCGAGGTGGCTAACCCCTTGCGCCGTAAAGGCGCTGACCCAAAACGCCCCGTCTCCGCTGCGTCGCGCACTGAGATAGAGACGCTTATCCGGCAGAGCGGCCTTGGCGAGCGCCGGCGGCAGAGCCAAGCCGGCCAGCACGCTGCCGACAAGACAGCGTCGGTCAATCACCATCGAGGGCATTGAAACCGACCCCAAGGCCGAGCACCGTGGCCATGCGGGTTTCGACGATCTGCTTCATCGCCGTGGCCTGGGTCCGCAGGGTCTCGACCTGCGTGCGGCGCGCCGGGTCCTTGACGGCCTCCCCCAGCGGCGGTGCAATCCCGCGCGCCGTCGCCAGGGTCTTTTCGAAGGCCCTGCGCATCAGGGGGTCGAGCTTCGCATCGCTACCGCTCTCGACGACCAGTACGCCGAGGCCCGGCCCGTCGTTCTCTCCGAGGTAGAGGGCCTGAAGCGCTTCCAGGCTGAGCACGACGTTGCGCAGGGAGCGTTCGCTCAAACGGGTCTCGGCCATACGCGGCCGCGCCGTCTCAAGGCTCTGCCCCACCACGGGGCTCAGCCGCGCATCGGCAATGAGCTGAAGCCCGGTGTAGAAGCTCTTGAAGAGCTCCAAGGTCCCGTCCTTGTGACTCCCGAAGTATCCGGTCTCAGGCTCCGGCTCCGCCATGCTGCGGGCGAAGGCGACCCGACCGCCCTGCCAGTCGGCGACGATCTCCACCGTCATGTCGCGGAGGTTGGCGGAAATTGCCGTCAGCAAGCGGCAGCGCCAGAGGGCTTCCCCACTGGCACCGAAGACGCGCGCCTCGCTGTAGAGCAACTGTTCCATGGCCGGCAGGCCCTGGGTCGCGACACTGGCCTTGCGAAAGGCCTCGTCGGCGAAGCGGCTCTCGTCCCGGGCCGCCAGCAATTCGTCCACCGCGCCGGCGATGCGCCCCTGCCCTCTCGGCCAGAAGTAGAGCCGGTAGCCGCGCTGGAAGAGCTCGATCGGTCCGAACTGAACGTGCTGAATGCCCATCCAGGCATCCATCGTGTGGTGGTAGTGCCGCCGCAGCTCTTCCAGGCCGTCGCCGTCAGGTTTGGCGCAGTGCGCAGCGGCCGCCGTGTCCAAGGCTCCGGCGGCTTCCGCCAGGGCTTCATAGCGCGGGAGAACGTGCTGTTCGACGATGGCCGCGTTGACCTCGGCATAGTCCGGCTCGCCCAAGCCCTCGGCGGCCGTCGAGCCAGCGCAAAGCGCCATCGCCAACGCAGCTGCAAAGCCCACGCGAAGAGAGGACATCGGCCGCGCGCCCATGCCGCTAGAGCGAATTGAGAAAGGCGAGCAGCGCGTCGCGCTCGCTCTTGGACATGGCCACCACGCCCTCCTTGGCCGCCTCCGCCTCGCCGCCGTGCCAAAGGATGGCCTCGAGCAGGTTCCGCGCCCGCCCGTCGTGCAGGAACAGCGTATGGCCGCTGACGGTCTCGGTCAGGCCGATGCCCCACAGAGGCGCCGTGCGCCACTCGCGTCCGTTGGCCACGCCGTCGGGGCGGTTGTCCGCCAGCCCCTCCCCCATGTCGTGCAGCAGCAGATCGCTGTAGGGCCAGATGAGCTGAAAGGACTGCTCCTCGCCGATGGAGTCTCGGCGGGTGACGAACTTCGGCCTGTGACAGTCTATGCAGCCGGTCTCGTAGAACAGGCGCTTGCCCTCCAGCACCTGGGGATCGCCGACGTCGCGACGGGCCGGAACCGCCAGGTTGCGGCTATAGAACACCATGGTGTCGAACATCTCGGCCACGGCCTCGACCGGCTCGGCCTCGGAGGCACCGCCGTGCGGCGCGGTGAGACAATCGGTCTGCGCCGAGGTGCAGTCGCCATGAGCCACGGGATAGAGTGGCGTGGAGATGCCGATGTCGCCCTGGAAGGCGCCGGCCGACTGCTGCGCCACGGTCGGCTGCCCGGCCTTCCAGCCGAAGCGTCCGAGCATCACCGTGTCGTGCTCGTCGCTCCACACCCAGTTGGGTCGGCCGGAGATGCCGTCGCCGTCAGCGTCGTCGGGATCGGCGTTGGCCAGTATCGCCGCCTCCGGAATCGCTTCCAACAGGCCCATGCCGATCATCTGCGGCGCCACCCGAGGCGAGATCATGACCTCCGGGTGCATCGGCCCGTAATTGAGCTTCTCGATGCTATAGATCGGCTTGCGCAGGTGGACGACATGGCCGTCGCTCAGGGTGACCGGTATCTCCTCATAGCGGATGTCGACCCAGCCCTCCCCGAGCAGGCCCGGGACGGAAAAGCCCTGAAGCTGCCCGCCATAGACCGGATCGGGAACGACCGACTTGCGGTGAGCGGCGATGGCGGCCCGGTCGGCCTCGGTCTGGGGTGGTATCGACAGACGCATCAGCATGGAGACCGCCGGCTCCCCCGCCGCCGGCGGCTGCCCGCGACCGTCCTTGATGTGGCAGTGCTGACAGGCCCGCGCGTTGTAGAGCGGACCCAGCCCATCGGACGACTTGGTGGAAGCGGGCGCGGAGACCCAGAGCTTCTTGAAGACACCGTTGCCGACCTTGAAGTCGAGCTCGCGTCCAAAGGGCATGTTGGCCGAGGGATGCGAGAAGGCATGGCGGTTGAGCAGTTTGAACACCGTCGTCCCACCGCCGGGCCGGACTTCGAAGGGCTCCGGCTCGGAGAAGTCCGTCGTGGGCTGGATCACCGCCTCAATGCGCTCGCGGTCGGCATCGCTCCAGCCGTCGGCCGCACCGCCTCCGGCGAAGGCGAACACCATGCCAAGAGCCAAGAGGAGAGCTCCGACAAAGGTCCAGATGTTCGGCATGCGGCGTTTGCCCTGAACGAAGTACCGTCAAGAAGCGCCCGGCAGGCAGCCAAAACGTGGCCACCTGCCGAACCGTCGAACTCTCACTGGAAGACAGCTTCTGGGTTGTCCAGGCTGTCCGAGCCCTCGAAGGCGATCGGCGCAAGGCCCAGCGTCGCTACGACCTGCTCGATGGTCTTGGTCTGCGCAGTCAGTGCATCGATCGCCATCTGGACCACCGCGTTGCCCTCCGGATTATCGGGACCGATCATCTGATCGTAGGCCTCCAGGCTTTCCGCCCGGCGCTTCATGTCGAACATGGCGTTATGGGTCGCTGTCAGCATGCTCAGCATCTCGTCGTTGAGAGCCGCATCCTGCTCGGCGACGAGGTGCGTCAGCGCCGGCCCGATGACTTTGCGCCCGTCGATACGGGTGTAGGTCCCGCTGTAGACGTTCAGCATCCCGACCACATTGTAGAAATGGCTGTTGTGGGTGTTGTCGGCGAAGCAATCGTGCTCCTCTTCCGGATCGTTGAGCAGCAGGCCGAGCTTCATGCGCTCACCGGCCAGCTCACCGTAGGACAGACTGCCGAGCCCGGTCAGGATCGCGGCAAGGCCGGCATCCGGGTTGCCG
>JANQIA010000518.1 GCA_028282405.1 Rhodovibrionaceae bacterium
ATGACCTTCTCTCCCATATCGATCCGACCCTCGATGGTCGCGGACCCCATATGGGGCAGCAGGACCGCATTGTCCAACTTGATCAGCTTGGGGTTGATCGCCGGCTCGTGCTCGAAGACATCGAGGCCGGCCCCGGCCACCTCGCCGGAGGCCAGCATGCGGGTCAGGGCGTTCTCGTCGATCACCTCGCCGCGGCTGGTGTTGACGATGATGGTGGTCGGCTGCAGCAGCTTCAGACGCCGCGCTGAGAGCAGGTGATAGGTCGCCGGCGTGTGCGGGCAGTTCACCGAAATCACGTCCATGCGGGCCAGCATCTGGTCGAGGCTCTCCCAATAGGTCGCCTCCAGCTCGCCTTCGATATCCGGGTGCACCCGGCGCCGGTTGTGATAGTGCACCGAAAGGCCGAAGCCCTTGGCCCGCCGCGCCACCGCCTGGCCGATGCGGCCCATGCCGATGATGCCGAGACGCTTGCCCCAGATGCGGTGGCCCAGCATGGCGGTCGGGCTCCAGCCGGTCCAGTTGCCGGCGCGCACCAGGTGCTCGCCCTCGCTCAGCCGGCGGGAGACGGCGAGGATGAGGGCCATGGTCATGTCCGCCGTGTCCTCGGTCAGGACACCGGGGGTGTTGGTCACGGTGATGCCGCGCATGCGCGCGGTCTTGAGGTCGATGTGATCGACGCCGGTGCCGAAGGAGGCGATCAGGCGGAGCTGCTCGCCGGCCTGGCTGAGAATGCCTGAGTCGATGCGGTCGGTCACCGTCGGCACGAAGACGTCGGCCTCCTTCACCGCGGCGATCAGCTCGGCCTGGCTCATCGGCTTGTCGTCCAGGTTCAGCCGGGTGTCGAAAAGCTCCATCATCCGGGTCTCGATGGGATCCGGAAGGCGGCGGGTGACGATCACGCGAGGTTTAGGTTGCGACATGGCCGGCAAGTCCCTGGGCGGGAGAGAACGAAAGGGCGCCGGGCCACGCCAAGCGCACCACCGACCACCAAGGGCGCGGCTTTAGCAGGCTCGTGACACCTTTGTCCAGAATTGCCCCCTTTTTTAGCGGCTTTCGCGGGCTTGACCGCCCGGGTGGCGCTTCTTAGCAAGCAGCTATGCTTAACGCGAAGGCCGTCTTGCTCTGCATCGTGCTGTGCCTATTGGCGCCCGCCGCCGCGCTGGCCCAGCAGCAGGTTGCGGCGCCGGCCAGCGACGAGGCCCTGCCGCGCTTCCTCTCTTTGAGCGCGACCGAGGCCAATCTGCGCGCCGGCCCGGGCACGGATCATCCGGTGCGCTGGGTCTATCAGCGGCGGCATCTGCCCTTCCTGGTGATCGACCGCTACCGCGACTGGTACCAGGTCCGCGATTGGGAGGGCGAAGAGGGCTGGATGCACAAGAACCTGCTGCGCGGCCCCCGCACCCTGCGGGTCATGGCGGAGTTCAAGGAGCTCTTCGAGGCGCCCGACGAGTCCGCCGGCCTGGTCGCCGTGCTGGAGACAGGCGTGGTCGCCAACCTCACCCGCTGCGAGGCGGGCTGGTGCCAGGTCCGGGTCGGGCGGGTCAGCGGTTGGCTGCAGCCGACGCAGTGTTTCGGTCTTTATCGGGAGGAGCTGGGCGGCTGACGCTCGCGCCGGTGACGCCCCCGTCAGGTGCCGGTTGGTCGGTGGCTGCAGAGCCGGTCTCGTCTAGGCTTGCGGCGAGGCGTTTTTCGACCGGCTTATGAAGCTGCGCCTCGCGCCGGGCGATATAGAAGGTGGCGGCGATGATGATCGCGGCGCCGACCCAGGTCCAGGCATCGGGCCGCTCGCCGAAGAAGATGTAGCCGAAGACCGCGGCGAACAGCAGCTTGCTGTAGTCGAAGGGGGCGACGAAGGTCGCTTCCCCGCTGCGGAAGGCCTTGATGATCATCGCCTGGGCAGCGACCCCGACCAGGCCGACGCCGGCCAGCAGCAGCCATTCCTCGAAGGTCGGGGGCCGCCAGGTCGTGACGGCCGGGATGGCGGTCAGCACGATCGAGGTCATGCAGAAATAGAACAGCATCACCGTCTCGCTCTCGCCTTCGGGAAAGCGCTTGAGCAGGGTGGCGGCGATGGCGATGCCCAGCGCCGTGCCGAGGGCGGCCAGCACGGCCAGCTCCGTGCCGCTGCCCATCAGCGAGGTGGGGCGGACGATGACCAGAACGCCGACAAAGCCGATCAGGGTGGCGGTCCAGCGCCGCCAGCGCACCTTTTCGCCGAGGAAGAGCACGGCGAAGACGATGATGAAGAGCGGCGTGGTGAAGCCGAGCGCGACGACGTTGGCCAGCGGCAGGTGCTGCAGGGCATAGAAGCCCAGGATCATGGCGCCGGCCCCGGCGACGGCGCGGCCGATGTGGATCCAGGGGTGGTTGGTGCGGAAGGCCGAGGGGCCGAGGCTGATCAGGATGGGCAAGAGCGGCAGCACCGCAAAGAAGGCGCGGGCGAAGCCGATCTGCATGAACTCGATGCCGCCGACCGCCAGGGATTTGGCCAGCACGCCGTTGACCGTGAAGCCGACCGCGGCGGCCGTGATCCAGAGAGCGCCCGTATGGTTCGCGTTCCTGCCCGTCTTGCCGCTCATGCCAGTTCCCTCACGGCCGTTCCTTCGGCGCGTCGGCGGCGGCCTGGATGGTCGCACGAGAGCGGGCGATGGAAGCCTCGCGATGGGCGATGTAGATGGTGGCGCCTGCGATGATGGCGGCGCCGGCCCAGATCCAGCCGTCCGGCACCTCGCCGTAGAGCAGGTAGCCGAGCAGGGCGATGAAGGGCAGGCGGGTGTAGTCGAAGGGCAGGATGGCCGAGGCGTCGGCATAGGCATAGGCCCGGGTCAGTGCGAGATGGGCCACCACGGCGACGGCGCCCACGCCGGCCACCAGCATCAGCACGTAGGCGCTGGGCCAGGCCCAGTTCGGCAGGGCGATGACGAAGGACAGCGGCGTCAGCAGCAGGTTCATGAGGAGCACGATGGTCACGGTCGAGTCCGTGCGGCTCAGCGACTTCACGATCAGGACCGAGATCGCCATGCAGAAGGCCGCGACGATGGGGTAGGCCATGTCCGGGTGCAGCTCCTGGAAGCCGGGCCTCAGGATGACCAGGACGCCGAGGAAGCCCAGCAGGGTCGCCGACCAGCGCCGAACGCCCACGGCTTCCTTGAGGAAGAGCGCGGCCCCGGCGACGGCGAAGAGCGGCACGGTGAAGTTGAGCGAGACCGCCTCGGCGAGCGGCAGCACGGTGACCGAGGTGAACCAGGTGGTCATCGCCACGATGCCGATCAGGGCGCGTATGACATGCAGTCCCAAGCGCTCCGTGCGCAGGGCGGCGAAGCCCACGGACCGCAGCAGCGGCAGCATGAAGAGCGCGGCGAAGAGGTTGCGGAAGAAGGCGATCTGGGTGGGGTGCAGCTCGGCGCTCGCCTCGCGGATCAGCACATTCATGATGGTGAATCCGAAGGAGGCGCCGGTCATCAAAAGCGCACCCTTGACCGGCCCGGAGAGTCGCTCGAACCGGTCTATGACCGCTGCCGCTGCTTGCATGATGCCCAAACTAGAACCGAACAGGTCTGCGAGCCAGTCCGAAGCCTGCAACGCAGCCTTGCGCAGGGCCTTGCGGACTGCGGCTCAGGCGCAGAAGTCGCTGGGGCTGCGGCCGAGCGTTTGGCGAAACATGTAGCTGAACGCGCTGGACGAGGCGTAGCCCATGTCGAAGGCGACCGAGCTGACCTTTTCACCGGCGGCCAGCCGCGAAATGGCGTGAAGAATGCGCGCGTATCGCAACCAGCGGGAGGGCGGCATGCCCGTCTCGGCGGCGAACAAGCGCTCGATGGTCTTGCGGCTGGCGGGGGCGTCGGCGAGCCAGCTATCGACCGAGCCGATGACGCCCGGGTCGTGCAGCGCCGCTTCGGCAAAGCGGCGAATGCGATGGTCCTGTGGCATGGCGATGGAGAGCGGCACGTCCGGCGCGGCCACCAGCTCGTGACGCAGAAGGATGTGGAGCGCCTGATCGTGGTCGCGCGCGCGGCCCGTGCCGTTCTCGGGCATGGTCTCGGAGATCAGCGCGTTCAGCAGAGGCGTCATGGCCATGATCCGGCAGGCCACGCCGATGGTCCTGGCTTCGTCCCGGCGCACGTCGACGTAGCGCATTTCGTTGTTCGCGCCGTATCGCATCCAGTGCTCGACGTCCGGGGGAATCCAGATGGCCATCGCCGGGCTGAGCAGCAGGACCTGGCCCGGCGTGCCCACGTACATGGAGCCCGCCGCCGCCGAGATGAGCTGCCCGAAGTCATGACTGTGCCAGTCGTAGCTCTCGCCGGATGTCGGCCGCACGGTCTCACCCAGATAGCGCGGCGTGCCGCTTTCGCCGGACTGGCTCGAGGGATGGTGGTTCAGGTTGGTCATGGCAGTTTGACGATTCTTCGATGCAACTTGTCTCGCTGTCGAATGAAAGACATGCGCGTCTGGCCTAGGCTGCGCAAGCCCTTCGGCCACGAGAGCATGACGATCTCGGGCCTGCCTTCCTCGAACAGAGCCTGCCGCCGCGATGAAAAACCGGACCTTCCTGACGTGGTTCTCGCTGGGCCACCTCGCCAACGACTGGCCGGTCGCCTCGCTCTGGCTGATCGTGCCGACGGCGGGGCTCGCCATGGGGCTTTCGCCGGCCGAGGTCGGCCTGCTGTTCACGATCTGCAACGTCGGCGGCGCGCTGGCCTACCTGCCGGCCGGCATCCTGGCCGATCACGTCTCGAACCGGGGTCGACTGCTGATCGCCACCTTTTGGTGGGTCGCCGTCGGCTATCTGCTGGCCTCCATGGCGCCGGGATTCTGGAGTCTCGCGCTGCTGCTCGCCATCGCCGGCATGGGCGATGCGGCCTGGCACCCGATCGCCACCGGCGTGCTGACGCGCGACAACAAGGAGCGGCGCGCGCACGTCCTGGGCATTCACGCCATCGGCGGCTCGCTGGCCGAGGTGCTGGCGCCGCTCGCCGTCGGCTTTCTGCTCGCCTACGTCGACTGGCGCGAGGCGCTGGCGATCTCGGCGCTTCCCACCGCGCTGATGGGCCTCTGCTTCTTCTGGGTGGCGCGCGCGGTGCCGCGGGTCGAGAAGAAGTCGGTCAGCAAGAGCAACATCCTCGGCCTGCTGAAGCTGTGGCGGAACGGCAACGGCCTCCGCATGGTGGCGATGATCTGCCTCTACAACATGGCCCTGATGGCGCTGCTGAGCATGATCCCCTTCTATCTCGCGGATCGGCACGGCTTCGGGCCGATGGAGGCCGGCATCGCCTTCTCGGCCATGCTGATCGTCGGTGCGCTGGCGCAGCCTTGGGTCGGCAAGATCTCCGACATCGCCGGACGCCGCCCGGTCCTGGTGTTCGGCAATCTCACCGCGGCACTCGCGATCGCATTGATGGTGTTCCAGCCTGCGCTCTGGATCATGATCGCAGCGATGGTGGTCGCGGTCGCCGCGCTGGATGCGATCCGCGCCGCCGTTCTCGCCAGCGCCGTCGATCACAGCGGCCACAGCGAAGGGACGACGCTGGGCCTGGCCTTCGCGCTGCTCGACGGCATCGGCGCGCTCGGCGCGGTGCTGGCCGGCCTCGCGGCGGGCTTTGCCTGGCCCTACATGTTCGGCCTGGCCGCCGCCTTCTCGTTCGGCGCCGCGGTGCTTGGCTTCCTGACGGTGTTCGGGGGCGCGATGGCGTCCCAGCGCAGGGAAGAGTCGCCCAGCGGGGCTTAAGGCCCTGCAGAGGCGCCGTCCCGCCTTGCCTCGCCGCGTCCGGCCAACCTAGTCTGCGCAAAAAGTGCAGACAGGGAGGTTGGAATGCCGGAAAGCCCGCTATGGAGCCCTTCGCCGGAGCGCATCGCCGCGACGAACCTGACCCGCTTCATGCAGCAGGTCGGGGCGCAGCAGGACATGAGCTTCGACGGCTACGACGCGCTCTACGACTGGTCGATCGGCCAGCCCGAGGCCTTCTGGCGCGCGATCTGGGACTTCTGCGGCGTGATCGGCGACGGCCCCGGCGATGTGGCGCTGGCCGACCAGAAGAAGATGCCGGGCGCCCAGTTCTTCCCAGAGGCGCAGGTGAATTTCGCCGAGAACCTGCTGCGCCGCCGCGACGACAGCGAAGCCATCGTCTTCTGGGCCGAGGACAAGGTGAAGCGCCGCATGACCTGGCGGGAGCTCACCGACCAGGTTTCCCGCCTGCAGCAGGCGTTGGCCGCCGAGGGGGTGGGGCCGGGCGACCGGGTCGCGGGCTATATGCCGAACATGCCGGAGACGGTGATCGCCATGCTGGCGGCAACCTCGCTGGGCGCCATCTGGTCTTCCTGCTCGCCGGACTTCGGGGTCCAGGGCGTGCTCGACCGCTTCGGCCAGATCGAGCCCAAGGTGCTGTTCTGCCCGGACGGCTATTTCTACAACGGCAAGGTCATCGAGACGCTGGGGCGCACCGCCGAGTTCCTGGCCGATCTACCCAGCGTCAAGAAGACCGTCGTGGCGCCGCTGATCGATGCCGACCCGGCCGCCTATCCGGCCGGCGCCGTCGGCTGGGCAGATTTCATCGCGCCCTTCGAGGCCAAGGAGGTCGCCTACACCCGGCAGCCCTTCAACCGCCCACTCTACATCATGTATTCCTCGGGCACGACCGGGAAGCCCAAGTGCATCGTGCACGGGGTCGGCGGCACCCTGCTGCAGCATCTCAAGGAGCATCAGCTTCAGTCGGACGTGAAGCCGGGGGACCGCGTCTTCTACTTCACCACCTGCGGCTGGATGATGTGGAACTGGCTGGTCAGCGGTCTGGCCAGCGAGGCGACCCTGCTGCTCTACGACGGCTCGCCCTTCGCACCGGGGCCGGAGGTGCTGTTCGACTTCGCCCAGGCCGAGGGCATGACCCTCTTCGGCACCTCGGCCAAGTACATCGACGCGCTCAACAAGGCCGGCTTCGACGCCAAGGCGGGACACGATCTCCCCGACCTGCGGGTCATGGCCTCGACCGGCTCGCCCTTGGTGCCGGAGGGCTTCGACTACGTCTACCGCCACATCAAGGACGATATCTGCCTCTCCTCCATCGCCGGCGGCACCGACATCGTCTCCTGCTTCATGCTGGGCAATCCCATCGGCCCGGTCTGGCGCGGCGAGATTCAGAAGCGCGGGCTCGGCATGGCGGTCGAGGTCTGGGACGACGAAGGCCATCCGGTGGTGGGCGAGAAGGGGGAACTGGTCTGCGTGAAGCCCTTTCCGTGCATGCCCATCGCCTTTTGGAACGATGCCGATGGCGCCCGCTACCGCGCCGCCTATTTCGAGCGCTATCCCGGCATCTGGCACCACGGCGACTACGTGGAGCTGACCGAGCACGGCGGGGTCATCGTCTACGGGCGCTCGGACGCCACCTTGAACCCCGGCGGCGTGCGTATCGGGACAGCGGAGATCTACCGCCAGGTCGAACAGCTCGACGAGGTGGAGGAGTCCCTGGTCATCGGCCAGGACTGGCAGGGCGACGTGCGGGTGGTGCTCTTCGTGCGCCTCCGGCCCGGTGTCAGCCTCGACGAAGAGCTGGAGCGCCGCATCAAGCAGCAGGTCAAGAGCGGCTGCACGCCGCGGCACGTGCCGGCGCGCGTGGTGCAAGTGGGCGACATCCCGCGCACCAAGTCGGGCAAGATCGTCGAGCTCGCGGTGCGCGACACGGTTCACGGCCGCCCGATCAAGAACAAGGAGGCCCTGGCCAACCCTGAGGCGCTCGATCTGTATCGGGACCTGCCGCAGCTGCAGCAATAGGTGTGGACGCCAAGTCGGTCCCTCTGCTGCAGACGGCGTAGCCCCTCAGACTGTCACCCTCGTGCTTGACACGAGGGCTCGCGCAGCGAGTTGCCGAAGGCATGGATGGGCTCGGCGCGGGCGAAGGAATGGATGGTCGGATCAAGTCCGACCATGACAGTTGGTGGGTGTCCCGCCGCCGTGAGAAGGATCTCGAATGCCGCCGCACCACAGATTGTCACCCCGGACGCGCAAGCGATCCGGGGTCCAGCCACAAGCTCCGCGCTTGCCGATAGATGCCTTCGGCAACTCGCTGCGCGAGCCCGAACTCGCGGGCTTCGCCCTTGGCCGGGATGACAGTTGGTGATGCGGCGCCCCGCCTCATGGCCATGGGAATGCCATGGTCTTATCTACAGTTGCTCTGACTTGGTGAACGAAGGAGCCGTACCGTGCAGGATCGTGCCTTGAACCGCGCCCTGATCGCGCTCGCCGCGGGCGTTTTCGTGCTGCTGATCGGCTTCGGCTTCTGGATGTACGGCCAGCTCGGCTCCGGCGACGTGATGAGCGGCGCCTTCCAGGAAAGCGAGCAGACCCGGGTCGACATCGGCGGCGCGTTCAATCTGACCGACCATACCGGCCGCCAGGTGACGGAAGCCGACTTCGCCGGCGGCTACACCCTGATGTACTTCGGCTTCACCTACTGTCCCGACTTCTGCCCTGCCGCGCTGCAGGTGGTGACCGCCGCCATGGACCGGCTCGAGGAGCAGGACCCGGACGTCGCCAAGGCCGTGACCCCGATCTTCGTCTCGGTCGACCCTGAGCGTGATACGGTCGAGGCCATGGCCGACTACGTGACGCACTTCCACCCGCGCATGGTCGGCCTGACCGGCACGCCGGAGCAGGTCGCCGAAGCCGCCAAGAACTATCGAATCTACTATCAGAAGGTCGAGTCCGAGGCGGCGACCTACTACCTGGTCGACCATTCGACCTATCTCTATCTGATCGGCCCCGACAGCTACTACGTCACCCACTTCTCCCACGATGCGACCTCCGAAGAGGTCGCCGAGCGGGTCAAGGCCGTGATCGACGGCTAGGGGTCGTCCGCGGATTTGGGGCCTGATACCGAGCAGCGATGCGTGAAACTCATCGCGGCCTGGTACAAATCGCGGGTGCAAGAAGCGGATAGAGGCCGCCCGGGGCGCGTGCCACATTCCTTGCAGAGAGTGTGAAACAGAGCTGCAAGCGAGGGCACGCAAGATGTTACAAGCCATGGATATGGAAAACGGGCAGGCACCGAAGCGCGACAGCGATGCGCCGCAGGCCAGCCGGCAGCAGCTCGATCTGGTGACCCAGGCCTGCGAGATCATCGATGCTCAGGAGGGCGAGGGCCTCACCCTGACCGATCTCGCCGACCGGTTGGGTGTCAGCTCCTGGCACCTGCAGAAGCTCTTCAAGCGGGTGACCGGCGTCACCCCCAAAGCCTACGCCGCCGAGCGTCGCGGCAGACTGTTTCGCGAGGAGCTGAAGAGCCACGGCCGGGTGGCGGAGGCGACCTACGGCGCCGGCTACGGCTCCTCCAGCCGGGTCTACGAGAACGCCGCCCGCCGCTTCGGCATGACGCCGGCGACCTACGCCAAGGGCGGCAAGGGCGCCCGCATCGTCTACGGCCTGACCGACTCGCCGCTCGGCCGCCTATTGGTGGCGGCCACCGGGCGCGGCATCTGCTTCGTCGCCCTGGGTGAGGAGGATGCCGAGATCGAGGGCGAGCTGCGGCAGGAGTTCCCGGCCGCGGACTCTATCGAGCGTGACCAGATGGCGGTCGAAGCGGCGCTGGCGGCGGTGGTCGACTATCTCGACGGGACCATGCCCCACGTGGACCTGCCGCTCGACGTGCAGGCCACCGCCTTCCAGCGCAGGGTCTGGGAAGAGCTGCTGGCCATCCCGGCCGGCGAGACCAAGAGCTATTCGGAGATCGCCGAAGCGCTGGGCCTCGGCCAGGCGCAGCGCGCCGTGGGCAGCGCCTGCGGCCGCAACCCGGTCTCGCTGCTCATTCCCTGCCACCGCGCGGTGCGCTCGGACGGCCACCTCGGTGGCTACCGCTGGGGCCTGCCGCGCAAGGAGAAGCTGCTGCGCCAGGAAGCGAGCCGGGGGTTGTAGGGGGATTTTCTGGGGCGCCGGAGTCTTTGTTGGGCGCGCCGGCGCTAGAGGGGTTCGTTGTCTTCTTTCGGAGGCGCGCCGGGATGGAACAGTGCAGCGCCGTTAGGCGCCCAACAAAACAACACGGCGCGCTTGCTCCGCCTGTCACCCCGGCCAAGGGCGAAGCCCGCGAGCCGGGGTCCATTTCTCAGCCTGCACCAGGCTGGCGGATTTCGCGCGTACATCTGCCATGGATCCCGGCTCAAGGCCGGGATGACAAGATGAGCTTGTCGCTGGCGTCGACGCACCCCCGACTGTCATCCTTGGGCGCGCCGCGTAGCGGTGCGTCCCGCCTGCGGGCCGAAGCCCTTCGGCGCGGCGAAGGCCCGAGGATCCACTCTTCAGCCCGTGCCAAGCCTATCCGTGGATGCTCGGAACTCGGCCCTGGGCCTGACGGCCCCGCGGGCCTCGCCCAAGCATGACAGGTTGTGGTGTGGCTCGGGCGGGCGCTTTTACTTTCCATCGTCACCCCGGAGGAGCCTCGCAAGAGGCGACATCCGGGGCTCGCGTAGAGAGTTGCCGAAGGTATCCCTCGGCCTGCGCCAAGCATCTCCATGGATCCCGGCTCACGGCCTTCGCTGACGCGAAGCCCGCGTCCGGGATGACGAGCGGAGGGGCGGCGCGGTCAGGACTCACGGCCTGAAAAAGACCGCCAGCGCCTGCCCTAACTCCCATACCGAAAGAGCTGCGCGCCGCGTTGGCGCAGCCACTCGCGCCCGGACTCCATGTCGTCGGAGAGCGCCTCGCAGAGCGCCCAGAAGGTGGCGCTGTGGTCGGGGTAGGCCAGATGGGCGACTTCGTGGGCCACCACGTAGTCGAAGGCCGCTTCGGGGGCGAGCAGCAGGCGCCAGGAGAAATTGAGCTGGCCGGTGGAGCTGCAGCTCCCCCAGCGCGAGCGGGTGTCGCGCACGCTGATGCGGCTCAGCGTTTTGGCCCGGCGCGGCAGGCCGCCCGCCTTCTCGCGGGCGCAGGCGCTGATGCTGCGGCGCGCCTCTGCCTTGAGGAAGTCCTCGATGCGGCGGCTGTGATGCTCCGGCTGGCCGGAGACCCAGAGCCGTCCCGGGCTCAACCAAACGCCCCTACGCGCGCCATCGTCCAGAGCCACACGGTGGGGCTGATCGAGGATGGGCAGCAGGCTGCCGACGGCGAAGGGGATGCGCGGCGGCAGGGCCTGCACCCGTTCCTCCAGCCAGTCCAGGTGGCTGTCGAGAAAAGCCAGCACCTCGCGGGTCGCCAGGCCCTGCGGCGCGGTCAGCGAAATGACCTCGTGCTTGGGGTCGAGGCGCAGGGTCAGGCGCCGCGCCTGCCGGCTGCGCCGGTAGGACAGCGGCACCGCCCGTCCGGCGAGCTCGAGTTCGCTGGGAAGCCTGGACTGTCTCACGGCGGCCCGTGTGCTGGATCGGTGGAGTCATCGGCACGGCCGCTGTTGCGCACGGCGGCCGGCCGTCGTCTTACCCGAGCACTGTGAAGAACCGCAAAGCGCCGATCAAGTGGCGATCACGTGACGGTCACGCGATGCTCACTTGGGGGCCATCACCATGGTCATCTGCCGGCCTTCCAGGCGCGGCATGGCCTCGACCTTGGCATCCTCGTCGAACTGCTCGCGCACGCGGTCGAGCACGGCGAGGCCCAGCTCCTGGTGCGCCATCTCGCGCCCGCGGAACCGCATGGTGACCTTCACCTTGTCGCCTTCTCCGAGGAATTTTTTGATAGACCGCATCTTCACGTCATAGTCGTGCGCGTCGATGTTCGGGCGCATCTTGATCTCTTTGACGTCGATGGTCTTCTGCTTCTTGCGGGCTTCGTTGGCCTTCTTCGCGGCTTCGTACTTGTACTTGCCGAAGTCGAGAATCTTGCAAACGGGCGGATCGGCGTTGGGCGAGATCTCGACGAGGTCCAGGCCGTCGTCTTTCGCCCGGTCGAGCGCCTCTTCGATGGACACCAAGCCGACGTTGTCACCGTCGGCGCCGATCAGGCGCACTTGGCGCACTCTGATGTCCTGATTGACCCGCGGACCGTCTTTGGTCGGCGGCTGCGCGATAGGAGGTCTAGGTATGGATACGTCTCCATTGGTTGTTGCAAGGAATGAACGCTCGGCCGCCGTGCAACCGATCGTCCACTACACACGATAGATACTAATGCCCGACTAAGGCAATGCCCCCCGGCCGACGCCACAGACTTAACGCAGGTCTGGCGGCAAGGCCTCTTCGGACAGTCTAGAGGCTAGCGCGTCGAGCGCAAGAA
>JANQIA010000495.1 GCA_028282405.1 Rhodovibrionaceae bacterium
CGGAATGGCCTCCTTGACCATGTACTCGATGGCGTCCTGGTCGCCGAGCCAGTCGGAGCCCTTGACCGTGTCGTACATGTGCCAGCGCCAGTCGTCCTCGCCCATGTTGCCCAGCGCGGCGGAAATGCCGCCCTGCGCCGCCACCGTATGGCTGCGGGTCGGGAAGACCTTGGAGATGCAGGCGACCTTCAGACCGGCTTGCGCCAATTCCAAGGTGGCGCGCAAGCCGGCGCCGCCGGCGCCCACCACCACCACGTCGTAGTTGTGGTCGATCTTCTCGTATGCCTGGGTCATGGTGCGTCCTTGGCGTTGGTCACGCGAACAGCAATCGTAGCACGGAGAGCGCCGCCGTGAGCCCGAGCAGCACGGCAGCCGCCTTGATCACCAGCAGGGTGGCGATCTTCATCCCCTCGTTATGCAGGTAGTCCTCCACCACGACCTGCAAGCCCAGAACGGCGTGGTAGAAAGTCGCAGCGATCAGGATGAGGAACAGCCCGGCGACCAGCGGATTGGCCAGCCAGGCGCTGAACTCCTCGTAGGACGCGCCGGCCATGCCGATCACCGAGACGACGAACCAGACGGTGATGGGCACCAGCGCCAGGGCGGTCAGGCGCTGCATCCACCAGTGGCCGGTGCCGTCCTTGGCGGAGCCGAGGCCGCGTACACGGCCGAGGGGAGTACGGAATGACATCTCTCAGTCCTCAGAGCACGGTATAGGCGGCGATCCAGCAGACGACGGTGAGCACCGCCGTGGCCGCGACGACGGCCTGGCCGCTGCGGTAGACCGTGGGCAGCTCGAAGCCGTAGCCGGCGTCCCAGAAGAGGTGCCGGATGCCGTTAGCCAGGTGGTAGAACAGCGCGACGGTCCAGCCGAACAGCAAGAGCTGGCCGAAGACGGAGCCGATGAAGCCCTGCGCCGCGGCATAGCTCTCAGGTCCGCCGGCCGCCGCGGCCAGCCAATAGACCAGCAGCAAGGTCCCGACCGCCAGCGCAACGCCGGTGATGCGGTGCAGGATCGAGAGCATGGAGGTGAGCTGCGGGCGGTAGACCTGAAGGTGAGGGGAAAGGGGCCTGTTGCCGGCTGCCATCGCATCTGCTCCGTCATCTTCATTCAGCGCCGCGGCCGCTGTTGGCGCGGCGAATCGCCCGCACGGCGCTGTACTTCGGTTCTATTGCGCTGCGAAAAAGCTGTCAACGAACCGCCCATTGAGCCGGCCAGACGCGAAGAAAGGCTTAGCGCCCGCCGATTTTCGCGCGAAACGGCCTAGCGCCGCACCGCCTGCTCCAACCTGTTGCCGAAGAAGACGAAGGCAAGCGCGGCGCAGACCAGCATGAGTGCGGCAACTTCCCACAGGCCGACCACCTCGCCCAGGATGAGCGCGCCCGACAGCACGCCGATCACCGGAATGGCCAGGGTCGAGATGGCGGCGATGCCCGCCGGCAGCACCCGCACCAGGGTGAACCAGGCCCAGTGGCAATAGAGCATGGGCACGGTGGCGCCATAGATCAGGCCACCCCATTGCAGCACGCTGGCCTCCAGGTTCCAGCCGCGGCCCTGGTCGATGAAAAGCTGCAGGAAGGTGACCGCGACGAAGCCGCAGAGGAGCTGCCAGCCGGCCAGGGCCGAGGTCGAGATGTCCCACTGGAAGCGCTTGAGCAGCACGGTGCCGGTGCCCCAGGTGATCGCCGCGCCGAGCATGCAGAGCGCGCCGATCGGCGTCTCCTGCACCGCCGAGAGGTCGCCGCCCATCAGAAGAGCGAGGCCGGCCATGCCGAGCAGCAGCGCGACCACCCGCGGCCAGGTCAGCCGTTCGCCGAGCAGCCAGGTGGCTTGCAGCGAGGCCCAGACCGGCATGGTGAAGGCGATGATGGCGGCGCGCCCGGAGTCCAGATTGAGCACCCCGAAGCCGGAGAAGACGTGCCAGCCCACGACGTTGAAGAGGGCGCAGAGCAGCAGCCCGGGCAGGGCGGCGCGGGCGATCAGGGTCGGCTGGCGGCCGAGAGCAGAAATGCACAGCAGGCCGATGCCGCCGACCGCCAGGCAAATCATGCGGAAATCGAGCACCGGCGCGACGCTGACGGCGAGCTTCAAGGCCGGCCAGTTGATGCCCCAGAAAAAGGTCAGGGTGACCAGCAGCACGGCGGTGCCGAGAGTCAGGCCGTGGCTGGGCGACACCGAGCCGTCGGCCCGCACGCTGCTCATGAGACGGTCATGAGGCGGTGCCGTCGCCGCGTCTCTCCACTAAGAGATCCAGCACGGCCAGCTTCTCCTCGCGCGACAGGATGGGCCAGTCCCGGATCTCGTCGATGGTCCGATGGCAGCCGAGGCATTGGCCGTTGGCATCGTCGATGGTGCACACGGCGATGCAAGGCGAGGGCACGCTGTGATCGATGGTCCGGCGCCCGCGGCTGCGCCGCCGCGGCCGTGCGCCGCGTCCCTGCTCGCTCATGGGCTAACCTTCGAAGCTCCTGGCACTGATCCTTGCCCCTTTACCGGCGTTTCGGCCCGACGCTTGTCTATCGGCGACATGGGTAGCGGTCGCATCTTTGTGTAGCATTTGCCAAGGGGCTCCGCGCGCATGGCAGACACCTGGCCGCGCCAAGTCCGGTGCTTGACGTGGCCCGAAAGCCGGTGTGCTCTTCCACATGATGACGCACGCCCTACCAGACCTCCTGTCCGCGCTCGAGCGGGCCGCCGAGAGCCCCCTCGCGCAGGCCAGCGCGCTGCCGCCCGCTGTCTATCGCGCGCCGGAGCTCCTGGCGCTGGAGCGTGAGCGGCTGTTCCATCGCGGCTGGGTCTGCCTGGGGCGTTCCGCCGACATCCCAGAGACGGGCGACTACCTCACCTTCACCATCGGCGAGCAGCCGGTCTTTGCCCTGCGCGGTCGGGACGGCAGCGTCCGCTGCTTCGCCAACGTCTGCCGCCACCGCATGATGCGCCTGTTGGACGGCAAGGGCCAATGCCGGCACATCGTCTGCCCCTACCACGCCTGGACCTACGACCTGGACGGACGCCTGCTCCGCGCGCCCTTCATGAAGGAAACGCCGGACTTCGCGACCGACGAGGTGCGCCTCGCCGAGCTGTCCTGCGAGGTCTGGCAGGGCTGGCTCTACGCCTCCCTCGACCCGGAGGCGCCCGGCCTGGCGGACCAGCTCGCCCCCCTCGAAGCGGTGGTCGACCGCTACCGCATGGCCGATTACGTGCCGGTGGTGATGCAGGATCACGTCTGGCAGACCAACTGGAAGGTGCTGACCGAGAACTTCATGGAGGGCTATCACCTCCCGGTTTCCCACGCCAAGACGGTCGGCGCCTGGTTCCCGACCAAGGACACGCGCTTTCCCGAAGACCGCTACGAGGCCTTCACCTATCAGACCTTTCCCAAGAACGCGGACGCGACCTACGGCCTGGCCCATGCCGACAACGACGTCCTGGAGGGGGACTGGCGCCGCACCACGGTGATGCCGACGGTCTTTCCCAGCCACATGTACGTGCTGGCGCCGGACCATCTCTGGTACCTCTCGCTCAACCCCCGCTCGGTCGGCGAGGTCGAGGTGCGCTTCGGCGCGGCCTTGGCGCCGGAGGTCTATGCGGGGCTGGAGGACAGGACGGCGGCCCTGGCGGAGATGGTCGACTTCTTCGACCGGGTCAACGAAGAGGACCGCCACGTGGTCGAGGCGATCTATGCCAACAGCGCCGCCCCTCTGGCCACGCCGGGGCGGCTGAGCTGGCTGGAGCGCGAGCTACACGACTTCCATCGCTATCTCGCGCGAGTTCTGACGGCGCCTGAGGCCTCCGCTAGCGCTGAGCCAAGAGCGCTTCGATCTCTGCCGTGATCTCCTGCGCCCCCGGCTCCACCCGGGACGACCAGGCGCCGACCACCTCGCCCTCGGGCGAGAGCAGGAACTTGTGGAAGTTCCAGCGCGGGGTGCCGCGCTGTGCGCCCAGCTCTCCGGCGATCCAGCGATAGAGCGGGTGGGCGCCGTCTCCCTTCACCGTCTCCAAGCTCGTCATGGGAAACTCGATCCCGTAGGTCAGCTCGCAGAACGCCTTGATCTCACCCTCGCTGCCGTACTCTTGGCGCCCGAAATCCTGCGAGGGCACGCCGAGCACCACCAGGCCGTCGTCGCGATAACGCTCCCAGAGTGCCTGCAGGGCCTCGTACTGATAGGTGAAGCCGCAGAAGGAGGCGGTGTTGACCAGCAGCACCGGGCGTCCTTCGAAGCTCTCCATCGGCAGCGGCTCTCCCTCGATCGAGGTGAAGCTGAAGTCGTGGGCGCTGTTCGCGGCCAGCGCGCTTGAGGCGAAGACCAAGCCTACGGCCAATACAAGCATGCGGAGCATGTCGAGGACGCCTTTGTCGGTTTACGGGTCAATCGAGTAGATAGCGCAGAGACGCCGAGGAACCAGTCACGAGGTGATGCAATGGAGGTCGCGTTCGGCCTGACGGCCGAGGACTACGCCCGCTATCGCGCCGGCTTTCCGGAGAGCTTTTTCGAGCGGCTGGCCGCGCTCGGCTTCGCCGACGGCGATCAGGCGGTGCTCGATCTCGGCACCGGCACCGGCGCCCTGGCGCTGGCCTTCGCCGAACGCGGCAACCGGGTCGTCGGCCTGGACCCTGCGCCGGAGATGCTGGAGCAGGCCAAGCGCCGCGCCGAGGCCCGCGGCCTGGCGCTGGAGTTCCAGCAGCGCGGGGCGGAAGCCACCGACATGCCCGACGCCGCCTTCGACGCGGTCTCGGCGGCGACCTGCTGGCACTGGTTCGACCGGCCGCGTGCCGCAGACGAATGCGCCCGCGTGCTCAAGCCCGGCGGCCAGCTCCTGATCGCCGCTATGGACTGGCACACCACGCCGGGCAGCGTGCTCGAAACCTCGGTGGAGCTGATCGCCGAGCACAACCCGGCCTGGGCCAAAGGTTCCAGCTATGGCTTCGATCCCAATTGGGGCTGGGAGCTGCTGCACCACGGCTTTACCGTCGAAAGCGCCTTCGCCTACGTCGAGCCCATCGCCTACAGCCACGAGGCCTGGCGCGGACGCGTCCGTGCCTCGGCCGGGGTCGGCGCCTCGCTCACGCCGGAGAAGGTGAGCGCCTTCGATGCCGCGCACCAGGCGCTTCTCGCCGAGCGCTTCCCCGCGGACCCGCTGGCGGTCGAGCACCGCATTTGCGCAGTGCTCGTCCGCAAGCGCGGGTAAGCCGCGAACGGACGCCAGAGCTTAGAGAATGCTGTCCTGCAGCGCCCGCATCTTGGCGACGAAGGGGCTGGTCGTCAGCCGATCGAGTGCTTCTTTGTAAATCTCGATCTGTGCGTGAAGCCGCTCGCTAGAGCCTTGTACGCCGCTCAGCGCGGTGTCCAGACTTGAAGCGTTGTGCGTGTGATTTTCCATTGTCCCGATCCCTTCCTGGTTGGGTCATATCCATCGTGGAACCGTGAAATACGGCGTCCCGAGCCCCTCGGATCAGGTTTCTTTCGGCACAAAAAAATAAAGCCTATCGCGCTGGTCGTATATTCAATCCTCTTGTCTTGCTGAAGTAAACTAAAAGCGGCAAGAAATATGCGGTCTATAGCCGATAAGATCCGCACAAGCTGGGCGAATTCAAGTATATTCCCGTGCTTTCTTTGCGTTTTACATATAATTAGGTAGTTTTATCTAGCATTCCACCATCAGCATCCGCTTTTTACTAGAGCGCACAGCGCGCCAAGGCACTTAAGGATGTGGACCGCCGACAGAGGCGGCTGACCTGAAGGGAATGCCAATGATCAAGAAGTTCGCCCGGGACGCCAAACGCAGCGACAACAGTTTCAAGCAGATGGTCGACGATATGCCGCTGGCAATCATGACCTGCGAGCTGGAGAACTTCACGATCGACTACGCCAACGCCAAGTCGATCGAGCTGCTCAAGTCGATCGAGCATGCCTTGAACATGAAGGCGGAAGACATGGTGGGAACCTCGATCGACATCTTCCACAAGCGGCCGCAGCATCAGCGCGACCTGCTCAAGAACCCCAAGAATCTGCCCCACCAGGCCCGCATCCACATTGCCGGCGAAGTCCTCGACCTCGATATCCGGCCGGTCTTCGACACCGGCGGGCGCTATCTCTATCCCATGCTGGCCTGGAACGTGGTGACCAAGGAGGTGCAGGCCGAACAGGACACCAAGCGCCTCTTGGAGATGGTCGACAAGATGCCGATCAACGTCATGACCTGCGACCTCCAGGACTTCCGCATCAACTATGCCAACGAGACCAGCCTCACCACGCTGAAGGGCATCGAAGAGCATCTGCCGATCACGGCCGGCGCCCTGCTCGGCGAGACCATCGATGTCTTCCACAAGAACCCGGGCCATCAGCGCAAGCTGCTGAGCGACCCGACCAACCTGCCGCACAACGCGCAAATCCGGGTTGGGCCGGAGGTGCTGAGCCTCAATGTCTCCGCCATCAGCGATGCCGACGGCAGCTATCTCGGCCCCATGGTCACCTGGTCGATCATCACCGAGAACGTCCGGCTGGCGGAAAACGTCACCGAGGTCGTCGACGGCATGACCGAAACCGCCCGGCAGATGGACGGCTCGGCCGGCGAGCTGCGGGCCCTGGCCGATCAGGCCTCGCAGCAGGCCAACTCCGTCTCCTCGGCTGCGGAAGAAATGTCCGCCTCGATCAACGAGATCTCCGCCCGCATCTCGGAAGCTTCGGCCATCTCCAGCGAGGCGGTCGGCGAGGCGCAGCAGTCGAAGGACCTGGTCGCCTCGCTGGTCGAGACGGCGGAGGGCATCGGCCAGATCACCGACGTCATCAACGACATCGCCGATCAGACCAACCTGCTGGCGCTGAACGCCACCATCGAGGCGGCGCGCGCCGGCGATGCCGGCAAGGGCTTCGCCGTGGTCGCCAGCGAGGTGAAGTCTCTCGCGCAAAAGACCAGCCAGGCGAC
>JANQIA010000505.1 GCA_028282405.1 Rhodovibrionaceae bacterium
GACCACCACGACGGAGCGAGTCCTGTATTACACGGGCCGGTCCCACAAGATCGGTGAAGTCCATGACGGCGGCGCCACCATGGACTGGATGGAGCAGGAGCAAGAGCGCGGCATTACCATTACGTCGGCCGCGACCACCTGCTTTTGGAACGGCAAGCGGATCAACATTATCGATACGCCGGGCCACGTGGACTTCACCATCGAGGTGGAGCGGTCGCTGCGGGTGCTCGATGGTGCCGTCGCCGTCTTCGACTCGGTTGCTGGCGTCGAGCCGCAGTCCGAGACCGTTTGGCGTCAGGCCGACAAGTACGCCGTGCCGCGCATGTGCTTCATCAACAAGATGGATCGTATGGGCGCCGACTTCTATCGCTGCGTCGACATGATCATCGACCGCTTGGGCGCCGTGCCGCTGGTGACCCAGCTGCCGATTGGCTCCGAGTCGGACTTCCGCGGTGTCGTCGACCTCCTCAAGATGAAGGCGATCATCTGGAAGGACGAGTCGCTTGGCGCCGAGTTCGAGTACACGGATATCCCAGAGGATCTGCAGGAGCGGGCGGCCGAGTACCGCGAGAAGCTGATCGAGCTGGCGGTCGAGCAGGACGATGAGGCCATGGAGGCCTACCTCGAGGGCAACGAGCCCAATGAGGAGACGCTCAAGGCCTGCATCCGCAAGGGCACCACGGGCCTCGCTTTCGTGCCGGTGCTTTGCGGCAGCGCCTTCAAGAACAAGGGTGTGCAGCCGCTGCTTGATGCCGTCGTCGACTTTCTGCCCAGCCCCCTCGACGTGCCGGCCATCCGCGGCGTCAAGCCGGGCACCGACGAGGAGATGGTGCGCAAGTCCTCCGACGACGAGCCGGCTTCGGCTCTGGCCTTCAAGATCATGACCGATCCCTTTGTCGGCTCGCTGACCTTCGTGCGCATCTACTCCGGCAAGTTCGCAAAAGGCACGTCGGTTCTCAACTCTGTGAAGGATAAGCGCGAGCGCATCGGCCGCATGTTGCTGATGCACGCCAACCACCGCGAGGACGTGGAAGAGGCCATGGCGGGCGACATTGTTGCCGTCGCCGGTCTTAAGGAAACCACGACGGGTGACACGCTCTGCGACCCGGTCAAGCCGGTCATCCTGGAGCGTATGGACTTTCCCGATCCGGTCATCGAGGTGGCCGTCGAGCCCAAGACCAAGGGCGACCAGGAGAAGATGGGCGTGGCCCTCTCGCGCCTGGCGCAGGAGGATCCCTCCTTCCGGGTCTCCTCCGATTCAGAGAGCGGCCAGACCGTGATCAAGGGCATGGGCGAGCTCCACCTGGAGATCATCGTCGACCGCATGCGCCGCGAGTTCAAGGTGGACGCCAACGTCGGCGCGCCGCAGGTCGCCTATCGCGAGACCATCACGCGGCCGGTCGAGGTTGACTACACCCACAAGAAGCAGACCGGTGGCTCCGGTCAGTTCGCCAAGGTCAAGCTGGCGATCGAGCCGCTTGAGCCCGGCGAAGGCTTCGTCTTCGAGAACGGCATCGTCGGCGGCTCCGTGCCGCGCGAGTACGTGCCGGGCGTCGAGAAGGGCCTGGTCGCCTCCAACGACTCGGGCGTGGTCGCCGGCTTCCCGGTGATCGACTACAAGGTGCGCCTGATTGACGGCCAGTCGCACGACGTGGACTCCAGCGTCCTGGCCTTCGAGATCGCCGCCCGCGGTGCCTTCCGCGAAGGCATGCCGAAAGCGGCGCCGGTGCTACTCGAGCCGATGATGCGGGTCGAGGTGGTGACCCCGGAAGAGTACATGGGCGACATCCTGGGCGACATCCAAAGCCGCCGCGGCATTCCCAGCGGCATGGAAGACCGCGGCAATGCCAAGGTCATCACCGCCATGGTGCCGCTGGCCAACATGTTCGGTTACGTCAACACGCTGCGCTCCATGAGCCAGGGGCGTGCGCAGTACACCATGCACTTCGATCACTACGAGAAAGTGCCTCAGTCGGTGGCCGAAGAGGTCAAGGCCAAGCTGGCTGGCTGAGCCGCAAGCCCGGGGCTTTAGGGTCAACAAGGAACGTCAGGAAGTAAGGACAACAAGCGATGGCGAAGGCGAAGTTTGAGCGGACGAAGCCGCACTGCAACATTGGGACGATCGGTCACGTCGATCACGGCAAGACGACTTTGACGGCCGCGATC
>JANQIA010000507.1 GCA_028282405.1 Rhodovibrionaceae bacterium
ATCGCTGTCCTCATAGTAGACGCGAACCGGAAAGATATGGTTGTCGCCCTCCAGCCAACCCGACCCGGCTGTGCCATGGTATTGGCTGTCACCCTCCGACGTCATGCAGTCGAGGGCCCGGGATCATCTTCCCCCGCGCCGTCCGGCCCGAGCAGGTCGAGCTGGCCCGGACCGGCCGGTGGCTCCAGGCCGAGGTGGCGGAAGGCGCCGGCTGTCAGCATGCGGCCGCGCGGCGTGCGCTGGATGAGCCCCTGCTGCAGCAGATAAGGCTCGATCACCTCTTCGATCACATCCCGCTGCTCGGAGAGCGCGGCGGCGATGGTTTCCGCGCCGACGGGACCACCGCCGTAGTGCTCTGCGATACAGAGCAGGTAGCGACGGTCCATCGCATCCATGCCGAGGCGATCGACCTCCAAGCGCAAGAGAGCGCGGTCGGCGCTGGCCGCATCCACCAGCCCTTGGCCCTCGACCGCCGAGAAGTCCCGAACCCGCCGCAACAAGCGCCCGGCGACACGCGGCGTCCCGCGGCTGCGCTTGGCGATCTCGGTGGCACCTTCTTCGCTGAGGCTGAAGCCCAGAACGGCGGCGCCCCGGCGAACGATCGAAGCCAGCTCCTCGTGGGTATAGAAGTTGAGCCGTAAGGGAATGCCGAAGCGCTCCCTCAGCGGCCGGGTGATCAGGCCGCTGCGGGTAGTCGCGCCGATCAGGGTGAAGGGCGGCAGATCGATGCGGACGGAGCGCGCTGCCGGCCCCTCGCCGATGATGATGTCGAGTTCGAAGTCCTCCATCGCCGGATAGAGAATCTCCTCGACGGCCGGGTTGAGCCGATGGATCTCGTCGATAAAGAGAACATCGCGCGGCTGCAGGTTGGTCAGAATCGCAGCCAGATCGCCGGCCCGGGCGATCACCGGTCCCGAGGTCGCACGGAAGCCGACGCCGAGCTCGCGGGCGACAATCTGGGCCAGGGTGGTCTTGCCGAGACCGGGCGGCCCGTGGAACAGGACGTGGTCGAGATGCTCCTGCCGGGCCCGTGCCGCTTCGATGAAAACCCTCAGGTTGGCGCGCAGCTGGGCCTGGCCGACGAAGTCCGTCAGTTGCTGCGGCCGCAGAGAGGTTTCTGCCTCGGGCTCTTGCGTGGCCGGATCGACCAAGCGCTCTTCGCCGACGCTTTGGGTCACGAGGCCAACTCCCGCAAGCTCTCCCGGATCAGACCCTCCAGCGGCGGCTCGCCTTCGCTCGCGCGCAGAACCTTGGAGACGACCGAGAAGGCCTCGCTGCGCCCATAGCCGAGATTGACCAGAGCGGAAACGGCGTCTTCCGCCAGCGCCGGCGCGGCGTCAGCCGGCGCTGCGCTTCCCGATGGCGCCGGCTGTGCCGGCCGTGCCGCGGCATTGCCGGCGGCCAGCGCCACGTGAACGGCCTTGTCCTTCAACTCCGAGACGATGCGCCCGGCGATCTTGGGTCCGACACCGCTGGCCCGGGTCAGGGCCGTGCGGTCCTGGGCGGCGATCGCCTGGGCCAAATCGGCCGGCGGCAGCACCGAAAGGATGGCCAGTGCCATACGCGCGCCCACCCCTTGCACGGAAGAGAGATGGCGGAACCAGCTCTGCTCTTCCGCACCGGAGAAGCCGTAGAGGTGGATGTGGTCTTCCCGGACATGCGTATCGATCAAGAGGCTAGCAGGCGTTCCGGAGGGCGGCAGCCGGTCCAAGGTGCGCGTCGAGGCGAAGACCAGATAGCCAACCCCGCCGACATCGAGAATCAGAGAGTCCTGACCGACGCTATCGATCAGACCGGAGAGCTTGCCGATCATCGCCGTCGCCCTCCCGCGTTGGCGAGCGCTGCGACGCTGGAGGACCAGCCAAGACGGGTTTCCAAGTTGTGGGCATGACAGATGGCAACGGCCAAGGCGTCGGCCGCATCGGCCGAGGCGATCTCGCAGCCCGGCAGCAGATGGCGGACCATGGTCTCCACCTGCTGCTTATCGGCATGGCCGGTGCCGACCACGGACTTCTTTACGATCATCGGCAGGTATTCGGTCACCGGGAGGTCGGCCAGCGCGGCGGCCAGCAAGGCTGCGCCGCGGGCCATGCCGAGCTTGAGCGTGGAGGACGGATTCTTGTTGGCCAGCGTCTCTTCGACCGCAGCATGGCTGGGGCCATAGTCGGCGATGACCTGATCGATGCCGCGCTTCAACTCAACCAGTCGGGCCGCCAAGTCGCCGTCGGTATGCGACCGGATCACGCCGTTGGCCACGTGGGACAGGCGCCCGTTTCGGGCGTCGATCACACCCCAGCCGGTCTTCCGCAACCCGGGGTCTAGTCCCACTATGCGCATTCCGCGCCTTTCTGCACCGGGGCGCCCGCGCGCAAGGCCGGGCGGCTCGTTAGGCCGTCAGCTTGGCCATGACGTCGTCGCTGATCTCGAAGTTCGCGGCGACGCGCTGGACGTCGTCGTTGTCGTCGAGCACGTCCATCAGCTTGATGAGAGTGCCGGCAGCGTCCTCGTCCACCGGCGTTGTCGTGTTCGGCCGCCAATCCAGGCTTGCCGCCTGCGGATCGCCGAAGCGTTCGGTCAGGGCGTCGCGCGCATCCGAGAGATCTTCCGGGGAGGTGAAGATCTCGTGCTCCTCCTCGCCGGACGCCACGTCCATCGCACCGGCCTCAACCGCCGCCTCGAACACCTCATCGGCGGAGCCCACGTCGCGGGGATAGACGATGCGCCCAACCCGCTCAAACATGAAGGCAACGCTGTTGGTCTCGCCCATCGTGCCGCCGTGCTTCGAGAAGGCCGTGCGCACCTCGGCGGCCGTGCGGTTGCGATTGTCGGTCAGCGCCTCGACGATGATGGCGACCCCGCCCGGGCCATAGCCCTCGTAGCGCATCTCTTCGTAGTTGGTGTCGTCGTCGCCGCCGATCGCCTTCTTGATCGCCCGCTCGATGTTGTCCTTGGGCATATTGTCGGCGCGAGCCGCGGCGATGGCGCCGCGCAGCCTCGGGTTCTTGTCCGGCTCGGGCAGGCCCGACTTGGCCGCAACCAGGATTTCGCGGGAATGGCGCGCGAAGATCTTGGCGCGCTTCTTATCCTGCGCGCCCTTGCGGTACATGATGTTCTTAAATTGCGAATGGCCGGCCATGGCCTCTCCATCAATCAACCGAAATCGCGGGCGGGTGGTAAATAAGCCACCGCCGTGCCGCCTTCTAGCAAGCTTGCCCGCGTCGTCAAAGCCCCCGCCCCACCGCGCCGCCAGGCGGGCTCAAGGGATGCTTAAGGCGAGTTTAAGCAATGCGCCCCACTATGACCGCCGACGGCCTTTGCCGCTGAAGCGACGGGGGCCGGTGACGGAAGGCAGAGGTTCTATGGCTGAACTGGTCCATCTTCCTCCCCTCGCGGAGGACTTGCCGAACGCCAACCCGCAGCAAGCGCGCGCCCAGCTTGCCGAGGCGGAAAGGCTGGTGTCCGACTTCACGGCGCAGAATGCCCTGCCGGCTCTGGATGCCTTGCTGAAAGCTGCGGAAAGCAGCCTGAGCGGTAACGGCGAGACGTCTCTCGGCCAAGCGGCCGAAGGCGCGCGTGCCCTGGCACAGGATATCGATCACCGAACGGCCGTGCTCGACAAGGAAGTTGACCGCTTCTTGTCCGTCGCGCTGCGAAAGTAGTCCTCAGGCAAACGCTAGGCTTCGGCGCGCTCCACCGCCGCCGGGCTCGGCATGATCGGCTCCAGCCGAGGCCCGAGCCGGACCGGGCTGATGCGCTGGGCGTGCCCGCTACGCTCCTCGATCTCGACATAGACGCCGCAAAGCGTCCCTTCGCCGTCGGCGACGCTGAGCCGCTCGGTGGGAAGCTTGCGCGCAAAGCGGGCGATCGGGGCCACCTTGTCCATGCCGATCACCGAGTCGTAGTTGCCGCACATCCCGGCATCGGTCTGATAGGCCGTGCCGCCGGGCAGGATCTGCGCATCGGCCGTCGGCACGTGGGTGTGGGTCCCGACCAGAAAGGAGATGCGGCCATCCAGATGGTGCGCGATGGCCATCTTCTCGCTGGTCGCCTCGGCATGGAAGTCCACCACGATGCCGTGCAGACCGGCGCCGAGACGATGCTGCGCCAGCACTTTCTCGAGCGCCGCGAAGGGATCGTCGAGCGGATCCATGAACAGCCGGCCCATGACGCTGACGACCAGCAGCTTGCGCCCGTCCGGCAGCGTAAAGCTGGCGAGGCCGCGTCCTGGCGTCCCCAACGGGTAGTTGATCGGCCGCAATAGGCGCGGCTCGGCATCGATGAAGCCGACCGCTTCCCGCTGGTCCCAGCTATGGTTGCCGCCGGTGATGGCGTCGACGCCGGCGGCGAGCAGCTCGTCGCAGATCTTCCGGGTGATGCCGAAGCCGCCGGCCGCGTTCTCTCCGTTGGCGATGACGAAGTCGAGCCCGAGCTGGCGCCGGAGGGCCGGCACCTCGCGCACCACAGCGTCTCGCCCGGGGCGTCCGACGATATCGCCGCAGAAAAGGAGCTTGATCACGGCGTGCTCCTTACGCTTCGAGGTCGACGGCGATGGCTTCGCGTTCCGTCACGATCCAATCCAGACAATGGTCCATGTCATCTCTCGGCACCTGCTCGATCTCTTGCGCGGCAAAGGCTACTCCGACCGCTTGGACATGGTGCAGCCTATGCAGTTCATACAGGGTACGATCGTAAAAACCGCCGCCGTAGCCCAGGCGATAGCCGCTGCGGTCGAATGCCAGCAACGGCACCAGAAGCAGCTGCGGACGAAGCTCCGGCTTGTCCTCGGCCGGCACCTCGGTGTCGAAGCTGCCCCGCACCAGGCCATCGCCGAAGCTATAGGCCCGAAAGAGCAGAGGGCTGTCGGCGGCGACAACCACCGGCAGGGCGAGGCGCCAGCCAGCCTCGGCAAGGTGCGCCATCAGCGGCCGCGGGTCGAGCTCGCTGCGGATCGGCAGGTAGCCGGAGGCAACCGTCATCAGCGGCAAGGTGACGGCGCTGAAGCTGGCGACAAGCCGCTCGGCAAGGTCCGCCGGTGCGCTCTCCATCGCCTGCCGGCGACGACGGGCCATCTCCTTGCGCAGGACGGTCTTCTCTTCCGCCAAGCTGATACTCACCGGCTTCGCCCCCTCGGCTGCGACGCTGGTCACCCGGCCAGCAAATCGGGTCGTGCCGCGTGGGCCGTTGGCGGTTTCATCCTCCAAGGCCTGCATCAGCAGGTGGGCGCCGCGATATCCGGACCAGGGCCCGGACAGAGACAGCTCCCATTTGGAGAAGAGTGGCCCCGGGGATAGAA
>JANQIA010000508.1 GCA_028282405.1 Rhodovibrionaceae bacterium
GTCCAGAAAAGGTGAGGTCCTTTCATGAAAACTATAATTTTTCTTTCTCCTCTTCGTGGATATGTGAGCAGAGACTAAGTGACAATTGACAGAAACAATGTCATGGTAAGTGTACTTTTGGATTAGTTTATTTCATTTTATTATTTTCAGCTAAAAGATATATCAGAAAGGGTGTTCCAGCTGAGCACAGACCTCTGGTAGGTACATGTTTCATGCTTTTTGTTATTCACACTTGAAGACACTTCATGGCGAAGGGCATCGCGCAGATGCATCCTTTGCCGCGGCTTGGCCAGCCGGAGGACGCGGCGGCTTTGGCCGACTTCCTCTTGTCCGGGGATGCCGGCTGGATGACCGGACAGATCGTGTCGCTCGACGGCGGCCGTTCGAGCCTGCGGACGAAGGGGTAGCAAGCATGGCCTTGCCATACAGCGGGGAAGACTTGAGCGATAGCACCGAAATCCCCACCACCGCGGCACTGCTCGGTGCCGGCGGCCTCATTCCTTTCGTGGGCCTGGCCGTGGCGGCGCACTTTGCCGGCGACGTAGATGCCTCCATTGCGATCGAAGCCCTGCGCGCCTACGGCGCGGTCATCCTCTCCTTCCTAGGCGGAATTATCTGGGGCCTCGGGATTGCCGGCTTCGGCGGTGCCGCCGCCAAGCCGCGCGAAGCCCTGCGACTCACGGTCAGCATCCTGCCGTCGCTGTTCGGTTGGCTGGCTTTGATGTTGCCGGAACAGTCGGGCCTTTGGTTGCTGGCAACCTGCTTCCTGATGGTGCTGGCCGTCGATCTCATCATGAGCAAAGGCGGCTTGGCGCCGCGCTGGTATCCCATCCTGCGTTGGCGTTTGACCGCCATCGCCTTTCTCTGCCTGGTGGCCGCCGGTGCAGCCCTGCCAGGCGCCTAGCGATGGCGAGCCGGGACCGTATCGAGCCCCAGCCGGGCCAGGAGTCGGTTTGGGACTACCCGCGTCCGCCGCGCCTGGAGCCGGTGGAAGAGCGGCTCCGCGTCGTTTTCGATGGCATCACCGTGGCCGACACTCTGCGCGGCCACCGTGTTCTGGAGACCAGCCACCCACCGGTCTTCTACTTTCCGCTGGCGGATGTCCGCAGTGACCTGCTCGAGCCGGCGCCCGGCCAGTCGCTCTGCGAGTTTAAGGGCGTGGCCCGCTATTGGACCCTCCGGAACGATGCACGGGCGTCGGAGCGGGCGGCCTGGAGCTATCCCGACCCGACCGCCACGTTCCTTGCGATCAAAGACGCACTCGCCTTCTACGTCTCGAAGGTCGATGCCTGCTACGTCGGTGAGGAGCGGGTCGAGGCGCAAGAGGGCGACTTCTACGGCGGCTGGGTGACCTCGCGCGTCGTCGGCCCTTTCAAGGGCGGTCCCGGCACCTGGGGCTGGTGAGGCGAGCCTTCGCCGTCAGGCGATTTTCTCCAACCCGCACCATTCTGCGATGAAAAGCGCGACCGCGCCGGTCACGCGGCGGACCGAGTCGAGGCTGACCCGCTCGTCGAAGCCGTGGATGTTCTCCGAGTGGGGGCCATAGACCAGGCAGGGCATGTCGCCGTAGAGCACGAAGACCCGGCCGTCGAGATAGGCCGGCGACACCTTGGCTTCCAAGCTGCGCTTGCAGCTCGTCGCATGGGCCCGCGCCAAGGTTCTTTCGGCGTCGCTGCCTTCCTCCAGCACATAGCCGCGCGAGAAGAAGCCGTTGTAGACGATCTCGGGCGGGTTGTTGGCCAGGAAGGGATGATCCCGGCAGGCATCCCGCAGGCAGGTTTCCAGCTCCAGCGCCGCTTCCCGCGGGTCCTCGCCGGGATAGATCGAGGCGCGCGCCTCGAAGCTGCACCAGGCCGGCACGGAGGAGGCCCAGTCTCCGCCGCTGATCTTCCCGATGTTGATGTTGATCGGATGCTCGTGGTCCTCGAAATAGCGCTGGGTGCTGCGTTTGGCGTTCCAACGGGACTCCAGGCCGCGCAGCGCTTGAATGAGGTCGTAGGCGGCGTGAATGGCGTTGGAGCCTTCGGTGGCGCGCAGGACGTGGACCGGAGTGCCGCGCACGTGCACCTGAAACCAGATGACGCCGACGTTGGCGCGGACCAGCGCCTCTCCGATCGGCTCTGGAATGAGGGCGGCATCGGCCTGGTAGCCGCGCTGCAGGCAGGCGAGCGCCCCGTTGCCGGTGCACTCTTCTTCCGTCACCGACTGAAGATGGACGGTCGCGGCTGGCCGATAGCCGATGTCGCGCAGGGCATCGAGGGCGAAGATGTTGGCGGCGATGCCCGCCTTCATGTCGCCGGCCCCGCGGCCGTAGAGCCAGTCGCCGCTGCAGTAGGGCTCGAAGGGCGGGCGGCTCCACTGCTCGTAGGGGCCGGTGGGAACCACATCGATATGGCCGTTGAGGATGAGCGAGCGGCCGGCCTCTTTCGACGGCCGGTGGGTGGCCACCACGTTGATGGCGTTCTCATAGCTCACCGTGACGGGGGAGAAGCCGGGATGCTCCTCGATGTCGTCCACGTTGATCGCCCAACGATCGATCGCGTAGTTGCGCTGAGACAGCTCGCGATGCACGAAGTCCTGGGCGGTGTGCTCCTGTCCGCGCAACGAGGGAAAGCGAACCAGTTCCTCGGTGAAGGCAATCTGCTCTTCGAAGCGTGCCTCGACGGCCTTCAGGATGGGGGAGACAAGACTGGGGTCAAGCAGGGAGGTGTCCTGCTTCATGGCGGCGATGGACATGTTCCGTTCCCTTTCCTGGCGCTGCGCGCGCCCAATGACCGACTGTTCTTCACTCACCCTTCTGCGTACTCTGCCGCGCCGGTCCCCCGTTTCGCTCCGGGCGCGGGCCGTAGAGTACCCTCACGATTGATAGAGGGAAATACCAGAGGTGCTTTTCGCCCATTCGGGAGCAACGAGGTAGGCCGATGCAGGGCATAAGCGTGCGGGAAGCGAAGCGGCAGGACCTGGACTTCGTCTTCGAATGCCTGCGCCGCTTGGCTCATGAAGTGGGGGAGGCGGCGCACTTCGTGTCCTCGATCGAGGACGTGCGCCGCGACGCCTTCGGCAGCCGGCCGCACTACGAGGTTCTCATTGGCGAGTGGCAAGGGCGGGCGGCAGGGCTCGCCACCTACTTTCCGATCTATTCCACCTACAAGGGGCGGCCGGCCCTCTATGTCGACAATCTCTTCGTCCAGGACCGGGCGCGCGGGGTGCAACTCGGCCGGCGGCTCATGCGTGACGTTTGCGCCTTGGCCGAGGCGCGCGGCTGTTGCCGGGTGGAGCTGAAGGTGCTGTCCGGCAATCCGGCTCAGCACTTCTATGAGTCTCTGGGCATGAGCGTGAGCGATGAGCGGCACTACCGCATCGAAGGGGCATCGATGGCGCGGCTGGCGACGCAGGACAGCTAGCCGGAGCTTGCCTCCGTGCATCATCGCATCGCTTGGTCCTGTCGCCCCAAGAAGGTCGGGGCCGAAGAGCGATGGCGCGCTCTCCGACCCCTGTCCTCCCTGAAACCTCCCTTTTGACGGGATAGCTTCCGTTATTGTCCCTGGCCCAGCGAGTAGCCGGGTTCGCCGTCGAAGTTGTAGAGCTGCTCGGTCTTGACGAAATCCACGCCGGCGCCGGTCAGCTGGCGCAGAATGTCCAGCACCATGGCCTTGTTGAACTGCTTGCCCTCCTTAGCAAGGAAGCGGCAGCGCCAGTGGTCCGTGGTGAAGGTCTCCGGCAGCCCGCCCGGCCAGACCTTGACGCCGCGGTTGGTGATCATGGCCAGCTCGACCAGCTCGCTCTCGGCCGTCTTAATCTCCCGGGCCAGCTCTTCGACCGGCGCGGTGGAGTGGACGAAGACATCCATGCCGACCAGCTCCTTCTTGGCCGGCGGGCGGGGGGTCGCCGCCGGCACGGCGAAGGGCTTGCTCTCTTGGTCGAGGGACACGGCGGCAAGGCGCTGCGGTTTCTCTCCCAAACGGCTGATGACGGCATCGGCAAAGGCACGGGTGCCGAGCTTCTCCTTGGAGACGCCTTCCTTGTAGATGTCGTAGGTGTGCAGGCCATCCTCGATCGTCTTGAGCCAGGCGTTGTGCACGCGCTCGGCGACATCGGGCTGGCCAACATGGGCCATCATCATCACCCCGGCGAGCAGCAGGCCCGACGGGTTGGCCAGGTCCTGCCCGGCGCGGCGCGGGGCCGAACCGTGAATGGCCTCGAACATGGCGCAATGGGCGCCGATGTTCGCCGAGGGCGCGAGGCCGACCGAGCCGGCGATCTGCGCGGCCACGTCGCTCAGCACGTCGCCGTAGAGATTGGGCATGACGACCACGTCGAAGGCTTCCGGCGTGTCCGCGAGCTTGGCGGCGCCGATATCGACGATCCAGTGCTCGTTCTCGATATCGGGATACTCGGCGGCCACCTCGTCGAAGACCTTGTGAAACAGACCGTCGGTCAGCTTCATGATGTTGTCTTTGGTGAAGCAGGTGACCTTCTTGCGGCCGTGCGCTCGCGCATACTCGAAAGCGTAGCGCGCGATCTTCTCGCTGCCGGGCCGGGAGATCAGCTTGAGGCACTGATAGACCTCGTCCGTCTGCCGGTGCTCGATGCCGGCGTAGAGGTCCTCTTCGTTCTCACGCACCACCACCACGTCCATCACCGGGTGCTTGGTGGCGATGAAGGGATCGTAGGACACGCAGGGGCGCACGTTGGCGAACAGCCCCAGGCTCTTGCGCACGGTGACGTTCAGGCTCTTGTAGCCGCCGCCTTGCGGTGTGGTGATCGGCGCTTTGTAGAACACCTTGGTGCGACGCAGGCTGTCCCAGGACTCAGGCGCAATTCCGGCGGTGTTGCCGGCGCGGTAGAGCTGCTCGCCGATCTCGATGGGCTCGATCGCGAGGTTGGCGCCGCCCGCGATCAGGACCTTCAAGCTGGCCTTCATGATCTCGGGGCCGATGCCATCGCCGAAGGCGACCGTGACCGGTGTCCCTGAGCCGTAGTTCGCCTTGCCGATGTAGTCTTCTATGTCGATCGGTTTGGCTTCGACATTCATGTGCGCGTCTCCTGCTGTGTCTTGGGTCGCTGCACCATAAGGGGCGCGACAAAATTGCTAAAATTGATAAGGGCGGTTTATTAGATTGGCTTTCTCTATCAAAGCCGGGCCAGGCTTTGTGGGTGAGGGCCCTTATGCCGAGCCAAGCGCCACAGGGTCGCGCGGTCTAGCCAAAGCGATCGGGCGTCGTCTCGGGGCGATGACGGGACCACACCGGGGCGGTCGCCGGCCTTTCGGTAACAGCCGCCGTGAGTCTCTCAACGTTCGGCAAGTTCTCAGGTCGCCAGGCATCCTGCTGAGCCCATCGGCTCACGACGGCAATGTAGAGGTCGGTCAGGCAAAAACCTGAGCGCAATAGGTAAGGCGCCCCGGCGATCTCGCTCTCGACCAGCAACCAACGCTTACGCCAGATGGACCGGGCGACCTCGCGCAGGCCAGCGGCAGCCTCCTCAGTCGGTGAGAAGCGCTCCGGGTAGTCGTTGATCTCCACCACCGGGTAGATCTCCGTCGCAACGAACAGCAACCAACGCAGCGCTTGGGCTCTGTCCGTTGCGTCCTTTGGCAAGAGTCCCGCCTCGGGATGGCGCTCCTCGAGGGTCAGGAGAATGGCAGCCGACTCCGTCAGGGTCTCCCCGGAAGGCGTTACGAGAGCGGGGACCTTGCGCTGCGGATTGACTTTGGCATAGGCCTCGTTGCGCTGGGCCTCGGTCTCCAAGTCGATCTCGCGAACTTCGTAGTCTGCGCCGATCTCGGCCAGCGCCATCTCCACGGCCAGAGAGCCGGACCGCCGGTTCCCATAGAGGATATAGCTCATGTCGAGATGTCCTTTGTCGTTCGGTCCCGGCTCCCTTGGTGGCACAACGCCGTTATGCTCGTTGCCGATGTCGTCGAGCAGAACAGGTGGACAGGGAGTTCTCTGACCCAAAGGCTATCGAAATGTACGCTGAACTGAAGAGGTTATCCGAACGCCCAGAGGTCTTTTCCGTCTACACGGCTGAAACGCTTTGGACCGACCCGCATCTCGCGAAGCGGATGCTCCAAACGCACTTGAGCCAAGAGACGGCGCTTGCGTCACGTCCAATCAAAGCCATCGATCAGGTCGTCGACTGGATCGATCGGTCTTTCGAACTGGACGGCAAATCGGTTTGCGATCTCGGGTGCGGTCCGGGGCTGTATACCAACCGATATGCTGGGCGTGGCGCGATCGTCCAGGGCTTAGATTTCTCGCGCAGTTCAATCGACTATGCGCGAACGCATGCCCCCTCGCATGGCGGGTCGGTCACCTACCGGGTCGCCGACTATCTCAAGGACCCACTCCCGGAAGGGCAGGACCTGGTCACCTTGATCTATTGTGACTTATGTCCGCTCTCGCCCAATCAGCGCCAAGCGCTGTTGGCCAAAATCCTCCGCGCTTTGGCGCCGGGCGGTCGGTTCGTATTCGACGTCTTCTCACTTGAAGCGTTCGAGCGCGTGAACGAGGGCGTGTCTTTCGCGCGGAATCTCATGAACGGATTTTGGTCTGCGAACGATTACTTCGCATTCCAGCACACATTCCGATACGACCAGGAAGCCGTGTCTCTCGACCGCTTCACCGTCATCGAGAAAGACCGCACTTGGGACGTCTACAACTGGCTGCAGTACTTCTCGCGAGACGAAATCCGGCGAGCGCTGATGCAGGCAGGTTTCGGCAGCATCGCGTTCACGGAAGGCTTCGGTGTCGATCGGTCCGATGAAACGACATTCGGCGTAATTGCCAGCGCGTAGCAAGGGGGCGGTGCGTTCGGCAGCAGCGTGCGTTGCCGCCCAATCTCGGCTTCTGTTGGCCGTAACGTATCCCGCGATGTCAGAGTTTGCCTTGGCCGCGAAGGTGAGCCCTGACAAGGGACCTTTCGGGCGCCCGCCAATCTGGGGGGAGGTAGGCATGAAGCAATTGGACATGGTCACTCTACCTCGATCCACGCGGGCGTTCTCATACCCGGATTGAAGACGCAATCGGTACTGAGTGGAAAGAACGGTCGATGCACTTTTAGTTGTGAAGCTGCGAGGGGCCGGAGGTGCCGGTGCCATTGCAATCAACTGAGCACGGGCTTCCGACGAGCGTCGATCGGATTTGGGGGCGTGCGCATTTCGCCACTAGACAATAAATCCATATGAGAATAATTATCATTCGCGCTTATGAAGGGCCACACGCCCCGATGCAAGGTGACGGATCCAGACCGATGCTCGTCTCACGCCTGAGCCGCGGGCTGGGGAGGTTGGCTAGGGGGCGCAATAGTCCGAACCGCTGGCACGGTGGCACACCTCCGGCGGGCGATCTCTGAAGAAGGGCTGCTTTGAAAAAGACGGAGGGATAGCATGATGCAAAGACACTCTAGATGGAATTCAGCAGTCGGCGCGGTCGTTGGTGCCGCACTGCTGCTGGCGGGCTCTGCAACGGCTGCGTTGGCGCAAAGTCAGGGCGACGGCCTGACGGTGTACGCGACGACCGGCTACCTGGGCGACGCGGTTGCGAACATTGCGCCCGACGCGGACGTCATCACGATGGTTGGGCCGGGGGGCGACCCTCACACCTATCAACCGTCGACGCAGGATGTTGAGACAATCCGGAACGCTGACGCGGTGGTTTGGACCGGGTTGCATCTGGAAGCCCGGATGGACGACCTGCTCGAGAGCCTGGGTGACAAGCAGATCGCTGTCGGTGAGTTGCTGCCTACGACCCTGCTGCTGGACTGGCCCGAGACCGACGCGGAGGGCAACGCTCTTCACGATCCACACATTTGGAACAGCCCTGAGGCCTGGTCGCTCGTCGTGGGGCACATTGCCGACAAGCTCGGCGAAATCGATCCGGACGGCGCCGCGCAGTATCGGGCGAACGCCAAGGCATACATCGCCGAGATCAGGACAGCAGCCGAGGAGGCTGAAGAACTGCTGTCGACGATCCCGGCGGAGTCGCGCATCCTGGTCACCGGCCACGATGCCTTCAACTACTTCGGCGAGACCTACGACCTCACGGTCTACGCGACCGACTTCGTCTCTTCCGAAGCGACGGTGAGCCCGCAGGAGATGAGCGAGCTGGCGCAACTCATCGCCGACAACAAGATCCCGGTCATTTTCCAGGACAACCTGGCCAACCCCCAGGCGATCACCAGCCTCAAGGAGGCCGTCCAAGCCCTGGGCTGGGAGGTCGAAGTCTCCGACAAGGAACTGTTCGCGGACTCGCTGGGCGCCGAGCCCGGTGTCGACACGTACCTCGGGGTTTTCCGCCACAACGCTCGCACCGTCTCAGAGGCGCTCGGGGACCCTGCATATTGAGCACGATGCCCATCGCCTGTCAGACCCGGAACCTGTCGGTTGCGTATCGCGCGGACCCGGTGCTCCGCCGAGTGAACCTTAGCGTCCCGGTCGGCAGTGTGATGGGCATCATCGGTCCCAACGGTGCCGGAAAGTCGACGCTCATCAAGGCCATGCTCGGCCTCGTGACGCCGCTGACCGGCACCTCGGAGTTCTTCGGGCGACCCCTCGATCAGGTGCGTCGCCGGGTCGGGTACATGCCCCAGGGCGCGAGCGTGGACTGGGACTTCCCGACCACTGTCATCGATCTGGTGACCATGGGCACGTATGGCGAGTTGGGCTGGTTTCGGCGCCCCGGTAAGGACGAGCGGGCTCGGGCGATGGCTGCCTTGGAGCAGACCGGCATCCCCGAGCTCGCCGCCCGGCAGATCGGTGAGTTGTCCGGCGGGCAGCGCCAGCGAGCCTTTCTTGCCCGTGCCCTTGTGCAGGCCCCTGACTTGTTCTTCTTGGACGAGCCCTTCCAGGGCATTGATGCGAAGAGTCAGGAGGCGATGCTTCACGTACTATACGACCTAAGCGCGCAAGAGAAGACCTGCGTGATCGTGCATCACCACCTCGCCACCGTGCGGGATTACTGCAACTACGTGACACTGCTCAACGTCGGTGTCGTCGCCTCAGGCCCAGCGGACGAGGCCTTTACCAAGGAGAATATCCGCACCGCCTACAAAGCCCGCGACGGCGCCGAAGCATTCCTGGACTCTGCAGTCTAGGTCCGTGATCGACCCGATCGAGTTCTTCGCCAACCACACCTTCCGGATGGTGTTCTTTGGCACCTCCGTCGTCGGGCTTGTGGCCGGCGCCCTGGGGTCGTTCGCGTATCTACGCAGGCAGTCACTGATTAGCGACGTCGTCGCCCACTCGGCCCTGCCCGGTGCAATGCTGGCCTTCCTGACCGCGGTCGTGGTTCTGGGGGTGAGCGGGCGCAATATGCTGGCGCTGATCGTCGGCGCAGTCACCACCGGCACACTCGCGGCGCTTTTCGCCAATTCGATCGCAGCGCGGACGAAGATCCGGATCGACACGGCGATGGCCATCTCGCTGACGGTCTTCTTCGGCGCCGGCATGCTTCTGCTGCGCATCATCACGAACGGCCCTTTCCCCGGCAAGGGCGGCATCGAC
>JANQIA010000510.1 GCA_028282405.1 Rhodovibrionaceae bacterium
GAGCCGTCGGTACGCTGTGTCGCAATGCCGTCGACCAGCAGATGCCACTTCACCTGCCACTGATTGACCAGCTGCTTTCCACGCTGGTCGAACCAGTAGTAGACCAGCTGTCGGGTATTGCCTCGGCTGATCAGAACCTGATTGACGACGACCGCTTGCCCGTCGGCTCTCAAACCGTCAATCGAGCGCTGCGTGTGCGACTCGATACGCCAGCCGTCGCCGGGGATGCAGGCGCGGGGCGAGTGTACGGCTTCTCCCTTACGTTGTGAATCGTAGTAGGAGATGTAGTAGTTGACCGGTGCGGTTTCGTTCGGGTGCGTGAAATCGGCCAGCATATAGTCGGTGAGGCCCAGTGTACCCAGGACCTCACGATCCAGCGCGCTCCGCCGACCGACCCAGCCTTCCGTTGCCACTGGGAAGGCGGCAAAGGTGAGACGCGACGGAACGGTGTCGCTGCGGTTGGCGAGCTCGGTCACCGCCCAAGCGCTCGCGACCAGGACGACAGCGCTGGCGATCAGCGGCTTGGAAAGCTCGAGACGACGGAGCGTCTCCGGGCCGCTCTCCCAGCGGGGCGGCTCGAGATCGAGGCTCTGGGCCAGCGGGCGGCGGCTGCCGGACAGGCGCTGCAGGACCCAGGCCAGGATGAACAGGATAACCACGCAGGCCATGAAGATGACCCAGCCCTCGAAGGCGTGCAGGAAGCCTTCCGCGTGCTCGATACCGTAGTTGTCGACCAGCAGCCCGATTACGCCGATGCGGAAGGAGTTCATCAGGATGGTGATCGGCACCGTCGAGACGAAGATCACCACCTTATGCCAGAAGGGGCCTTGATAGAGATAAGCGAACAGAAAGCCGAAGCTCATCAGCGGGAAGAGGTAGCGCAAGCCGTTGCAGGCCTCGACCACCTGCAGCTTATAGATCCCGAGGTCGATGATGTTGCCTTCGAGATACACGGAGATGCCGAACAGGCGGACGAAGAACACGCCAAGCTCGGACGAAATGAACTGCATCTCGTGGGACAGATTGAAGTAAAGGAACTGCGGCAAGGGCACCATGAAGCAGAGATAGGCCAGTGGTACCCAAATCCGCAGCGCGGCTCGGGTGCCGATGATCGAGACGATGGCGCCGATCAATGCGATGACGAAGCCGTACTGAATCACATAGAAAATCGTGCTCAACTCGCCGACGCAGGCGATCACGACACCGAGCAGCGTCAGACCCGTTCCAAGCCAGCTCCCCCTCAGAGGAATGTCCTTAAACGCGTCCAGTCGCTTGTAGATCAGAAGAAAAGCAATGATCGGGATGACATAGCCGTGTCCATACTCGGCGGTGTTCCATTTGCCGACCATGATGGCCAGCCCCTCGCGGAACAGATAGCCCATCACCACGACGAGCAGGAGCGCTATCAACAGGGGCACTGGATTGATCGATGCCGGAGAATTGCGCATTTCTGCCATTGTCATCGGTCGGCCCTACTAAAGGTTAGCGTCATGACCCTGCTCTGCTATGCAGCAGCAGCTCCGTACCTTATACCACCAAAACGAACCGCGACGTAGAGATAGGGCCGCTTGGTCGCAGCATGCAATTGCGCCCGTGATAACAATACTGTGTCATTACAACGCGACGTCGCGTTTCGAAAGCCCCCGAGCAACAGCCCCTTTTCGTTAGACTCAGTCATTTTTGCGGCCGATCATACTGTAAAGGCTGGAAACTCGGTGCTCACAGCCGTCTTCCTTCAGCATCACATGAGACGGCGAGGTCCCGCGTGACGCTAAATCAACGACGGCATAGTTTGTAATAACGCTTTTGGTTTTCAGGAGGTTTAAAGCCTTAGTTTTGGAATTTTCACCGAATTTATTAGCTAAAAGCCGCCTTTCTCTCTGAATATGGTAAATGACGGGCGGCCGGGTGCACTCGTGTCAAAGGCGACCATATTTCTATTTAGCACATTGAAAAATATGATGTTTCTGCGAGTTCGGCTGCGTTGCTGACGGCGTGGTTTGGGTGTGCCGAACTCAAAAATACTTGCTTATTTCCAAACAAATTTGATATACACATGAGAAGGCCCGTGGCGGTGGGGGACTCTTGGAAGTGGTGCCGGCGGGCTCTACGGCTTGGGAATTGGGGTAGCTGGGTATGATCTGTCGACAATCTGCTCTTAGCATCGTCTTAACGGCGGCGCTGTTGGTGACGCTTCCCAGCGCAGCGTCGGCGATGGCGATCACCGACGTCGCTCTCGACGAGTTGGCAATCGGCGTTGGGCCAGTCAGTGCGAGGCAGCTGTCCAACGGCAATGCCGTCAACGCCGGCGATAGCGCTGCGCCTTTGCCGGAACCAGTCGACCCTGGCAGCGTTCTCTTGCCCGGCTTCCTCACGTCGATTGGCGGCGCCATCGAGATTAGCGAGGTTGTGGCCGGGTACTACACCTCTAATTTCGGTGAGGTGCGGTCCAGCGGCCCCTTCGGCGACCGGCGCTTTTTCTCACTGAGCGATAGAACGCAGGTGAGCTTCATGGCTGAGGCCGGCGATAACATCGCCGCCAGCGGCGAGATCACCGCATTCGGGGTGTCTTTGTTTCGTGTGGACGGGCCGAGCGGCGGGGGCGGGAGCGGCGGCGACCCCATTCCCGCGACTATGGACGTCACGCAAGTGACGCTCGATACCTCGACGGTCGTGGATAGCCTGGTGACGGGCAGCAACTTCGTCGATCCCGACCTGCTGTACGGAACGGCTCTGTTGCAGGAGGGCGTGTATTTCTTCGACATCGTCGCAGAGACCGATGGCGAGAACGCCAGCTATAAGTTCGAGATTCAATATCAGGTCCAGCCGGTACCCTTGCCGGCGGCGGTATGGCTCTTCCTGTCGGGTATCGCCGGTCTCATTTGCATCAGCCGCTTTCGCCGCTAACGCATCGGGTCAAAAGACCTTAGCTTCCTGGATTCTCTCGGTTCGGAACGCCGTCTTCGAACGTGTGGCCCGCTTGTCGTAAGGCGGCAACGAGAGCCGTTCGGCACTGCGACAAACGCAGCGCATCTGTCGAGCGAAGCACGACCGACACGCCAAATCCGCCAGGCCGCTGAAAGGGATAGCTGCCGATCTCCACTTCGGGGTGATTTGACTGCGTTTCCAACAGCAGGCCTGCCAGCGCGCTTTCGGGGCTTTGGACGACGATGGTGTGAGAGAGCAGCTTGGCGCCGGTGCGTAGCTCGCCCGCGATGCCGTCGACCATGCCACGGAAGATCCGCGGGATTCCGGCAAAGATATAGACATTCTCGATCTTGATCCCGGGCGCCCCACTCACCGGATTGACCACCAGGCTGGCGCCATCGGGCGTTCGCGCCATGCGCAGGCGCGCTTCGGTCAATTGCTCGCCGTAGAAGTCCTCGAGGATCTGGCGTGCCTCGGGATGCTCCACGACCTCGACACCAAAGGCCTTGGCGATGCAATCGACCGTAATGTCGTCGTGGGTCGGTCCGATGCCGCCGCTCGTGAAAACATAGGCGTAGCGGCGGCGCAGGTCGTTGACCGCCTCGACCACGATCTCTTCCTGGTCGGGTACGATCCGAGCTTCGCTCAGCCGCACGCCGATTTCGGTCATGGTCTTGGCGAGATAGTTGATATTGGCGTCCTGCGTGCGGCCCGAGAGAATCTCGTTGCCGATCACCAGCATAGCCGCCGTGACGACCTCTTGATCCGGCGTTCGGTCGGTATGCGTGTCCGCGTCAGCCATCTCGCTTACCAGCAGCGTATCGCTAGCTTCCCGCCTGATAGCCTTTGCTCTCCATACAGCTATTCATCAGCCGGACACGCTGGTTTCCTTGACTGAAATGCCGCATGCGCTGGCGGAGCTCGATGTCGCCCTGACCCTTATCGTTGTCCAACAGGCCCGCGGTGCGGTCGCTGTCTATCCGATTGTCATGCTCGATCGTGGCCCGCGCGTAGGCGTAGCAACTCTCAACGTCGGCCTGGCGCTGGCTGTCGCTGACGCCGGGCTTGTCCCACTGCAGCGATTGCGCCGGCACCGACAGGAGAGGCGGCTGTAGCGGGACCGAGGAGGCCGGCGGTGCGGGCGCGCCCGGCTGGTGGTTTCGGTGCCGCGACTCGCACGCGCTAAGCGCGAGGGCGAGAACCGCGACAATCCAAAGCGTGCGGAGGCGGATGTGCTGGAGCATGGCGAGAAACTGAGCGCAACGAGCACAATTGGCAAGCCGTACGATAGTCATGAACCAAGGCCGCCACAGCCTTGTCACCGCAGCCCCGCTCTGGCAACGACACTGAGCGCCGTCGCCGGCGCAGTAGCTCATAGAGAGCCTCTCGATCTCGGTACGGCCTTAAGACGATGATATTTCCAGACCCCCTCGAGCAGGGGACGCTGTTGCGCCGCTACAAGCGGTTTCTCGCCGATGTCCGCCTCGCTGACGGGCGGGAGGTCACGGCACACTGCGCCAATCCGGGGCGCATGCTCGGCTTGTTGGAGCCCGAAGCCCCTGTCTGGCTTTCGCCTGCAACCAACCCGGCGCGCAAGCTGCGCTGGAGCTGGGAGCTGGTCGAAGCCGATGGCGGGCTGGTCGGCATCAACACTGCCTGGCCAAACCGCATCGCGCGAGAGGGTATCGAAGCCGGCGCCGTGCCTGAATTGGCCGGCTATCCAAGCGTCACGCCGGAAGTGCGCTATGGCCGAAACAGCCGCATCGACCTGCTTCTGGAAGGCGATGGGCGGCCGCCCTGCTATGTCGAGGTGAAGAACGTGCATTTGCGCCGGGAGGGTGACTTGGCAGAGTTTCCCGATGCGGTGACGGCTCGCGGCGCTAAGCACCTGGTCGAAATGGCGGATATGGTCGCCCAGGGCGCGCGGGCCGTCATGTTCTACCTCGTCCAGCGCATGGACTGCCGGCGTTTCGCCCTGGCCGAGGACATCGACCCGGGCTACGTGGAGGCCTTTCGTCGGGCCAGGGCGGCGGGTGTGGAAGCCCTGTGCTACGACTGCCATCTGACGCCCCAAGGCATCGAGCTGCGTCATGCACTCGCGCTGGAGGAGCCATCCGGGTCTTGAAGAGCGCTCCGCAACAGGCGATCTTGCTAACCAAGACTTGAGATTTGCACGCCACAAACGACCAGCCGCCATGCAGAGAGACTCAACCGCCCGCGCCGCTTCCGCCGAACGCCGTATCGTCATCCACGATGCCAGCGGTTTCGAGGGTATGCGCCGCGCCGGCCGCTTGGCCGCTGAGTGCATCGACTACGTCACTCCCTTGATCAAGGCAGGGATGACAACCGGCGAGATCGATAAGCTCTGTCACGACTTCATCGTCGAGCATGGCGCGACGCCGGCGCCGCTCAACTACCGCGGCTTTCCAAAGTCGGTCTGTACGTCGATCAACCACGTGGTCTGCCACGGCATCCCCAGCGATGAGCGCAGGCTGCGCGACGGCGACGTCATGAACCTGGACGTCACGGTCATCCTCGACGGCTGGCACGGCGACACCAGCCGCATGTTCTATATTGGCAAGCCCCCGGTGAAGGCGCGGCGCCTGGTCGAGGTGACCTATGAGGCCATGATGCGGGGCATCGCCGTCGTGCGCCCGGGTGCCACCCTCGGGGACATCGGCCACGCCATTCAGAGCTACGCGGAAGCCCAGCGGTTTTCCGTGGTGCGCGATTTCTGCGGCCATGGCTTGGGCCGGGTCTTCCATGATGCGCCCAGTGTTCTTCACTACGGCAAGCCGGGGCAGGGGCTGGCCCTGGCCGAAGGCATGTTCTTCACCATCGAGCCGATGATCAATGCGGGCCACTACGGAGTGAAGATCAAGGAAGACGGTTGGACGGCCGTAACCAAAGACCGCTCTCTGTCAGCTCAGTTCGAGCATTCCATCGGCGTGACCGCCGACGGCCACGAGATCTTCACCACCTCTCCGAAGGGCTGGCATCTGCCGCCGTACGAGGGCTGAGCCGGCAGGCGGTCGCGTGGCGGCGGAAGAGAAGCCTCACTATCTCGGCCATCGTGAGCGCCTCCGCGAGCGTCTTCTGGAGCGAGGCGGCGAGTCCCTCGCCGACCACGAAGTTCTCGAATTGCTGCTGTTCGGTGCCAAGCCGCGCGGTGATACCAAGCCGCTGGCTAAGGCGCTTATCAAACGCTTCGGCAGCTTGGCGGCGGTTTTCAGCGCCTCGCCCAGAGAGTTGACGGCTGTCGCTGGCAGCGGCCCGGCCTGCGCGGCGGTCGTCAAGGCCGTGCAGGAGGCGGCGCTCAGGATCTCGCAGCAGGAGCTGGCGCGGAGCGAGGATGTGCTGTCGTCATGGGAGCAGTTGCTCGCCTACTGCCGGACGCGTTTGGCGCACGAGTCCATCGAGCATTTCCATCTGCTGTTCCTCGACCGCAAAAACCGGCTGATCGCCGACGAGGCTCAGCAGAAGGGCACTGTCGATCACACGCCGGTTTATCCACGGGAGGTCGTCAAGCGCGCGCTGGAGCTGCATGCCTCCGCGCTCATCCTGGTGCATAACCACCCGAGCGGCGATCCAACCCCCTCTCAGGGCGATATCGCCATGACCCGAGAGATTGCCGAGGCGGCCGGCAAGCTCGGCATCGTGGTGCACGATCATGTCATCATCGGGCGCGAGGGGCACTCGAGCTTTCGCACACTGGGCCTTCTTTAGCGGCCGCCACCCGGCGGTCCGCCGCCGAACCTGCCGAGCCGTTGCCGCTCTTCGGCACGCTCCTCTTCCAAGCATGCGCGGT
>JANQIA010000516.1 GCA_028282405.1 Rhodovibrionaceae bacterium
GCCGCGCAGACAGGCCGGACATATGGACGCAAGCGACCCGGTCAAAACCAACTTCCCGCTCTTGCAACAAGGGGGCCGTCCACATATGGACCCCGGCTCAAGACCGGGGTGACGATGTGTGGAGCGGCGGCGTCTGTGGCTCGCCCGAGAGTGACGATTGGGGCTACTCCGCTGCCCGGCCGTCGGTGACCTGCCCCGCGGCGAGCTGCCGGCCGACCAGGCGCGCGTAGGGGCCGCGGCGGGCGAGCAGGTCTTCGTGCCTCCCCTCCTCGATCACCCGGCCCTTGTCCATCACCAGGATGGAGTCGGCGTCTCGCACGGTTGAGAGGCGGTGGGCGATGACGATGGTGGTGCGGTGCTGCATCAGCTTGGCCAGCGCTCCGTGCACGGCGCGCTCGCTGAGCGCGTCGAGATGGGACGTCGCCTCGTCGAGCACCAGCAGCGGCGCGTCCTTCAGGAAGGCGCGGGCAATGGCGACCCTTTGGCGTTGCCCGCCCGAGAGCGCCATGCCGCGCTCGCCCACCGGGGTATCAAGCCCCTGGGGCAGGCCGGCGACGAAGTCGTCCAGAGCGGCCTGGCGCACGGCGTCCGCCAAATCCGCCTCGCTCGCCTCCGGCCGGGCGATACGGATGTTGGCGCCGAGCGTGTCGTTGAAGAGGTAGGTGTCCTGCGCCACCAGGGCGACGCAGCGGCGCAGCGCGTCGAGCCGATAGGCATCGAGCTTGTGCCCCGCGAGGTCGATGGTGCCCTGCTGCGGGTCCCAGAAGCGCAGCAGGAGCTGGGCGATGGTGGTCTTGCCCGCCCCCGAGGAGCCGACCAGCGCGACGCTGGCCCCGGCCGGCACGGAGAAGCTGACGCCCTGAAGCGCCGGGCGCGGCTGGCCGGGATAGGTGAAGCCGACGTCCTGGAAGGCGACCTCGACGCCACCTGCTTTACTTCCGTCGCCGAGCGGCACCGCCTCCAGCGGACCGTCGGTGACCGGCACCGGCTCGTGCTCCACGGCATAGAGGCGCTGGGTCGCGCCCAGGGTGTCGGCGAGCTGCTTGCCGACCTCGGCAATCTCGGAGATCGGCAGGAAGGACGCCATGGCCATGATGGTGAAGAGCGGCAGCAACGCCGGGTCGATCGCGCCCTGCTGCACCAGCAGCGCACCGGTCACCACGATGGCGAGACCGCCGAAGACGGTGGCCACCTCGACCAAGGCCGACTGCGCCGAGAGCTCGCGGTGGAAGGACAGGCGCAGGTCCTGCTGGTTCTTCACGCCTTTGAGGAACTGGGCGCGCTTGTTGCCGCCCTGCTGAAAGGCGAGGATCTCGGTCAGGCCCTGCACGCTGTCCACCGCCTGGGCGTTGAGGTCGCCCAGCGCCTCGCGGGTCCGGGCGGCCAGGCGGTCGATGCGCCGGCGCAGGAAGATCGGTGTCATGGCGACCAGGGCCAGGAAGGGCACCAGAGCCGCGGCCAGACGCCAGTCGAAGACGATCAGGGTGGCGATCACCGCGCTGGGCACCAGTACGGCGACGAAGGCCGGGGCGACGGTGTGGGCGAAGAAGTACTCGACCATCTCCACGTCGTGGGTCGCCATGGAGACCAGGTCGCCGGTCCGCCGCCGCACCAGGAAGGCAGGCGCCAGCGCATCGAGCTTGGCGAAGAGCAGGCGCCGCAGGTCGGCCAAGAGGCGGAAGGCCATGTCGTGGGCGATCCAGGACTCGAGCCAGTGCAGCAGCCCGGCGACCGGCGCCAGCAGCAACAGCGCGATCAAGAGCCCATCCACCGGCTGGTCCGCCTTGAGCCCGGCCACCGCCAGGGCGGAGAGCACGCCGACCCCGATGAAGGCGACCACCCGGGCGACGCCGAGCAGGAAGGTGAGCGTCAGGCGCCCCTTCCAGGGCACGATGAAGCTGAAGAGCTGCTTGAGCACGCCGCCCCAACCAAGACCCTCGGCGCGCACGATGGCGTCCCCTGCGACTTCGGGGGCGACCTCCAGCTTGTCGGGCTCGGCCGCGGCCACCGCGTCCGCCGCGACCTCCGTCGGCGGAGTCGTCTGCAGCGCCGCCGGCAGCATCGGATCGTCCGCCTCGGCGGCCCGCTCTTCGAGTTGCTCGGCCATCAGGCGGCTGTAGACGCCACCCTTTGCCACCAGGTCCTTGTGGCTGCCCTGCTCGACCACCTGGCCGTGCTCGATGACCAGGATGCGGTCGGAGCCGATGACGCTGGAGAGGCGGTGCGCCAGGGTGAGGGTCGTGCGGCCTTCCATCAGCCGGTCCAGCGCTTCCTGGATGACCGCCTCGTTCTCCGCATCGACGGCGGAGAGCGCTTCGTCGAGGATGAGGATGGGCGCGTCGCGCAAGAGAGCGCGGGCGATGGCGACCCGCTGGCGCTGCCCGCCGGAGAGGCGGATGCCGCGCTCGCCGATGACGGTGCGGTAGCCTTGCGGCAGGGCGCTGATAAAGTCGTGCGCGTTGGCGGCGCGGGCGGCGGCCTCCAGCTCCTCCTGGGTCGCCTCCGGCTTGCCGAGCCGCAGGTTGTCCTCGACCGTGCCGTGGAACAGGTAGGTGTCCTGGCTGACCATGGCGAACTGGCTGCGCAGGGCCTCGAAGCTGAGATCGCGGATGTCCTGGCCGCCGACCCGGATGACGCCGGCCTGCGGATCGTAGAAGCGCAGCAGCAGCTTCAGGATGGAGGACTTGCCGCTGCCGCTCGGCCCGACGACGCCGACCCGCTCCCCGGCCGCGACCTTGAAGCTAAGATCGTCGAGGGCGACGCCGCGGCCGCCCGCATAGCTGAAGCGCACGTCTTCGAAAGCGATGCTGGGGCTGAGCGGCGAGCCCGGCTCGACCGCGCCGGCTTCCTGCGTGACCGAGGGTGTTTGCTTCAACAAACCGAGGACACCTTCGGAGGCGGAACGCCCGAGCATGCCGGCGTGCAGCAGCTCCCGTAGGTCGCGCATCGGGCGGAAGACCTCGACGCCGAGCATGAGGATGACCAGCAGCGAGGCCAGAGGCAGCACGCCCTCCTCGTAGCGCCAGACGCCGAGCGCCAGCGCCAAAGCTGCCCCCAGCGCAATGCAGCAGTCGGTGATGCCGCGGGTCATGGCGCTGGTCATCAAGACGCCCATGGTGCTCTTGAAGAGCCGGTCGGCCTTGTCGGCCAAGAGCTTGGCACGGCTGCCGCTCTGGCCGAAGGCCTTGAGGGTGGCCAGGCCCTGCACGGAATCGAGGAACTCCGCGGCATAGGCGCGGTAGTCCTTGGAGCGGGCGAGCGACGCGCGGCTGTCCCATTGCTGGAAGAGCGCCGGGGCCAAGAGGGCGAGGAAAGCGAAGGCCAGGAAGACCAGGGCGACGGGCAGGTCGAGGAAGGCGACGAAGGCGAAGATCGCGAGCGGCGTCAGCGCCGCCACCAGGAGCTGCGGCAGGTAGCGCCCGAAGTAGACCTCCAGGTGCTCGACGCCTTCCACCAGCGAGGTGATGACGTCGCCGCTGCGGGTCAGGCCGAAATAGGCCGGCCCGAGCGAGAGGACCTTGTCGTAGAGCTGCGCCCGCATGTGGAGCTGTACCCGGGAGGCCGTGTCGTAGGCCATGGCGATGCGCCAGTACTCGACCCCGCCGCGCAGCAGGATAAGCGCGGCCACCGCGGCCGCCGCCGGCAGCAGGGTGCTCAGCGGCTCGCCGGCGAAGACCATGGCCAGCAGCCAGCCGAGCAGGGCCAGGCGCGCCACGCCGAAGAGAGAGGACAGGAGGCCGATGGCGGCCGAAGCGAGGATGCGGCCGCGCACCCCGCGGGTGAAGATCCAAAGTCGGCTGTCGAAGAACATGAGCCTGCTCGTCGATGGTTGGGAGCGGAATTCCCTGAAGGCTAGCCTATGCGAAAACGTGGAGCGCCTATCGAATTTGCATAGCACGCCAACAGCAGCGTTGAGAGGCATCGCACGAACGGTGCCGGGCGCATTCGTTCCCCAACTGTCACCCTCGGGCTTGACCCGAGGGTCCATGGTAGGTCCGGGTGCGAACGCGTGGAACACTGTGTTGGCTGCCGTTACAACGCGTCTCGATATCGGACTTCCGCGCCGGCTGACGAATGGATGGTCGGGTCAAGCCCGACCATGACAGAGTGGTTCTGTCGCCAGGGCACAAAGCGTCACCATGGACCCCGGATCGCTATCGCGTCCGGGGTGACACTCAGAGGAGGCCGCAGACGGCGCAGCACCACAGACTGTCACCCCGGCCTTGAGCCGGGGTCCATTCATCGGCCTGCGCGGAATGGAGGCACTCAGCGCGGGCGATGCAGTAGGCTCGCTCATCGTGCCGCAGTTCGTGCCAGGCCCAACCATGGATCCCGGACACGCGGGCTTCGCCCTTGGCCGGGATGACAATTCTTGGGAACCGCAAACGCAGGGGCGGAGCCCCCTAGCTCCCAGGCAGGCCCTTGGTGGTGGAGTACTCCCAGTGCAGCTCGGTGTCGGGGAAGATGCGCGGGTAGATGGCGTGGGCCGCCATGGCCGCTTCCGAGAAGCCGGTGGCGATCAGTTTGAGCTTGTTGGGATAGGTCGCGATGTCGCCGATGGCGTGGATGCCGTCCAGGCTGGTGGCGCAGGTCGTGGGGTCGACCTCGATATGGTGCTTGTCGAGATTGAGGCCCCATTCGGCGATGGGCCCCAGGTCCATGGAGAGGCCGAAGAAGGGCAGCAGCGCATCGGCTTCCAGCCGGCGGGTGCCGCCTTCGAAGTTGCGCACCACCACCGCGTCCAGGCGCCCATCCGCACCTTCGAGAGAGTCGAGCTGGTAGGGGATGACCAGTTCCACCTTGCCCTCCGGCGCCTCGGCCAAGCTGTGGAGCTTGGCCACCGAGTCTGGCGCGCCGCGGAACTTTGGGCGGCGGTGGATGACGTAGATCTTGGCGGCGATCTCGGCCAGCGCCAGGCTCCAGTCCAGCGCGCTGTCGCCGCCGCCGGCGATCACCAGGGTCTTGTCGCGGAAGCGCTCCGGCCGGTTGACGTAGTAGAAGACGCTCTCGCCCTCGTAGGCCTCGATGCCCTCCAGCGGCGGGCGGTTGGGGCCGAAGGCGCCGGCGCCGCCGGCGATGACCACGGCCTTGGCCTCAATGCGGGTGCCGGCGGAGGTCGTCAGCCGCCAGCCCTCTTCGTGGCGCTCGGCCGTCTCGACCCGCTGCCGAAGGCGGTAGTTGGGATGGAAGGGCGCCGCCTGCTCCGCCAGCCGGTCCACCAGGTCCTGGCCGTTGACCCGCGGGAAGCCGGGAATGTCGTAGATCGGCTTGTCGGGATAGAGCGCGGCGCACTGCCCGCCGACGCTGTCCAGCGCGTCGATCACGCAGGTGGTCATCTTCAGCATGCCGCACTCGAAGATCGCGAAGAGCCCGACCGGCCCGGCGCCGATGATGGCCACATCGCATTCCACGAGATTCCGGTCTTCGTTGCCGTGCACCCTTGCCGTCTCTACCGCGCTCACAGGCGTCACTCTCCTTCCGCACCTTCGGCGCGGAAACTTGGCGAGCCGGCCGCTGTTTGGCAACAGCGGGGTATGCTTGGTGCGGCACCGGCCCACACCCGTTGGTCTTTCTTGGGCGCGCCGTCACCAGGGTGGCTGATCACCTCGGTTGGAGGCGCGCCGCACTGTGCCAGCCCACACCCCGCCCGATGGCCTTTCTTTCCCTATCGGGACTCTGTTCCGTCCCTCTCCCCCACCCGGCCGCCCCACTGTCCACAATTCCGTGGGCTCGCGGAGCGAGGTGCGCTGCAGGGGTGGGGGAGAGGGACGGAACAGTGCGGCGCGCCTCCGAAGGGAGACAACGGGCCGCCATGGAGCCGGCGCGCCCTAGAAATCCTCCCCCCAACAGCTTGCGAGAGAGGCGCCCGGAGCGCTAGAAGCCTGCCCATGACGCAGCCGGCCAACGCCCTTCCCGCAGCCGAGAGCGCGGTCTTCGACCTGCCCGACGAGGCGGCGGCCGCAGCCCTGGCCGGGCGCCTCGCCACACAGGCGCGGCAGGGCGACGTCTATGCCCTGTTCGGCGATCTCGGTGCCGGCAAGACCAGCTTCGCCCGCGCCTTCATCAACGCCCTGCCCGGCGAGCCGGAGGAGGTCCCCAGCCCGACCTTCACCCTGGTGCAGACCTACCGGCGCGGCGGGCTGGAAATCTGGCACGTCGATCTCTATCGCCTCGGCGGGGCGGAGGAGAGCCTGGAGCTGGGCTTGGAGGAGGGCTACACCCAAGGCGCCATGCTCATCGAGTGGCCCGAGCGCCTCGGCGCCCTGCTGCCCGAGACCCGGCTGGACCTGGCCTTTGCCTATACGGCCGACGGCGGCCGACGGGCGACGGTCACCCCCCAGGGCGCCTGGCGGGCGGACCGCCCGGACTGGCTGAAAAGCTTCGCAGAAGACGGAGAGACATGAGCGCGACGCAAAAGGGTAAGACCGGGGCTGTCCCGCCGGCGATGATCCTGGCCGCCGGCTTCGGCAAGCGGATGCAGCCGATCACCGACAGCATCCCCAAGCCTCTGGTCCAGATCCGTGGGCAGGCGATGATCGACCACGTGCTCGACCGCTGCACCGACGCGGGCGTGACCGAGGCAGTGGTCAACCTGCATCACCTGCCCGATAAGCTGCGCAGTCATCTCTCCGAGCGCGCGACACCGAACATTCGCTTTTCCGACGAGCCGGAGATTCTCGACACCGGCGGTGGCGTCGCCAAGGCCCTGCCACACTTCGGCGAGTCGGCCTTCATCGTCGCCAACGGCGACGTCGTCTGGCTCGACGGCCAGGTCCCGGCCCTCTCACGCCTGCTGGATGCCTGGGACGAAGAGCGCATGGACGCGCTCTTGCTGCTGCAGCCGACGGTGAGTGCCGTGGGCTACGAGGGCAAGGGCGACTTCGTCATGGGCACGGAGGGCGAGCTGCGCCGCCGCCGCGAGTGGGAGATTGCGCCCTTTGTCTTCGCCGGCGTGCAGATCCTGCACCCGCGCCTCTTCGAAAGCGCACCGGAGGGACCCTTCTCGCTCAATCTGCTATACGACATGGCGATCTTGGAGGAGCGCCTCTTCGGCCTGCGGCACGACGGGCTCTGGTACCATGTCGGCACGCCGGAGGCGATCGCGGAGGTCGAGGAATATCTCGCCTACGAGCTCGGCTCGCTGGACCTGGCCGGGTGACCGGCGCGGCCAAGATCGGCAACATCCCGACCGGCGTCTCCTTCCTCGACGCCCTGGCCGAAGGGCTGATCGCCCGCTTTCCCGACCCGCTGGCCCGCGCCGACCTTCTGGTGCTGCTGCCGACCCGGCGGGCCTGCCGCAGCCTGCGCGAGGCCTTCCTGCGCGCGAGCGACGGCCAGCCGCTTATCCTGCCGCAAATCCGCCCGCTCGGCGATGTCGACGACGAGGAATTGGCTCTGGGCGAGGAGCCCGGCGTCGCGGCGGCAGAGCAGCTCAACATCCCGCCCGCCATGCCGCCCCTGCGCCGGGAGTTCCTGCTGACTCGCCTGGTGCTCGACTGGTCGCGGCGCCAGGACGGAGGAGATGGCATTGGCCCGGCCCAAGCCGTGGAGCTTGCGCGGGAGCTGGCGCGCCTGATCGATCAGGTGGATACCGAGGGATTGTCCTTCACCGAGCTGGAGCGCCTGGCGCCCGACAGCCTGGCGGAGCATTGGCAGGTGACGCTTCAGTTTCTCGAGATCGCCGGCTCGGCCTGGCCCGCCATCCAAGCCGAGGAAGGCGCGGTCGGACCCGCCGAGCGGCGCCGGCTGCTGCTGGAAGCCCAGGCGCGGCAGTGGCGGGACTCGCCGCCGGCCACCCCGATCATCGCCGCCGGCTCGACCGGCTCCATCCCCGCCACGGCGGCGCTGCTGGAGACGATCGCCGGGCTGCCCGCCGGCGAGGTGGTGCTGCCCGGCCCCGACCGCAGCGCGGACGAGGCCACCTGGGAGCTGATCGCCGAGGACCCGCAGCATCCCCAGTACGGCCTGGCCCGGCTCCTGGCCCAGCTCGGCAGGACCCGCGACGAGGTGACCGACTGGCCCTGGGGCAAGGTGGAGGCACGGCCGGCCCGGCGCGCCGCCTTCGTCAATCTCGCCCTCGCCCCTGCAGAAGCCACCGCCGACTGGCGCGACCGCAGCCAACGGCTCGACCCCGGCGAGACGGCCGCCGCCTTGCAGGGGCTGAAGCGCATCGACGCTAAGAGCGAGCAAGAGGAAGCGCTGGCCATCGCGCTGGTGCTGCGCGAAGCCGTCGAGCAACCCGGCCGCACCGCCGCGCTGGTCACCCCCGACCGCGATCTCGCCCGGCGGGTCGCCAGCGAGCTGAAGCGCTGGAGCCTCAGCATCGACGACTCGGCCGGTCAGCCCCTGACGGCCAGCCCTCCCGCGACCCTGCTGCGCCTGCTGATCGACATGGTCGCGAGCGACTTCGCGCCGGTCGCTCTCTTGGCGGCCCTGAAGCACCCGCTCGCCGGCTGCGGCCTGGCACGGACGAACCTGCTCGCCCGCGTAAGGCTGCTGGAAGCCAAGCTGCTGCGCGGCCCGCGTCCGGCGCCGGGGCTCGACGGCCTGCGCGCCGCGCTGAACCACAAGCAAGAAAGCGGCGGCCTCAGCGCGCGGCAGGCGGACGAGCTTGCGGCCCTGCTCGACGGGCTGGCCGAGCGGCTCGACCCGCTGGCGGCGCTGGAGGGTGACGACGAGCTGGACAGCCTGCTGCGCCGGCACATCGCCGCTGCCGAAGCGCTCTGCGCCACCGACGGCGAAAGCGGCGAGGCGCGTCTCTGGGCCGGCGAGGCCGGCGAGACCCTGGCCCTCTTCCTCGGCGACATGGTGCAGGCCAGCCGCCCCAAGGGCAGCGCCCGTCTCACCGTCTCCCTGCGCGACTATGCCGAACTCTTCACCGGCCTGCTGACCGGGCAGGTGGTGAGGCCGCACTACGGCGGCCATCCGCGCCTCGCCATCCTCGGTCCGCTGGAAGCGCGGCTGGTGCAGCCGGACCTGCTGGTGCTCGGCGGGCTCAACGAAGGGGTCTGGCCGCGCGAGACCGACCCCGGCCCCTGGCTGAGCCGCGCCATGCGCCGCGACTTCGGCCTGCCGCCGGTGGAGCGCGCCGTGGGCCTGGCCGCGCACGACTTCGTCCAGGCGCTGGGCGCCCGCGAGGTGGTGCTGACCCGCACCGCGCGCAGCGCCGGCGGGCCCAGCGTGCCCTCGCGCTGGCTCCTGCGGCTGGAAGCGCTGATGCAGGCCTGCGGCATCCCCAACGCCGTCGCCGACCGCACACAGGTCTACCAGGCCTGGGGAGCGGCGCTGGATGCGACCGACGGCCCACCGCGCCCGATGGCCCCGGCCGGCTTCGCCCCGCCGCTGGACGCGCGGCCCAAGCGCCTCTCGGTGACCCAGATCGAGACCTGGATGCGCGACCCCTACGCCATCTATGCGCGCCACGTGCTGAAGCTGCGCAGGCTCGACCCGCTGGATGCCGCTCCGGATGCGTCGGACAAAGGCATCCTCATTCACGCGGCGATGGAAGAGTTCGTGCGGCGCTATCCGCGCGACCTGCCCGTGAACCCGGAGGCCGCCTTGCTGGAGATCGGCGTTGAGGTCTTCCGCGCCCTGGCCCTGCATCCGGCCGTGCAGGCCTATTGGTGGCCGCGCTTCGCGCGCATCGCCGGTTGGGTCGCGGAGCGAGAGGCCGAACGCCGCACGCGGCTGGAGGAGATCTTCTATGAGCTGAAAGGGGAGATGACCCTGGAGGGCTTCACCCTGAGCGCCCGCGCCGACCGCATCGAACGGCTGACCGGCGGCGGCATCGCCATCCTGGATTATAAGACAGGTACACTTCCAAGCCAAACGGCTATAAGAGCTGGATTCGCACCACAACTTCCTCTTGAGGCGGCCATGGCAGCGCGGGGCGCTTTTGCCGAGATCGGCCCGGAACTGACCGAGGAGCTGCTGTTCTGGCACCTGACCGGAGGTAAAGATAGGGGTACAGAAAGTCCCATCAAAGATCCGCCTATGGAGCTTGCCGAGCAGGCCGTCACCGGCCTGCTCGGCCTGATCACCGCCTTCGCTGACCCGGCCACCGCCTACTACGCCGCACCGGACGCCGCGCGCCAGCCGCGCTCCAACGACTACGCCCACCTGGAGCGGCTGCAGGAATGGTCGCTTTCCGCCCCGGAAGACACATGAGGAAGGACTCGTGAGCGCCCAGGCGGAACGCAAGCGCCGCACTGGGGAGGCCAGCCGCACCCAGCGCGAAGCCAGCCACCCGGAGCGATCGGTCTGGGTGGCGGCCGCCGCCGGCACCGGCAAGACCCGCGTGCTGATTGATCGGCTACTTCGGCTGCTGCTCGCCGGGGCCGCGCCCGAGCGGCTTTTGGCCATCACCTTCACCCGCGCCGCCGCGGCGGAGATGAGCAAGCGCCTGGCCAACGACCTGCGCCACTGGGCGACCTGTTCCGACAAAGAGCTCGATACGGCGCTCGACGGACTGCTCGACCGCTGGCCGGAGGAAAACGAGCGGACCCTGGCCCGGCGCCTCTTCGCCCGCGTGCTGGATACGCCGGGCGGCCTGCAAATTCTGACCATCCACGCCTATTGCCAGTCCTTGCTGCGGCGCTTTCCGCTGGAGACCGGCATTGCCCCCAACTTCACCCTGCTGGAAGAGCGGGAGGCGGCGGAGCTGCTGGCCGAGCAGCGCGACCGGGTGCTCGCCGGCGCCGAGGGACCGCTGGCCGAAGCGGTCGCCCGGGTCAGCGCCGAGACCGACGACGGCACTCTGGCCGGCCTGCTCGACAGCCTGCTGCGCGAGCGGGAGCGCCTGCGCGGGCTCCGCGCGCGTCTCACCGGACCCGAAGCGCTGCGCCGGGAGGTCTGGCGAAGCGCGGGCCTCGACCCGGATGAGCGGATCGAGCCGCTGCTTGCCGCCGCCAGCGCGGAGGAGGCCTTCGACGGCCCGGCTCTCCGCGAGCTCTGTCAGGTGATGGCCGAAGGCGGCAAGCGAGAACGCGATCGAGCGGCAATTCTCGGTCCTTGGTTGGCGGCTGAACCAGCAGCACGCCAAGCCAATCTCTCCAAATATCAACGACTCTACTTCAACAAGGACGGCAAACCGTCGAGTCAGTTCCTCAACAAAGGAACCATCGAGCGCTTACCGCATGCTCCAGAGGTCATCGCCGCCGAGACCGAGCGCCTCAAGGCGCTGACAGAGCGGCTCAAGGCCCTGCAGCTCGCCGAGGCCTCGGCAGCGCTCTTGCAGCTCGCCTTGGCCGTTCTGGAGGGCTTCGAGCGGGCCAAGCAGCGCCGGGCGCTGCTCGACTATGACGACCTCATCCTCGCCGCCAAGCGCCTGCTCTCCCAGCAGGGCCGCGCCGCCTGGGTGCTGTTCAAGCTCGACGGCGGCATCGACCACCTGCTGATCGACGAGGCGCAGGACACCAGCCCCGAGCAGTGGTCGGTGATCGAGGCGCTGACCCAGGAGTTCTTCGTCGGCGAGGGCGCCTACGAGGACAAGGGCCGGCCGCTCGACCGCACGCTCTTCGTCGTCGGCGACGTCAAGCAGTCGATCTACCGTTTTCAGCGCGCCGACCCGCAGAGTTTCGTGAGCATGCGCGAGAGCTTCTCGCTGCGCGTCAAGGCGGCTGAGCGGGACTGGAGCAGCGTGCCGCTCAGCCACTCCTTCCGCTCGGTCGAGGCGGTGCTGGGCCTGGTCGATGCGGTCTTTCAGGAGCCCGCGGTGCACGGCGGCGTGGCCCTGGACGGCGACTGGATCGCCCATGAGGCCGTGCGGGTCGGACAGGCCGGCCGGGTCGAGCTCTGGCCCCTCGCGCTCAAGGAACGGGACGCCGAGGAGGAGCCCTGGACCCCGCCCCTCACCCGCCGCGGCGCCGAGCCGGCGGACATCCGCCTCGCCGAAGCCATCGCCACGCGCATCGCCGGCTGGCTCGACGCCGAGCCGGACGGTGATGGCCACGAGGCCTGGCTCTCCTCCGTCGCGCGGCCGGTGCGGGCCGAGGACATCCTCATCCTGGTGCAGAGCCGCAAGCGCTTCTTCGAGGCCATGATCCGGGCGCTCAAGAGCCGCCGCATCCCCGTCGCCGGCGCCGACCGGATGGTGCTGACCGAGCAGCTCGCGGTGATGGACCTGATCGCCTTCGGCGAGGTCATGCTGCTGCCCGAGGACGACCTGACCCTGGCGACCGTGCTGCGCTCGCCCTTGATCGGCTTTTCGGAGGAGGCGCTTTTCGCGCTTGCCTATGGCCGGGAAGGCTCGCTGTGGGAGGCGCTGCGCCGCAGGCGCGACGAGCGCGAGGATTTCGCCGAAGCGCATGCCTTTCTCAGCCATTGGATGGGCCGCGCCGACTTTGGCTCCAGCTACGCCTTCTATGCCGAGCTACTGGCGAGCGGCGCGCGGCGAGCGCTGCTGGCCCGTCTCGGCGAGGACGCCGCCGACCCGCTCGACGAATTTCTCTCCGCCGCCCTGCTCTACGAAGGCCAGCATCCCCCGTCCCTGCAGGGCTTCCTCCATTGGCTGCAGAGCCGCACCACCACCATCAAGCGCGACATGGAGGTGGAGAGCCGCGGCGTGCGGGTGATGACCGTGCACGGCGCCAAGGGCCTGGAAGCCCCGGTCGTCTTCCTGCCCGATGCCGCCAGGGCCGCCTCCAGCAAGGCGCCGCGCCTGCTCTGGCCCTCGGCCGAGGGCGCGCCGCTCTGGCTGCCGCGCAAGGCGCTCGCGGCCCTCGCCGCCGAGGACGCCCTGCTGGTGGAGAACGCGGCGGCGGAGGCGGAGTATCGCCGGCTGCTCTACGTCGCCCTCACCCGGGCGCGCGACCGCCTCTACCTCTGCGGCTGGAACAACCGCGGCAATGTACCCGAGGGTTCCTGGTACGACCTGGCGCGGCTGGCCATGCGGCGGCTGCCGGAGTCCCGCCCGCTGGAGATGCCGCAGCTGACAGGCGCCGGCTGGGGCGAGGACGGGCTGGTCCTGCAAGGGGTGCAGAGCGCCGAGCCGGAGCCTAAGAGCGAGGCCGAGCAACCCGGCGCCTCACCCGAAGAGCTGGTGCCGCCGCCCTACCTTGGTGCCCCGGCGCCGGCCGAAGCGCAGCCGCCCAGGCCCTTGGCCCCCTCGCGCGGCGAGGAGGAGCCGCCGGCCCTTTCCCCGCTCGACGAAGCCGGCAGCGGCCCGCTGCGCGGACGACTTATCCACCGGCTGCTGCAAAGCCTGCCGGCCCTGCCGCCGGAGGCACGTCAGGCAGCCGCCGAGCGCCTTTTGAGCAACCCGATCCACGGGCTGGACGCAGCGACGGCGGAAAGCTGGGCGGCGGAGGCTCTGGCGGTGCTGGAGGCGCCGGAAACGGCGGATCTCTTCGGCCCCGAGGGACGCGCCGAAGTGGCGGTCAGCGGCCTGGTCGAGACCCGCAGCGGCCTGCAGGTGGTCTCGGGACAGATCGACCGGCTTGTCATCCTGCCGGACAAGGTCCTCATCCTCGACTTCAAAACCAACCGGCCGCCGCCGGAGCGCGCAGAGGGCGTCCCGGCCGCTTATCTGCGCCAGCTAGCGCTCTACCGCGCCGTCATCCGGCAAATTTATCCAAGTCTTCCAGTGGACTGCCTGCTGCTCTGGACCCACGGGCCGCGGATCATGCCCATCGCGCAGGACTGGCTGGACCGCCACGTCCCTTGACGCTGGGCGAAACGCCTTCTCATATACGGGTCTGGCGCGGCGAACCCCCCGACTGATGCCGCGCCCCGGTTTTAACGAAATGAGGTGATGTCTATGGCCACGAGACCCGTCACGGACGGCAGCTTCGATCAGGACGTCCTCCAGGCCGACAGGCCGGTTGTCGTCGACTTCTGGGCGGAGTGGTGCGGTCCCTGTAAGATGATCTCGCCTGCCCTGGAAGAGATTGCCGCCGAGCTCGGCGAGCAGATCACGGTTGCCAAGATCAATATCGATGAAAACCCCACGACGCCGCAGAAGTACGGCGTGCGGGGCATCCCGACCCTGATGGTGTTCAAGGAGGGCCAGGTTGCCGCGACCAAGGTCGGCGCCCTGCCCAAGAACCAGCTCAAAGACTGGGTCGAGTCCAACCTCTAGAGCCGGGGTAAGCCGGAAGATCTCCGGCAAGGGCTCTCAGCGAACAACAAGAAAGCCTCAAGAGCCGTTTCCGCGCAGCGGGAACCCTCTGAGTGCGAGCGACGTCAACGACTGTCATCCCGGCCGCGTCAGCGCGCCGGGATGACAGTCTGTGGTGCTGTGATGTCTGCTCTCAGCAACATTGTCATCCTTGCGCGAGCCACGCAGGGTCGTAGACCCGAAGAGGCGAGTTGCGAGGATCCACCCATCAGCCTGCACGGAACCCAACCGTGGACCCTCGGAACTCGGCCCTACGGGCCTCGCCCAAGGGTGACAGATTGTGTGATGAAAGTACTACCCGTGGTCGCGCAGGACCTGGCCGGCCAGGTAGAGCGAGCCGCAGATGAGGATACGGCCCGGCGGCCCCTCCGGCGGATGCGCTTCGGCGATCTGCCGCACGGCCGCCGGCACGTCTTCTGCCGTCGCGGCCGGGAGACCGGCATCCCGGGCGGCTGCCGCGGCTTCGTCGGCTGAGAGCGAGGCCGGCTCCCCGGGGATGGCGACGGCCCTCACGTCCTTCGCCAAACCGGCAAAGGGCCGCAGGAAGGCATCGCTGGTCTTGGTGTTGAGCATGCCGAAGACGAGATGCAGCGGCGCTTCGCCATTGCCTGACCCTGCCGCGAGGGTTTCCGCCAGGGCCCTCCCCGCCGCACCGTTGTGCCCGCCGTCGAGCCAGACCTGCCATCCCTCGCCCAACGCCTCGAACAGCGGCCCGCGAGAGAGCTGCTGCAGGCGCGCTGGCCACTCGACGCTTTGCAGGCCACGCGCCATGTGGTCAGGGCCCACGGCGATGTCCGCCAGATGCGCCATGCAGGCCACCGCATGGGCTGCGTTGGCAAGCTGATGCCGGCCGCCCAAGCGCGGCGGCGGCAGCACGATCGCACTCTCCCCGCCGCAGTCGATTACTAGCCGCTCGTTCTCCTGCCGCCAGGTCCAGTCTCGGCCGGCCAGGAAGACGGGCGCTCCAATTACCTGGCTCCGCGCCGCGTACGCC
>JANQIA010000526.1 GCA_028282405.1 Rhodovibrionaceae bacterium
CAGCATCAGATGGTCTATTCCGCCCTGCAAGGACGCATGGGCAACGAGCTGCATGCGCTCGCGCTGCAAACATCGGTTCCGACGGAGGAGTAAGCAGAACAATGGACGGCCATACCATGGACAATCCGGTCTTCGAGCGGATTCGCCAGGATGTCGGCGAGAACGACGTGGTGCTCTACATGAAGGGAACGCCCGTGTTCCCGCAGTGCGGCTTCTCCGCCGCCGTGGTTCAGGCGCTGACGCATCTCGGCATCAAGTTCCGCGGCATCAACGTGCTGGAGGATCCGGGCCTGCGCGAGGGCATCAAGGAATTCTCCAACTGGCCGACCATTCCGCAGCTCTACATCAAGGGCGAGTTCGTCGGCGGCTGCGACATCGTGCGTGAGATGTTCCAGAGCGGCGAGCTGACCGAGCTGCTGTCGAGCCACGGCATCGACGCGCGCCCGGCGGCCTAGCCCGGCCTCCGCTTGCCGCTCCGCTGCCTTTGCGCGCGGGGCACATCATCTGTGAAGTGAAGGAGAGCTGGCATGACCGCCTGCATCGTCGGCTGGAGTCACGCGCCGTTCGGCAAGCATGAGGATGACGACGTCGAGTCCCTGGTCGCCAAGGTTGCGACCCAGGCGGTTGCCGATGCGGGCTTGCGGCCCGAGGAGATCGACGAGATCTATCTCGGCAACTTCGGCGAGGACTTCTCGCCCCAGGGCTTCCCCTCCTCGCTGGTGCTGCAGACCAACGACGCCTTCCGCTTCAAGCCGGCGACTCGGGTCGAGAACGCCTGCGCAACCGGCAGCGCGGCCGTCCATCAGGGCCTCAAGACCATCGCCGCCAAGCAGGGCCGCTTCGTCCTGGTGGTCGGGGTCGAGAAGATGACCGCGCTGGGCGGCCGGGAGATCGGCAACACGCTGCTCAAGGCCTCCTACGTCAAGGAAGAGTCGGACATCGAAGGCGGCTTCGCCGGTGTCTTCGGCGTCATCGCCAACAACTACTTTCAGAAGCACGGCGATCAGTCCGACGCGCTGGCCGCCATCGCCGCCAAGAACCACCGCAACGGCGTTGCCAACCCCTATGCCCAGATGCGCCGCGATCTCGGTTATGACTTCTGCCGCACCGAGTCGGAGAAGAACCCCTATGTCGCAGGTCCGCTGAAGCGTACCGACTGCTCGCTGGTCTCCGACGGGGCGGCCGCCTTGGTGCTGACTGACGTGGACACCGCGCTCAGCATGGACAAAGCCATTGTCTTCCGCGCGGCGACCCAGGTGAATGATTTTCTGCCGCTGTCCCGGCGCGATATTACGCTGTTCGAGGGCTGCGAGCAGGCTTGGAAGCGGGCGCTCGATCAGGCCGGGGTCGGTCTCGACGATCTTTCCTTCGTCGAGACGCACGACTGCTTCACCATTGCCGAGCTCCTGGAGTACGAGGCTATGGGCCTGACGCCGCGCGGCCAGGGCGCCAAGGCGGCCTTGGAAGGCTGGACCGAGAAGGACGGCAAGCTGCCGATCAACCCCTCCGGTGGCCTCAAGTCCAAGGGGCATCCCATTGGCGCCACCGGCGTCTCCATGCATGTGATGAGCGCCATGCAACTCTCCGGCACCGCCGATGACATGCAGGTGCGCGACGCCAAGCTGGGCGGCGTCTTCAACATGGGCGGCGCGGCCGTGGCCAACTACGTCTCTATCCTAGAGCCTCTGCGCTAACTGCAGATTTCTATCCGTACGCGCACGCCCGTCCGCATTTCCCGGCCGGGCTTGCAACTTTGCCGCGCCTCGCTTCTGATAGGCGCGGCTTACGTGTGCGTGGAACGGGAAGGGTGAGGCATGTTCAAGGCGTTACTGCTGGAAAAAACCGATGACGCGGTCACCTCGCGCATCGCAGAGATCGAAGAAGCTGCGCTGCCTGACGGCGACGTACTGATCGACGTCAGCCATTCGACTCTCAACTACAAGGACGGGCTGGTCCTCAATGGCAAGGGCGGCCTGGTCCGCGACTATCCGCATATTCCGGGGGTCGACCTGGCGGGGCACGTCGCCGAGAGCAGCCATCCCGACTACAAGGCCGGCGACGCCGTCGTGTCGACCGGTTGGCACGTGGGTGAGCGCTATTGGGGCGGCTATGCCGAGAAGGCCCGGCTGCGTGGCGATTGGCTGGTCAAGCTGCCCGAAGGCTTGTCGCCGCGACAGGCCATGGCCGTGGGCACGGCCGGCTTCACCTCGATGCTGGCAGTCATGGCTTTGGAGGAGCAGGGCGCAACGCCGGACGGCGGGCCGCAGCTCGTGACCGGCGGCGCCGGCGGCGTCGGCTCGGTCGCCATTGCCATCCTGGCCAAGCTCGGCTTCGAGGTGACTGCCTCGACCGGGCGGGCGTCGAGCCACGACTATCTGAAAGATCTGGGGGCCAGCCAGATCGTCGAGCGGAGCCAGCTTTCCGATGGCCCCTATCGGCCATTGGACAAGGCGACCTGGGCCGGCTGCATCGATGCGGTGGGCGGCACCACGCTGGCAACCGTGCTCTCTCAGATGAAGCACGGCGGTGCCGTGGCCGCGGTGGGCCTCGCCGGCGGCAACGAGTTGAACACCACGGTCATCCCGTTCCTGCTACGCGGCGTGAAGCTGTTGGGGATCGACTCGGTGCTCTGCCCCAAGCCCAGGCGAGAGGCGGCATGGCAGCGATTGGCCAGCGACCTGCCGCTGGACAAGCTGGAGGCGATGATCTCGACCGCTCGCCTCGAGGATTTGCCCCGTCTGGGCAGCGACATCCTCAAGGGCCAGGTCAAGGGACGTGTGGTCGTCGAGCTGGGTTAGATTTTGTGTGGGCGCTGGTGCCGAAGAAAGGCGAATTCCGCTCTTAGCGCTCGCTGAGAGCGGAAGCTCCACAACGTCTTAAAATTATGTTACAATCCATGCGAATTTGTGACGTTTGGCGCCGGGTGGGCGATCAGGCGCAGCGTCGCGGATAAGCTATGGGGCCGGGGCATGGCAGGAGCACTATCGCGCATGAGCGCTCGGGCGCTGTTGGTCGGCTTGATGGCCGGCGGACTGGCCGCCTGCGGTTCGACGGAGCCCGACCTCAATTGGTCGGCCCCTGTCGCGGGCAAGGGGTCTGCCATCGCGCAGTGCTACCGGACCCTGGCACAGCCTGATTGCTCGACGATGCTGCTGCCCGGCCAGGCGAGCCGGGCCGTCGGCTGGTTCGACAGCGGCCGGCCGAGCGGTGCCCCCCCGGCAACAGAGATGCAATGACGAAGAGTTTGGCGGTTGTTTTGCGGCGATTGCGGCAATGTGCCATCGCGTTCGCCATGGTGCTGGGTGGAGCGTCCTTGCCCGGCCCTGGATGGGCCGAACCTGGGCCGCGTTGGGAAACGCTCCCTTGGGACGATCGCATCGGCGCGGCCTGGTTCGAAAGCCAGGCCCAAGCCGGCGATGCCGAAGCACAGTATCGCCTGGGCGAAATCTACGAAGCCGGGCTTGGCGAGGCGCAAAGCGACGACGCCATGGCAATCGCTTGGTACGGCAAGGCCGCCGGGCAGGGGCATGTCCGCGCGGCCTTTCGCCTGGGCCGACTGCTCGAGCGGCAGCCCGGTGAGGCGCGTGCTGCCGCGGCGGCCTATCGCCAGGCGTCAGAGGCCGGCGTGCCGGAGGCCACCTACAACCTCGCGCGGCTCCACCGCGACGGGGTCGGGGTCGAACGCGACGTTCGCAAGGCCGCGGCGCTCTATCGCCAGGCCTATGCCGAGGGACTGACTCGAGCGACGCTGGATCTGGCCCAGCTTGCCCTGGTCGGCGTCGAGCGCGATGAGGTCGTGGCCCTGGCGTGGGCTTTGCGGGCCCAGGAAGAAGAGGTGCCTGGGGCGGCGGACTTCGCCGAGCGTCTCAGCGCACTCATCGCGCCGGAGGCGCGAGAGACCGCGGCCCGTCTGAGCAGCGATCTGCCGCGGCCGTAGACCTCCGCTATCCGAACAGAGTTGGTGCGGCCGCTGTGTTCGCGGTCTCGTTGTCGTCCTGGCTGTAGGGCGGCCCGATCGGGGTGACCAGGCCGGAATCCGTCGGATCGCACTTCGGGCTGCCCACCCGGGAGGCGATCGGCAGGGCTTGCATAGCCTCGGCCGGGAAGGGCGTCAGCAGCCGATCGATCTCCCGGTCGCCGTCCTCGAGCCAGCTCTCATAGTCCGCCGGCGCCAAGATGACCGGCATGCGCTGCTTGGGGTGCAGCTCGGCCACCAAGTCGTTGGCCCGCGTCGTGATGATGGTGAAGGTCAGGCGCGACTCCGCCCCGTCAGGGCTGCGCCAGAACTCCCAGAGGCCAGCGAAGGCGAAGGGCCCCTCTTCCTTCAATGTGACCCGGTAGTATTGCTTGCTGCCGTCCGGTAGCGGCAGCCGCTCATAGAAGCCGTCGGCCGGCACCAGGCAGCGGCGCCGGCGGAAGGCCTCGCGGAAGACAGGCTTCTCGGCCAGTTCCTCGCCGCGCGCGTTGAAGGTGGCATAGCGCAGGGTCGGCATCTTGGACCAATAGGGCACCAGCGACCAGCGCGCCAGGGCAAGCTCGCGTCCCGGCGTGCTCCCGGGCGCGGCGCCTTCGACCGGGTTGGCCAAGCGGACAATGGGCGCCGGGTCGGTCGGCGCGATGCGATAGCTCGGCGGAAAGTTCGGCAGGTCCGCAACGTCGAACAGCCGGCGCATCGCATCCGGATTGCTGGTCATCTGATAGAGATTGCACATGCCGGCATTCTGCCGGTTGCGGCAGCGATCGGCTAGGCGCTACGGGGGCCAGACCAAGCCATGAGGTCGGTTTCCAGGGTGGTCCAACGATCGATATCGGGGTCGCCGAAGCTATGCAGCTTGGGCAGGTTGCCGACCTCGCGATAGCCGAACAGCCTCTTGTACCAATTGATAACCGCCGGCAGGTCGCAGTTCGTCGTCAGGGTTTCGGCGCCGGCCGCCTTGGCCGCCGCCATGCGCTGCTCCTGCAATTGCCGCCCTATGGGACTCCCGCGATAGTTGGGATGGACGGCAAGCAGGGTCGTTTTGGCCGCCTTTGGGCCGGTCATTTTGAAACCGCCAACGCCAGCAATGCCCTCGCCGTTGCGGGCGACAAAGGTGGTTTCCAGGGCCAAGCCAGGCATTTCCGGCGAGGGAATGTGATGCAGATTCGCGGTCTGCAGCACGCAGAGCATTCCGGGCCAGTCGAGCGGATCGGCGGTGTTTATGACGTAGTCGGTCATGGTGCACTCAGGTTAGCAACTGCGACTTTCGCGTTCGCTAATAGACAATTGAATGTCGGCAACGCTTGCCATCGGCGGCCAAGCCTTCATAGACTTGGGGTAAGAGAGGTCGGTCGGTCGCTAACAGGCGATAAGTCGTCGCATCACCCCCCAAGCGACAGGCGCTCATGGCGACATAAAAGACATTAGCCCTGCGCGGCGTTCCAGAATGGAAGCCCGAAAAGAACAATCGGGGCGGGAAATGGACAGGAGGCTCAAGGATGAACGTCAAAGATCTGCAAGGGCTTGTTTCGCGCGGGAAGATGTCGCGCCGAGATTTCTTAGCGCAAGCGAGCGCCCTGGGCTTGACGCTTTCGGCTGCCGGCACCCTTGCCGATCAGGCCCTGGCTGCGACACCCAAGAAAGGCGGCCGGCTGCGCGCCGGGCTTGCCGAAGGCGGCACCACCGACTCGCTCGATCCGGCGACCTATACCGACATCTACATGATCTCGGTGGGCTTCGGCACTCACAACAGCATCACGGAGATCGGCCCCGATAACCAACTGACCGGCGACATCGCCGAGAGCTGGGAGGCGACGCCGGACGCCAAGACCTGGACATTCAAGCTGCGCAAAGGCATCGAGTTCTCCAACGGCAAGACGCTCACGCCGCAAGACGTCATCGCCTCCCTCAACCATCACCGGGGCGAAGACTCCAAGTCGGCGGCCAAGGCCAACGTGGATCCCATCAAAGACCTGAGGGCCGACGGCGACGACGTGGTCGTCATGGAGCTGCACGGCAGCAACGCAGACTTCCCCTATCTGCTCGCCGACTATCACTTGCTGGTCATGCCCGAGGTCGACGGCAAGGCCGACTGGCAGAACTACGTCGGCACCGGCGCCTACGTGCTGCAAGACTTCGAGCCCGGCGTGCGCACCTTCCTGACGCGCAATCCGAACTACTGGAAAGAAGGGCGCGGCAACTTCGACGAGGTCGAGCTCCTGGTCATTGCCGACGTTGCGGCGCGCCAATCGGCGCTGACCTCCGGTGAGGTCGATGTCATGAGCCGTGCCGACCGCAAGACGGTTCATCTCCTCGGCCGGACGCCGGGCATCGAGATCGAAGAGCAGACCGGCTTCCTGCACTACACCGCGCCGATGATCACCACGCGGGCGCCTTTCGACAACAACGACCTGCGGCTCGCTCTCAAGTACGCCGTCGACCGCGAGCAGCTGATGAGCACGATCCTCCGCGGCCACGGCACCCTGGCGAACGATCACCCGATTGCACCGTCGGTACCCTTCGCGGCGACCGATATTCCGCAGCGGCAATACGACACTGACAAAGCCAAATTCCATCTCAAGAAAGCCGGATACGACTCGATCCAGCTCGATCTCTCAGCGGCCGATGCCGCCTTCGCTGGCGCCGTCGACGCGGCCGTTCTGATGAAGGAACAGATGGCGCCGGCCGGCATCGACATCACCGTGGTGCGGGAGCCGAACGACGGCTACTGGTCGAACGTCTGGATGAAGAAGCCCTGGAGCATGTGCTATTGGGGTGGCCGGCCGACCTGCGACTGGATGTTCTCCACCGCCTACGCCGAAGGCGCCAACTGGAACGACACTTTCTGGAGCAACGAGCGCTTCAACAAGCTCTTGATGGAAGGGCGTTCCGAGCTCGACGCGTCCAGGCGCGGCGAGATCTACGGCGAGATGCAGCGCATCATCCACGACGACGGTGGCGTCATCGTCTGGGGCTTCGCCAACTATCTTTCGGCGCGCTCCGAGAAGGTCACCCACGGTCCGGACGTCGCCTCGAACTGGGAACTGGACGGCGGACGCTACGTGGAGCGTTGGTGGATGGCGTAGCCATCGCCTGAGCGCTCGTCATGGCACAAATTCTCAAGATGGTGGGCCAGCGCCTTCTGCTGGGCTTGCTCACCCTATTCGTCGTCTCCCTGATCATCTTTCTCGGCGTCGAGCTGCTGCCCGGCGACCTGGCCCAGGCGATCCTGGGCCAGGCCGCAACGCCGGAAACGGTGGCGGCCTTCCGCAAGGAGCTGAGGCTCGATTTGCCGGCCTACGAACGCTACTTCGAGTGGCTCGGCGGCATGGTGCAGGGTGACTTTGGCCGATCTCTGGCGAATCAACGCGAGATATCGGAACTGCTCGGCTCGCGGCTCGAGAACACCCTGTTCCTGGCGGGCCTGGCGGCAGTGATTTCGGTGCCACTGGCGCTGACCCTCGGCATCCTGGCGGCGCTCTATCGCAACACGCTCTACGACCGCACGGTCAACGTCGTGACCTTGACGTCGATCTCCTTTCCCGAGTTCTTCGTCGCCTATATTCTCATCCTCTTCCTGGCCATCCAGGCCGGTGTCTTCCCGAGCATCTCCAACATCGGGCCGGATATCGGCTTCTGGGAGCGGGTCTACCGCACCATGCTGCCGGCTCTGACCCTGACGTTGGTGGTCGTGGCGCACATGATGCGCATGACGCGGGCGGCGATCATCAACCTCTTGGCCAGCCCCTACATCGAGATGGCGCGGCTCAAGGGTCTGTCGCCCAGCCGCATCATCGTTCACCACGCGCTGCCCAACGCCTTGGCGCCGATCATCAACGTGGTGGTTCTCAACATCGCCTACCTGATCGTCGGCGTGGTGGTGGTCGAGGTGGTCTTCGTCTACCCCGGCCTCGGGCAGCTCCTGGTCGACTCGGTCTCCAAACGAGATCTGCCGGTGGTGCAGGCCTGTAGCCTGGTCTTTGCCATGACCTTCATCCTCCTCAACCTTTTGGCCGACGTTTTGTCCATCGTGACAAACCCGCGGCTGCTGCATCCCCGGTGAGGTGGAACCATGGCTGCTGCACTTAAACTGCTCCGCCAAGCACCCCTGACAGCCAAGTTCGGGTTGCTGGTCATCGTGACGTACATCGTCGTGGCCATGTTCGCGCCGGCCATCGCTCCCTACGGAGAGACCGAGGTGGTGGGCGCCGAATACGAGGAGTCGAGCCCGGAGTTTCTGCTCGGGACCGACAACCTCGGCCGCGACATGCTCACCCGGCTGGTCTACGGCGCGCGAAACACGGTGGGTATCGCCTTCGTCACCACCTGCCTCGCCTTCCTGGTCGGCGGCATCCTGGGTTTGCTCGCCTCCACGCTGGGGGGATGGGTCGACCAAGGCCTGGGGCGCATCGTCGACGTCCTTATGGCGATACCTCAGCTCATCTTCGCGCTGATGATATTGACCATCGTCGGCACCTCGGTCACCTCGCTGGTGCTGGTCATCGCGCTGCTAGACTCGACACGTGTGTTTCGATTGGCACGCGCCGTTTCCATGAACATCGTGGTGATGGAGTACGTCGAGGCGGCGAAGCTGCGCGGCGAGGGGCTCTGGTGGATTATCCGGCATGAGATCCTGCCCAACATCATGCCGCCGCTGGTGGCTGAGTTCGGCCTGCGTTTCTGCTTCGTCTTCCTCTTCATCAGCGCGTTGAGTTTCCTGGGCCTCGGCATCCAACCGCCGACGGCGGACTGGGGCAGCATGGTGCGCGACAACGCGACTCTCATCACCTACGGCATCACCACGCCGCTTCTGCCGGCCGGTGCCATTGCCCTCCTGACCGTCGGCGTGAACTTCGTCGTCGACTGGTTCCTGCACAAGACGAGCGGACTGAAAGAATGAGCGACAGCAGCGACGCCAAGAAAGGCGATGTCCTGCTTGAGATGCGCGGCCTGCGCATCGAAGGCCGGGCCGAAGAGCAGTGGAGCGAGATCGTCAAAGGGGTGGACATCACCCTGCGCCGTGGGGAGGTGCTCGGCCTGATCGGTGAGTCCGGCGCCGGCAAGTCGACCATCGGCTTGGCGGCCATGGGCTTCGCCCGCGACGGCTGCCGATTGTCCGGCGGCACCATCGACTTCGACGGCATTGACCTCATGACGGCGAGCGAGGACACCAAGCGGCATCTGCGCGGCGCGCGCATCGCCTACGTTGCGCAGAGTGCCGCGGCCGCTTTCAATCCGGCCCATCGCCTGATCGATCAGTACAGCGAGTCGCCGACTCAGCACGGAGTTTTCGGCCGGTCTCAAGCCGAGGCCGACGCCAAGGAGCTCTACGGCCGTCTGCAGTTGCCCAATCCCAACGAGATCGGCTTCCGCTATCCTCACCAGGTCTCAGGCGGACAGCTTCAGCGTGCCATGACCGCGATGGCCATGTCCTGCCGGCCCGATCTGATCGTCTTCGACGAGCCGACCACGGCACTGGACGTCACGACCCAGATCGAGGTGCTGTCAGCCATCCGTGATGTGGTCGATCAGTTCGACACCGCCGCCATCTACATCACCCACGACCTTGCGGTGGTGGCCCAGATGGCCGACCGCATCATGGTGCTGCGCTATGGCAACCTGGTCGAGGAGTCCGACACGCGGGACATGCTGTTCAATCCCCAGGAGGACTACACCAAGTCACTCTGGGCCGTGCGCAGCTTCCGCAAGGAGCCGGTGACCGAACCCAAGGCTGAGGTGCCTATCCTGGAAGTCGACAACGTCACGGCCGCTTACGGCGACACGCCGGTTCTGTTCAACGTCGGCTTCGCGTTGGAGCGGCGGCGCACGGTGGCGGTCGTGGGCGAGTCGGGCAGCGGCAAGAGCACGACGGCGCGGGTCATTACCGGCCTTCTGCCGCCGAGCGAGGGGCAGATCCTCTATCAGGGCGAGGCTTTGCCGAAGGACTTCCGTCAGCGCAGCAAGGACCAGCTGCGCCATTGCCAGATGATCTATCAGATGGCGGATACGGCGCTGAACCCGAAGCAGCGGGTGCGCGACGTGATCGGTCGGCCGCTCGAGTTCTATCTCGGCCTGAAAGGCGCCGAACGCGAGAAGAAGGTCCTCGAGCTCTTGGACATGATCGAGCTGACGCCTGACTTCGCCGGGCGCCTGCCGAGCGAGCTGTCCGGCGGACAGAAGCAGCGCATCTGCATCGCCCGCGCCCTGGCCGCGGAGCCGGAGATCATCATCTGCGACGAGGTGACCTCGGCGCTCGACCAGCTTGTCGCCGAAGAGATTCTCAAGCTGCTCGATCGGCTGCAGCAGGAGCTCAACCTCGCCTACATGTTCATCACCCACGACATTGCCACGGTGCGCGCCATCGCCGACGAGATCGTCGTGATGCTGCAGGGCCGGGTGGTGGAGAAGGGCGAGAAGGATACGGTGCTCTCGCCGCCGCATCACGAATACACCGAGCTGCTGCTGTCTTCCGTGCCGGAGATGGACCCGGATTGGCTGACCCAGCTCCTGGAGCAGCGCGCTCGTGGAGAGGTGGTGTCCTCGGCGCCGGTGGCCTGATAGGCCCCTAGGACGTCACCACCTTGATCTGGTCTACACCGGCCAAGCTATCCCCTTGGCCGAGATCGTTGATCAGGCGGAAGACGTCATCGTTGAAGCGTCCGTAGGGCATGGTGGAGGCTAGGCGATCGACGCTGTCGTTCGACTCGACCGGCACCACGATGACGCGGAAAGGCTTGATCTTGCTGGCTTCCTCGGCGCTTAAGCGGCGGAAGCTGTAGACCGAGTCGCGGATCGCCGAGTCGAGCTGGCCGGCGACGGACACCGGGGTGGCGTAGAGCATGCGGTAGACCCGCCCGCCGTCGGCCTCGATGGCGACCAGGCGGAAGGAGATGTCTCGTCCGTCCTGGCGCTGCCGAACGGTCGCCGTCGCACCCCGCAAGCCGTTGACCGTGATCGCCTGCTGGTTGTCCAAGCGCGCGCCCTTGGCCCATTCGTTGCTGATGTAGCCGGCCGGGTCGCGGCTGTTCTTCATGCGCGCCATGGTGAAGATCATTTGCGCGCCCTGCGGGCCGCGCGCGATGACGGCATTGGGTTGATTGATCAGTCTGTAGCCTTGCGGCGCCTTGAAGGCGAAGCGCAGCTCCGGATGCTCGAAGCTGTTGCCCCGGACGATGCCCTGCTTCGGGGAATCGCCGTAGATCATGCCGTTGATCTCTTGCAGGTACTCGGCGCGATCGAGCCGGCCGTCTGGGATGTAGGCATTGGCGGCCAGGCTGCCGGCTTGGCGCACGCGCTCGGCCGGTTGCGGATGGGTCGCCATGATGTCGAAGGAATCGACAGAGTCGGGCGAGCGGCCGGCCATCTCGGCGTCGAGCCGGCTGTTGTCGCGCAGGGTTGCCAGGAAGGCGACCATGGCCTCGGGATCGTAGCCGGCGCGGGACATGTAGCGAATGCCGAGCTCGTCGGCCTCCAGCTCCTGGGAGCGGGAGTAGCCCTGGATGGCGACGGTGGCGGCCGTGCCCGTGAGCTGCTGCCCGGCCTGTGCGCCGAGGCTGCCACCCAGCACGGCGCCCAGGATGGTGGCGCCCATGACGCCGATTTGCGCCGCTTGGGCGCTGGCGATGCGTTCCGCCGTGTGGCGGGCGGTGACGTGGCCGACCTCGTGGGCCAGCACGCCGGCAACCTCGGCTTCGTTGCTGGCCAAGGCCAAGAGGCCGCGAGAGATGGCGACCTTGCCGCCCGGTAGCGCGAAGGCGTTCACGATGGGCGAGTCCAGCACCGTGAACTCGTAGGGCAGGTCGGTGACCTCGGAGCGGGCGGCGACGTCGTTGCCGATGCTGGTGATGTAGCTTTGCAGGCGTCGGTTCTCGTAGGCGCCGCCGAACTGTGCCACAAGCTTCGGGTATTCTTGCTGACCGAGGCGAATCTCGTCGTCCCGGTCCATGAAGCCGGTGAAGCTGGTGTCGCCCGTCGCCGGGTTCGTCGTGACGCAGCCGCAAAGCGGCACGAAGGCGGCTCCCGCCAGAAGCGCTTTGTTGAAATGCCTGCGACTGCAATTCATGGCTGCCTCCTCACCCCTGCAGCGTATGGTTCCGTCACCGCGCAGTCTGTCGCGAGATTGGGGCCGAATCTAGAACCCCACTCAGTCCTTGTACTACGATTGCGGGGTGGATTCTCTCCCCGCCATATCCGCTGTCGGCGAAGGGCGTCGGCTGAGGAAGGGCTTGCATCGCCTCGCTTCTTGCGCTGAGTGAACGCAATCATGAGCGAAGCCCTTCCCGAGTTGAGCGAAGCCGGTGCGGAGAAGGGGCCGCCAGCGCGCAGCGGCCCCAGCACCTGGCTGCTGATGGGGCGGAAGGAAGGCGACAATCGCCAGCTCCAGGCCTTGGTCGACCGGCTGGGCTGGGCGTACGAGACCAAGCGCTTCGCCTACCGCCGGAGCGAGCTGCTCACCAACCTCCTGCTTGGGCCCAACCTTTTGGGAATGCGCGCGGCCCAGTCGAGCCCCCTTGCGCCGCCCTGGCCGGACCTCATCCTGACGGCCGGCCGGCGCAACGAGCCCATCGCCCGCTGGGTCCAGCGTCAGTCCGGAGGCCGCACCAAGCTGGTGCACCTCGGCCGTCCCTGGGCCCGGCCCGAGGCTTTCGACCTCATCATCACCACGCCGCAGTACCGCCTGCCGCCGCGTGCCAACATTCTCGAGAACGAAACGGTGATCCACGGCTTGGAGCCGGCGCCGCTTGCTGCCGCTGCGGAGACCATGCGGAGCAACTTGCCGGAATTGGCGCGGCCGCTGATCGCAGTACTGGTCGGCGGTAGTGCCGGGCCCTTCACGCTGGATGCCGAGACCGCGCGGCGCCTGGCCGAGGTAGCGAAGGGCTTGGCCAAACGGGACGGGGGCACCTTGCTGGTGACGACCAGTGCCCGAACGGCGCCGGAGGCGGCCGAGGCTTTGCGGCGCGCGCTGCCCGATGCCGGTCTGTTCTACCCTTGGCAAACCGGTGATGCGAACAATCCCTATCTCGGGCTGTTGGGCCTCGCGGACATCCTCGTTGCAACGGGGGAGAGCATTTCAATGGCGACGGAGGCCTGCGCCACCGGCAAGCCGGTCTATCTCTTCGATCTGGGACGCGGCTGGTTTTCCATGCGCCGTCCGGCCCGCTTGCCGAGCCTGTCGGATCTTTTGGCTGATTTCGACCGTCGCGCCCTTATCTATCGTCTAGCGCTCGCCTTCGGGCCCAGGCGCCTGGTGCGCGACCTGCAGGTCGTACCGGAACGGCTGGTGGCGAGCGGCCGGGCGGCCTGGCTCGGCGATCCGGCGCCCTGCGGCCACCCACCGCCCCTGCGCGACTTGGAGCGGTCGGCTGAGGCTGTTGAGAAGCTGTTCGCGGATTGACCATAATGCGCCGCTAAGACGTGTTAATATCGCCCGCAAAGAGTGTATCGCCCACGCTCTGAGCGCGTTGGGGCGCAATTAGGGAGGACGAGACCGTGATCATCTATCCCGACATCGAACTCATGGACGGGAAGTGCGTCAACGTGGCCCGGTGGAGTCACGAAGAGCCATTCGTTTTTCACGTCGATCCGATCAAGACAGCGCTCGACTTCCAGGAGTCCGGCGCGGAGTGGCTGCACGTTGTCGACTACGACGGGGTATACCAAGGCGGTCGCCACAATGCCGAGCTGATCTGCGACATCATCAAGGCGGTGGAAATCCCCGTGCAGGTCGGCGGCGGCATCCGCACCATGGCCAGCGTCGAGTGGTGGTTCGAGCATGGCGCCAAGCGCCTCGTGCTGGGGACCGCCGCGGTGAAGGACCGGAACTTCGTCCGGGCCGTCTGCGCGCAGTATCCCAAGCAAATCGTCATCGCGATCGACAGCCGAGGCGGCCATGTCGTGGTGGAAGGCTGGCAGGAAGAGACCATCTACACGCCGCTGGACGTGGCTTCGGACTTTCAGGAAAGCGGTGCGGCCGCGATCATCTACGCCGACATCGATCGCAGCAACGAACTGCCCGAAGGCGCCTTTGCCGGCACCACCGACCTCGCCTGTAGCCTGTCCATTCCAGTGATCTCGAGCGGTACGGTGCAGAGCCTGGACGACATCGCGCGGCTCAACAACCTGCCGAACATCGCCGGCGCCATCGTCGGCCGCGCCCTCTTCCGCAAGACCTTCAGTCTGGCGGATGCCCTGGATGTTGCGGCGCAAAAGCCGACCCAGGCGGAGTTCGTGCGGACGCTTTAGGCCGGCTTTGGACCTAAACGCTGTTGCCCCCATTGGTTACCAATATATATGATATGTTGGTAACTTCAGAAGGCTGTGGCATGGCGAAAACAACATCGATCGCCCTCGGTGAGCACTTCGAGAGATTCGTTGGGACCCGTGTTGCGCAAGGGCGCTACGGTTCTGCGAGTGAAGTGGTGCGAGCCGGGTTGCGTCTTTTGGAAGAGCATGAAATGCGCTTGGAAGCACTCCGAGCCGCTTTGATCGAGGGCGAGGAAAGCGGCCAGCCGGAGGCTTTTGACGGCGACGCTTTCCTGTCGGAAATGCGTACGCGCTATGCCGCAAAGGGCTAGCGGCTATCGATTGCTTCCCCTTGCTCGGGCGGACCTTGAAGAGATCTGGCGGTACAGCTTCGAAACCTGGTCAGTTGAGCAAGCGGACCACTACATTGGGAGGCTTGTTGAGGCCTTTGAGGCACTCGCCGATGGCAGCAGGTAAGGGCGTCCTGCGGGCCATATCCGCAAAGGCTACTTCAGCCTCGCTGTTGGCTCACATCTGATCTTCTATCGTAGGCCCTCAGCGGACGTTGAGATCGTCCGTGTTCTCCACCAGCGCATGGATTTCCATCGCCGTCTCTAGATGTGAGCCTTTCCATCCGTCCGCGAAAGGCACTAGGCGAACAGCGGCTTCATCTCCAGGGTCGGCGTTCGCTCTACCACCTGCAGGGCGTCGTGGCGCACGTGGTTGTGCTGCATCTCATGCTGCAGCATCGCCTCGGTGACGATGCCCTTCTCCAGGCACTCGCGCAGCAGGCCGAAGAAGAAGCGCTCCTGATTGGGGTCGGGGTGCGGGCGGTAATGGCCGAGCAGCCCGTAGTCACCGAACAGACGCCGGCGGAGCCGCATCAGGGCGCCCCAACCGGGCAGGAGGCGGACCTTCTCGGCCGGGATAAAGTCGACGGGCAGGCCGGTCTTCCACGGCTGTGTCTTGCGTTTGGTGTTGTGCAGCAGGCGGGTTTCGGGCGTCAGCTTGTCGAAGTCGTTCCAATAGGTCTCGAAGAGCCCGATGGTTTCCGGATCTTCCATGCGCAGGGAGATCCAGGACAAATAGTCGCGCTTGCCCTCGAAGAGCTCGGCGAACTCGCGCTCCGGGTCCCAATGGGTCAGCTTGGCGCAGTCGAGCAGCATGACGCTGGAGGCGAAGGCCCCCTTGATCGCCTGGCCGCGCCCGCGGGTCCGGCACATGATGGCCTTGCCCTGCATATCCCGGGTCAGCAGCGGATAGATGTCGCCGGCGGCGAAGATATCCGGGTCGATGACCACCGCGCGGCCCTGGTAGCCCATCAGCTTCGGCGGCATGAAGCGAAGCGGCGTGAAGGATTGCAGGTCCTCCATGCGCCAGGTCCGGGTGGTGCCGCCGCGGCGGAACTCCTGGCCCTCATGCGCGCGCATGAAGTCGTAGTCTTTGGTGTGGATCAGCGCGACGTCGAACTTGTCGGCGTTGGGCGAGTTGCGCTTCAGGGCGTACTCAGCGACCGTCGCGCCGACGATCTGCTTGTGATTGGTGTGGATGAAGACGCAGGGTTTCATGGCTTTGCGATCTTTGTTGCCGTGCACAACGTCCGTTATCAAAAGGTCGGGCGTCTCGCAAGTTCAGCCCCGGCGCGGGCAGGGCACCCTAAGCGCTGGCGCGCTGGCGGAGCACCTCTGTCTCGGCCTTGTCGGCCTCCTCGCACTTGAGGTAGCCGAAGCCGGGCTGCAGGCGGCTTTCGACCAGCGCTTCCATCTCCGCTAGTTGCTCGTCGCTGAAGTAGTCGCGATAGCCGCCGACCTTGGCGCGGCGGACCTTGAAGCTGTCCGGTTCGTGCTTGTCGCCGGGCGTCATGAGCCGGCCGGCGTGCGAGAACACATTCTTCTTTTCCATGCGCCGCATGTTCTCGATGGAGGCGAAGTGCACGGCTTCGGCGATCTCTTCGGCGTTCGGGCCTTGCCCCATGAAGGTCAGCACCCGGGCCAGCTCGCCGGCCGTGTCGGCCCGAAGGTCCTCGTAACGCACGACCAGCACGTCGCCGACGGCGTCGGCTTCCTGCAGCCAGAGGTTCAGGAAATCGACAACCGTGTCGAGCCCGCCGAACTCCTCCATCACGAAGTCGAACAGTGCGACATCGTCGCCGTGCGGCGGATAGCCGTTCAAAACCTTCTTCACCGGCCGCATCCGGTGCTTCCATTGGAAGTACTGAGAGACGGCCGTGTCGTAGGGGTTGCGCACCAGAAGGACGACCTTCTTGCCGTAGAAGTCGGCCTTGCTGTCGCCGTTGCCGCTGTAGTCCTTCAGATAGTTGTCGTGGGTGAAGAAGAGGCGCGGCGCGGCGGCGTTCTTGCGATGGAAGTTGTCGAAGCCGATCAGGGTTTGCTCCGGCAGGCCGAGGCGCTGCTGGTAGAAGCGTGACAGCAGAATACGCAACCAGGTGCGCCCGCTCTTGCCGAAGGACGCAACCACGACGTCGGCGCCGCGGAGCTTGCGGTATTCCTCGCGCCCGCGCAGCCAACGCTCCAAGGCGATATGACGGCTCTTCGGCAGGAAGAAGAGCGCACGGGGCAAAACCTCGCGCCAAACCCGGTCTAGGAAGTAAGACATGGCGATCGCTTCTCGTAAAAACCGGGAATGCCCCGCAGCATGCCGGGAAAAATCCTTCGGGAGTGCCTGTCGATAAAGCCGCGAACGGCGTTTGCAGCCATGGGGCAGGCTCTATAGCCAGAGGCCCGGCGTCTGGCAACGCAGACCTGAGTCGTCGATTCATCAATGGAAGAGCGTGCAGGAGGCAGTGCTGGAGTCGCTCGGTTTCGATGGTCCCGCGAATCGAGAGAGGCAGCACAGAGCGAGGGGGCAGCCGGCATGGCGTCGTTACGCTAAGGCTTTGTTTAGTCTGAAAACAGTGCGCGTATGCGCGCGGTCACCTCGGGAAGCTCCGAAGGGAGGCAACGGCCGCCGGCCGGGAGCGCCTCGCCGAAGGGGGCCGCGTAGCCTTCCGCGATCAGGCGAGCGTGTAGGGCCGAGAGGTTGCGTGGAAAGCTGACCAGACCGAGTCGATAGAGCAGGCGCCCCAAGCCCTGCAACGCCGGATGACCGGTCTCTTCATCGACGGCGCGGCCGACAAGCTGCAGGCCGCGGCGCCAGAGGTTGCTCGGGGGTGGCTGGCGATAGATCGCCAGGGGGCGGCCGAGCCCGGCCACCTCGACCAGCATCGAGATGCTGTCGCCGGTCACCACGAAGGCGTCGCCATGGGCCAGCAACCCGAGATAGGGGTTCTCATGCGCCTCAGGACTCCAGCGGTGGAAATGGACCTCTGGCGGCATGGCTTGGGCCAGCGCCTCGGCAATGTCCGGCGGCGTGCGCCGGCTGGTGCTGACATAGAGGCTGCCGGAGGCGTCGCGGGCCAAGGCCACTGTGCGCTGCAGCAGGTCGAGCGCCAGCGCGCGGTCGAAGCGCAGCACCCGTTGCGGCCCGCCGATCAGCAGGACGAAGAGGGGCTTGGGCAAGCCGGCGAGCCGTGCGCGCCAGGCCTGCGCGGCGCATGCCAAGGCCGCGTCCTCGACGCGAACCAGCGGATAGGCGAGCGGCATGACATTCGGCGCCGAGGGCACGCGGAACTGGCTCGGCGCGATCACCAGGTCGAAGTGCTCGAGATGGCGCTGCGGCCTGCCGAGGTAGACGATTCGCGTCAGGCCGCCCGATTGGGCCTTGAGCCACAAGAGAACCATGGCCATGCGCCGGCCCGCCGCGATCGCCAGCTCCGGCCAGGGAGGGCGGAGTTGGGCCGCGCTGGCCGGCTCGATATGATCGAGCGAAGGGCGCATTGGCGGCTTGGCGGTGCGAAAGCGCTCGCGCACCGTCATCTCCATCTCGGTAGTCGGCCACCCGAGCGCGTTGGCGACGAGGCGGGCTTGCGCCGTATCGCCCAGTTTCTCGCTTGTCAGGAGCCAGGTCTTGGCAGAAGTAGGCATCAAGCGCTAAGCCATTGGGGATGAAACATCCGGCTATCATGGGCCGATTGCTGCCACAAGCTGGTGGCAGGGTCCGCCGCATGTTGGACAAGGACCGCGGGAGCACCCGCCTTTGAGCACGATCGATCGTTACATTCTTGGCCGAGTCGTCTGGAAGACAGGGGCGATCCTGGCCGTTGGTCTGCTGATTCTGATGAGCGAACGGCTGCTGCGGCTGTTCGATCTCTTCTCGGGCCCGGACGACGTGGTGCGCTATCTGGGGCGCATGCTGGTGCTGCTCATGCCTCACTACATCGGCATCGTGCTGCCGGCTGCCTTCTTTTTCGCCGTGCTCTTGACCTTCTCCCGCTTGAGCAAGGAGCAGGAGCTGTCTGCGCTGCTGGCATCCGGCACCTCTCTGCCGCGGCTGTCCAAGCCGGTCGGCCTGTTGGCCATGGGGATGGCCTGCTTGGCCGTCGTGCTGCTCGGCTATGCACAGCCCCACGCGCGCTACGCCTACCGCTCCATCAAGCACAACCTGGCGCAGACCTCGCTCGGCCTCGCGGTCAAGGAGGGGTCGTTTCTGCAGATCGACGGATTGACCTTCTTTGCCGAGGCATCGCTCGACCAGGGCAATCGCGTGCGCCTTGCGCGCATCTTCGTGCTGGACAGCGAGAATGGCGAAGATCGGCGGCTGACCACCGCGCGGGAGGGCGTGCTGATTCCCGCCGGCGAGTCCGGTGAGCCCGTGCTGCGCCTGGACGACGGTCTGCGACTCGATTTCGAGCCGGACGGCAGCATGTCGATGGTCGATTTCGAGGAGTTTCGCTGGCCACTGGCACGCAGCCCCGTCTCCGACTACCGGGCACGCGGCGGCGACCCGCGGGAGCTCACCTTCCCCGAGCTCTTTGCAGCCTCTGCCGACCCGCCACCCTATCTGACGCCCGCTGAAATCAGCGCCGAGCTCAACTCGCGCCTCGTCATTATCGTATCGACCCTGGTGCTTGCGGCGCTGGCCGTGGCCATGGGCGTGGGGCGTGGCTGGCGTCAGCGCGACCTCAGCGCCTTCATCGGCTTGGTCCTGCTGATCGTGTACAACGAATCGCTCGAATTCGGAGAGAGCATGGTGAAGCGAGACCAGGCGCCAGCCTGGCTGGCCATCTGGGTTCCCTTCGTATTGCTTACGGCAGCGACGGTCCTGACCTATCGCGAGGCGGCCTTCCGCTTGCCGGCCGGGCGAACGAGCCTCAGCAATCGTCTGCTCGACCGAATTGTGACCTGGCGCCAGGCTTGGCATCAGTTTGCGAGGCGGCGGGCATGAGCTGGATCTTCTGCCGCTACATTGCGGCGCTCCTTCTCGGCCGGCTGGTCCTTATTGCCGGGGGCATGACGGCGGTCATCGTCTTCCTGGACTTTCTCTCGGACGGCGATCAGGTGATCGCCCAGAGCGACGAGCTGCTGCTCCCGATCCTGCGCTACTCCGCCTTGCGGCTCCCCATCATTCTCGCTCAGGTGCTACCGATCGCCGCCTTCTTCGCCGGCTGCTTCACCTTTGCGCAGCTTTCGCGCAACAGCGAGTTGGCCGCTCTCCACGCCGCCGGCGTGCCGAAAGCACACCTGGCGATTGCGGCGCTGCCCGCTGCGCTCCTCGTTGCCGTGTTTCAATTCATGATCGAGGATATGGCCGTGCCCCGGGCCACCGCTGCTCTGCAGTCCTGGGGCATCGGCGACTATGTCAGCGGCAGGGAGGGCGAAGAGCAGGCCTATTGGCTCCGTCGTGGCAACGATATCCTGCGCTATCGCGGGGCGGACGCAACGGACCACGTCCTGCTCGATGTCACCATCTTCCGGCGCGACGAAACGGGCAATCTGACCGAGCGCATCGATGCGCCGACGGCACTGTACGATGGCGGGCGCTGGGTGCTGCAAGATGCTGTGGTGACGTCTTCCAGCGACGTGACCCAGGTAAGCTATCCCAGCTATCAGTGGGACACCTCATTGTCGCCAAGCTTGCTGGAGGCTGTGGCGTCTCACCCCAGGGTCGCCTCTCTGTCGTCGCTGTTGCAGGCACAGTCGCAGGCCGGAACCGGCAATCAGCCGGACTATGTCTTCCGGGTTTGGCTCCACGAACGCATCTCGCGCCCCATCTCGACCATTCTGCTGGTGCTGCTGACCATTGCCCTAGCGCGGCCTTCGGGTCGCGGGCCGGGCGGCGGCTGGTGGATTGCCATCTCGATGGGGGTCGGCTTTGCGCTTTGGTCGCTGGACGGTCTGATGCTGAAGCTCGGCGAGCACGGGCTTCTGGTGCCTTGGGTCGCGGCCTGGGTTCCGACCTTCGTGATCGCGTTGGCCGCCGGGTGGATTGCGCTTTACATCGAGCATCAAGGAAGCTGGCGCGATGGTCGTGCGCCGCAGGCGTCTGTCGCGGGGCGGAGCTGACCGAAGGGCCTCTTGCCGGGTCGGCAAGCGGGCGATCAGGATTCGAAAATGATCTGCACCCGGTCTGAGGCAAAGCGCGCGATGCCGAATTCGATCGGCGTCCCGGCCGTGTCGACGTTGACGCTCTCGGTCACCAAGATGGGCCGGCTTCTCGGCTGCTGCAGAGAGGTGGCCTCGTTGGCGTCCGGCAAGCGGGCGATCACCCTGGTGGTGCGTCTGCGGTAGTCGGCGCAGCCGAAAGACGCCAGCGCCTGACTGATCGAAAGCTCCCCCTTCAGCTTCTCCGGCAGCTCGGGAAAGCGGTTGCAGGGGAAGTGATGGCTGGCGAAGGTAATCGGGCGATCGTCGGCTTGCCGCAGGGTGTCGACGCGGTAGCAGGCGGCGCCTTCCTCGATGTCGAGATAGCGAGCCAGCTCCGGTCCGGCCTCGATGACCTCGCTCGACAAGACGCGGCCGACCAGACTGCGCGCCTGATTGCCGACGATTTCGCTGAAGCGCGTCCTGGCGCCGATCAGATAGTCGAGAATGTGCTCTTCGACGAAGCTGCCGCGGCCCTGTTCGACGCGAATCAGACCTTCTTCGGCCATGGTGGAGAGCGCCCGTCGAACCGTATGCCGGTTGACCGCGAAGCGCTGGGACAGCTCGGATTCGCTCGGCAGCTTGCTGCCCGGCTGGAATCCACCGCTCTCGATTTCCTCGGTCAGGGCATTGTAGATGAAGCGCCAGAGGGTTAGGCCGGCTTGCCGTTCCATTGTATCCATCGTCCAGAAGAGCGTGTCACCAAAGCTTCAAAAAGCTGCAGTTCCAAGTCAGGCCACATTCTGATAATCAGTATGGTAGATATCCGGACAACTAGACAGATTGTCAATAGGTATATTGGATGACTTCTGGAACTGGTGGTGAAACCGCCTCTTCTCCGGACTCGGCGCAACGTCAGTCGTGGCTGTCCATCTTGGCACAGGCATCGTCGGAAAATGTGGCAGACGCGCTGCACGCCGCCGCACCTCTGCCGTCCTACACGCTGCTGCGCGCGCCCGAATGCGGCATGGTCATGCTGCGCGGCCGCGCCGGCGGCTCAGGGCGCCGTTTCAATCTCGGCGAAGCGACCGTGACCCGCTGTTCGGTCAAGGTCGATGGCGGTGCGGTGGGTCACGGCTACGTGCTTGGCCGAAACCCGCTGCATGCCGAGCACACGGCGCTGCTCGATGCCCTGCTGCAAGACCCCGCGCGTCACGCGGAGCTGTGGAGCGCCGTCATTGCGCCGCTGGCAGAGACGCGATCTGCCGAGAAAGGCAGCAAGGCGCGCAAGACAGCGGCCACGCGGGTCGATTTCTTCACGATGGTTCGGGGGGAGAGCGAATGACGTCCCAGCCCAACGCGGCCGTCGAGATTGTCGCGGGCTTTGCCAGTCCGGTGTTGGACAGCCAAGCGGCTTTCCGAGCCATCCTGGATGCCATGGCGCACCCGGGGCGTATCGACAGTCTTCCGGTGGCGCTCGACCCGCCGGCACCGCTTGCACCCGCCAGCTTGGCGGTCATGCTCAGCCTTTGCGACCATGAGACCCCGCTTTGGCTCGACGACGCGGCGGCCGGGTTTGCCACATCGCTGCGCTTTCACTGCGGGGCACCGCTCGTCGATGCGCCGGACAAGGCAGCCTTCGCGCTTTGCTGCGGCCCGCTACAGGCGCTTGCCAGCTTCGCGCTGGGCACCGCGGAGTATCCCGAGCATTCGACGACGGTCATCTGCCAAGTCTCTGCTTTGGGTACGGGTGTGCCGCTCAGCTTGCACGGGCCGGGCATCGACGGCCGAGCCACCTTGGCGGTCAGCGGACTGCCGGACGACTTCTGCGCGCAATGGGAGGCCAACGGCGCGCTCTTCCCCCAGGGTGTCGACGTCATCCTGACCGAGGGGCATCGCCTCGCCGCCTTGCCCCGCAGCGTCAAGATCGAACCGGAGAACGAGGCATGTATGTAGCAGTGAAGGGCGGTGAGCAGGCCATCGACAATGCTCATCGTCTCTTGGCCGAGGAACGCCGCGGCGACCGCGCGCAACGCGAGCTGTCGGTTGCTCAGATCTCTGAGCAATTGGCACTGGCGGTCGACCGGGTGATGGCCGAGGGCTCTCTCTATGACCGGGAACTGGCGGCCTTGGCCATCAAGCAGGCGCGCGGCGACATGATCGAAGCGATCTTCCTGCTGCGGGCCTACCGCACCACCCTGCCACGCTTCGGATACAGCGAGCCGCTGCGCACCGACAGCATGCAGGCGCGGCGGCGGATCTCCGCCACCTTCAAGGACTTGCCGGGCGGCCAGCTGCTCGGACCGACCTTCGACTATACCCACCGTTTGCTGGACATGACGCTGCTGCAAGACGACGAGCCGCCGGCCCAGCCGACTGCGGAAAGGGAGAGCGAAAACGGTGATGCGCCCCTGCCGCGGGTCGTGGATCTGCTCAACGACGAGGGCTTGATCGAAACGGAGACGCCGGACGACGACCTTGGCGTCGGCGACCTGACGCGGGAGTCACTAACGTTCCCGGCTGGCCGCGACGTTCGGCTGCAGAACCTGGCACGCGCCGACGAAGGCTATCTGCTCGGGCTCGGCTATTCGACCCAGCGCGGCTATGGCAACAACCATCCCTTCGCCGGCGAGATACGCATGGGGGAGGTCGCCGTCGAGTTCGTCCCCGAAGAGCTCGGCTTTGCCATCGAGATCGGTGAGATCACCCTCACCGAGTGCCAGATGATCAATCAG
>JANQIA010000083.1 GCA_028282405.1 Rhodovibrionaceae bacterium
CACCATCGCCGAGCTGGCCGCTGCCGGCCGGCCGGCCTTCTTGCTGCCCTATCCCTTCGCCACCGACGACCATCAGATGGCCAACGCGCGCCAGCTTGCAGCGACCGGCGGCGCCTGGGTCTTCTACGAGCGCGGCTTCGCGCCGGCCGAGATGACGGCACGGCTGACCACACTGCTGGACGACGGCAAGGCGCTGCGCGCGGCCGGCGAAGCGGTCAGCGGCTTCGCCAAGCTCGACGCCGCCGAGCGCCTAGCCGACCTGGCCGAAGGGCGCCTGCCGGCGGAAGAGCCGCCGCGGCGCAACGGCGAGCCACAAGACCCGAGCATCAAGGAGGCCGCGTGATGAGAGCGCTCCCCCTCGACCTCGGCAACATGCACTTCATCGGTATCGGCGGTATCGGTATGAGCGGCATCGCCGAGATCCTCCACAACCTCGGCTACCCGGTCCAAGGCAGCGACTTGAGCGAGAGCGCCAACGTCAAGCGCCTGCGGGCCATGGGGATCCCGGTCGCCATCGGCCACGACGCCGCCAACCTGGGCGAGGCGCAGGTCGTCGTGGTTTCTTCGGCGGTCAAGCGCGACAATCCGGAGGTCCAGGCCGCGCGCGAGCGCCTGCTGCCCGTGGTGCGGCGCGCCGAAATGCTGGGTGAGCTGATGCGCCTCAAGTGGTCGGTCGCCGTCGGCGGCACCCACGGCAAGACCACCACCACCTCGCTTGTCGCCGCCCTGCTCGACGGCGCCGGGCTCGACCCCACGGTGATCAACGGCGGCATCATCAACGCCTACGGCACCAACGCCCGCCTCGGCGCCGGCGACTGGATGGTGGTGGAGGCCGACGAGAGCGACGGCACCTTCACCAAGCTGCCGGCGACCATCGCCATCGTCACCAACATCGACCCGGAGCATCTCGATCACTACGGCAGCGTCGAGCGCCTGCACGACGCCTTCGAGACCTTCATCGAGAACATTCCTTTCTATGGCTTCGCCGCCGTCTGCATCGACCACCCGGTGGTGCAGCAACTCATCGGCCGCATCGACGATCGCCGCTTGGTCACCTACGGCTTCAGTCCGCAGGCGGAGGTGCACGGCGAGAACCTGCGCCTGGAGCCGGGCCTCTCCCGCTTCGACGTCACCGTGTTCGACCGCTTCACCGGCCGGCGCAGCCATCTGCGCGACATCGCGCTCCCCATGCTGGGCCAGCACAACGTGCAGAACGCCCTGGCCGGTATCGCCGTGGCCCTGGAAATGGGCCTCAGCGAGGAGGTCATCCGTCGCAGCCTGAGCAGCTTCGGTGGCGTCAAGCGCCGCTTCACCAAGACCGGGGAATGGCGCGGCGTCACCGTGATCGACGACTACGGCCATCACCCGGTGGAGATCTCCGCCGTGCTCAAGGCCGCCCGCCAGGCAACCGAGCGGCGGGTCATCGCCGTCATGCAGCCCCACCGCTACTCCCGCCTTGCGGGCCTCTTCGAAGAGTTCTGCACCTGCTTCAACGACGCCGACACGGTGATCGTCGCCGACGTCTTCCCGGCGGGCGAGATCGCCATCGAAGGCGCCGACCGGGACAGCCTGATGGCCGGCCTTCGCGCCCGTGGCCACCGCGACGTCCACGCGCTGGAAGGGGCTGATGCCCTGCCGGGAATGATCGCCGAAATGGCCCAGCCGGGCGACCTGGTCGTCTGCCTTGGCGCTGGAAACATCACCGCCTGGGCGAATGCCCTGCCCGCGCAGCTCGAAGAGCTGGCGCCCTCGCCCAAGGCCGGAACAGCGGAGGCCGGGAGATGAACGCCATGGCGGCCCTGCCCAAGACACCCTTGATCGAGCGCCTGCCCGCAGTGCGCGGACGCTTGACCGCCGATGCGCCGCTCGACGGCATCACCTGGTTCCGCGTCGGCGGGCCGGCGGAGGTCATGTTCCGCCCGGCCGACCGCGCGGATCTGATGGAGTTCCTCGCCAACAAGCCGCCTGAGGTGCCGGTGACGGTGATCGGCGTCGCCTCCAACCTGCTGATCCGGGACGGCGGCGTGCCTGGCGTCGTACTGCGCCTGGGCCGCGACTTCGCTCAGATCGAGCCGGACGGCAACGACATCATCGCCGGGGCTGCCGCCCTCGACGTCAACGTCGCCAAGAGCGCCTGCCAGGTCGGCATCGGCGGCCTCGAGTTTCTCTGCGGCGTGCCGGGCACCATCGGCGGCGCTTTGCGCATGAACGCCGGGGCCTACGACCGCGAGATCAAGGACGTACTGGTCTGGGCCGAAGCCTTGGAGCCCAACGGCACCCTCCGGCGCCTGAGCCGCGAGGAAATGGGCTTCGCCTATCGCAGCAGCGGCATCCCGGCCGACTGGATCTTCGTCGCCGCCCGCTTGGCCGGCTGCGCCGACATCCCCGGCAGCATCGACCGCCGCATGGCGGAGATTCAGGCCGCCCGCAGCGAGAGCCAGCCAATCAAGAGCCGCACGGGCGGCAGCACCTTCAAGAACCCGCCGGGCCACAAGGCCTGGCAGCTCATCGACCAGGCGGGCTGCCGCGGCCTGCGCCGCGGCAACGCCATGGTCTCCGAAAAGCACTGCAACTTCCTGATCAACACCGGCGGTGCCACCGCGGCCGAGCTCGAAGCCTTGGGCGAAGAAGTCCGCCGCCGCGTCCACGACACCAGCGGCGTCACCCTGGAGTGGGAAATCAAGCGTATCGGCGTGCCAGCATCCGACATCTCACCGAGAGGTGCGGCATGAGCAAGCGCGTCGCCGTGCTGATGGGCGGTATCTCCGCCGAACGCGAGGTCTCCCTGACCAGCGGCAAGGACTGTGTCGAGGGCCTGCGCGAGGCCGGCCACGAGGTCCAGGCCATCGATGTGACCGGCGACGTGCCGACGCTGATCAAGGCGCTGACCCCGGCGCCGGACGTGGTTTTCAACGCGCTGCACGGCCGCTACGGCGAGGACGGCTGCATCCAGGGCCTGCTGAACCTGCTCGGCATCCCCTACACCCATTCCGGCCTGCTGGCCTCCTCGCTCGCCATGGACAAGGTAATGGCCAAGCGCGTCTTCGCCGCCGCCGGCCTGCGCTGCCCCTCCGGCGGCGTCTACAGCAAGCCTCAGGTGCTGGCGAGCGACGTGATGCCCCGCCCCTACGTGGTCAAGCCGATCAACGAAGGTTCCAGCGTCGGCGTCACCATCATGGAAGAGCGCAGCAACCAGCCGCCGCTGGACGCGGAAAGCTGGCACTACGGCGAGGAGGTGCTGGTCGAGCCCTTCATCGCCGGGCGGGAGCTGACCGTCAGCGTGATGGGCGACCGGCCGCTGGCCGTGACCGAGCTGCGCGCCGTGCGCGGCTTCTATGACTACGACGCCAAGTACACTGAAGGGCTGACCGAGCACATCGTCCCGGCGCCCTTGCCGGAGCCCGTCTACGAGCAGGCCATGCAGACCGCGCTGACCGCGCACCAGGCGCTGGGCTGCCGCGGCGTCAGCCGGGCCGACTTCCGCTACGACGAGACCCTCGGCGAGGCCGGCCTCTATCTGCTGGAGATCAACACGCAACCAGGCATGACGCCGCTCAGCCTGGTGCCCGAGCAAGCCAAGCACGTCGGGATTTCCTTCGTCGAGCTTGTCGACTGGATGGTGGAGCAAGCCGCATGCGACGCGTGAACCCGAGAGCCACGCCGAAGCGCGGCCGTCCGAACCGCCAGCGTCCCAAGGGTCTGCGGCGGGTTTTGAGCGCGATCTGGGCGGTCGGCCCGAAACGGCTCGGCCTGGGCCTTGCTGCCGTCGCCGTCCTGGCCGTGGTCGGCGGCCTCTGGCTCGACGGCTGGTTCGAGCGCCAGGCGAACGCCGCCATGGCGGCCTTGGAGCGCGGCAGCGCTGCCGCCGGTTTCGCGCTGCGCGACGTGCAGGTGGAAGGCCGCCAGCGCAGCGACCCGACCATGCTGCTGCAGACCTTGGACGTGGAGCCGGGCTCGCCGCTGCTGTTCTTCGACCCGCAGAACGCGCGCCTGGCCCTGGAAGCCCTGCCCTGGATCCGCAGCGCCTCGGTCGAGCGCCGCCTGCCCGACGTGCTCTATCTGCGTTTGGAGGAGCACGAGCCTCTCGCCCTTTGGCAGAACCAGGGCAAGCTGGCCGTGATCGGCCGCAAGGGCGATGTGATCGACGGCGCCACGCCCAAGCAATTTACCTCCTTGCCACTAGTTGTTGGGCCTGATGCCCCAAAACATGCACAAGATCTGCTATTGCTACTAGCCAAGACTCCGGAGCTATCTGGCAAACTGGCGGCTGCCGTACGGGTCGGGCAGCGCCGTTGGAACTTGAAGTTCGAAAACGGATTGGAGGTGCGGCTTCCCGAGCAGGGTGCGGCGGGAGCGTGGCGGCGTTTCGCTTCGCTCAATCGCGAGCATGGGCTGTTGGAACGTGATCTTACCTTCATCGACCTCCGCCAGGAGGACAGGGTCATTTTGCGTACGCGATCGGGCGAGCTGCCATTGCAGATGCTCGGCCCGGGCGAGCGCGCGTAGGGGGAACTGAGTCCGTGGCCACCATGCGCAAAGGACCGAAGAAGAACCGCGGCGGGCTTTACGCCGCGCTCGATGTCGGCTCCAGCAAGATTTGCTGCATGATCGCCCGCGAAGAGCGCGACGCCCAGAGCGAGGAGCCTGTGGCGCGGGTGATCGGCATCGGTCAGCAGGTCAGCCGTGGGGTCAAGGCCGGCGCCGTGGTCGACATGGAAGCGGCCGAGATCGCCATCCTCAACGCCGTGCATGCCGCCGAGCAGATGGCCGGCGAGACCTTGGACCAGGTCGTGGTCAATCTCTCCGGCGGCTTCCCCGCCTCTCGCATCGTGCCGGTCGAGGTCAACATCGACGGCCACGAGGTGACCAACGAGGACCTGCGTCGGGCGCGTGGCCGCGGCCACCAGATCGAAGGCGTCAGCGGGCAGCCGGAAAAAGGCCGCCAGCTCATCCACTCGATCCCGACCTCCTACAGCATCGACGGCAGCCGCGGCATTCGCGACCCGCGCGGCATGTATGGCGAGCGCCTCGGCGTCAACATGCACATCATC
>JANQIA010000010.1 GCA_028282405.1 Rhodovibrionaceae bacterium
CGATTACCTCTTCATGCAGGGCAACAGGAAGGGTGTCTTCTATGAACGCTGGGTGCACAGCCACGGCTGCCGCCGTTGGTTCAATGTCGCCCGCGACACGCTGACCTACGAGATTCTGGCGATCTATCCGATGGGCGCCGCTCCGCCCAAGCTCGACGAGCGCCACTATGTCTAAGCCGGACACCAAGACGATGGCCCGCAAGTATCGCTTGGCTGAGGGCGGCCTGATCGACCGCAGCAAGACCATCAGCTTCACCTTCAACGGCGAGCGGCTGACCGGTCATCCGGGCGATAGCCTTGCGTCCGCCCTTTTGGCCAACGGCAAGCGCCTTGTCGGACGCAGCTTCAAGTATCACCGACCGCGCGGCATCGTCACCGCCGGGCCGGAGGAGCCAAACGCGCTGGTCCAGGTCGGCCGCGACCCGGCGACCGACCCGAACCTGCGGGCGACCCAGGTCGAGCTCTTCGAGGGCCTGACCGCCATGCCGCAGAACGCCTGGCCCTCGCTGGAGCATGACGTGGGCGAGGTGAACAGCGCCCTCTCCCGCTTCTTCCCGGCGGGCTTCTACTACAAGACCTTCATGTGGCCGGCCGGTGCTTGGGAGACCTACGAAGAGGTCATCCGCAATGCCGCTGGCCTCGGGAAATCGCCGACCGGCAAAGACCCGGACCGCTACGACAAGACCTATGCGCATTGCGACCTGCTGGTGGTCGGCGGCGGGCCGGCCGGCCTGGCTGCGGCCCTTGTCGCCGCCCGCGCCGGCGCCCGGGTCATCCTGGCCGAGCAGGACAGCCGCCTGGGTGGCCGCCTGCTGAGCGAGCCGCTGAACGAGATCGACGGCAAGCCGGCGCTGGATTGGGTCGAGGCCGCGGAGCGGGAGCTGCGCGAGAGCCCCGAGGTGCGGGTGCTCACCCGGACCAACGCCTTCGCCTACTTCGACCACAACTTCGTCGCCCTGCACGAGCAGGTCACCGACCATCTGGCCCCGGACGAGCGACCCAGCGCGCTGCCGCGCCAGCGCCTCTGGAAAGTCCGGGCCAAGCAGGTGGTGCTGGCGACCGGCGCGATCGAGCGACCGCTGGTCTTCTGCGGCAACGACCGCCCCGGCGTGATGCTCGCCTCCGCCGCCTCCAGCTACGTGAAGCGTTATGGCGTCGCCCCCGGCGATCGCGCCGTGCTCTTCACCAACAACGATGGCGGCTATCGCGCCGCGCTCGATCTGCTGGACGCCGGCGTCCGGGTCGCCGCCGTGGTCGACCTGCGCGAAGAGCCGAGCGGTCCGCTGACCGACGCAGCGAAAGAGCGCGGCCTGCGCATCCTGGCCAACCACGCCATCGTTGGCACCAAGGGGCGCAAGCTCCTGACCTCCGTCAGCGCTGCACGCCTCTCGGCCGACGGCAAGTCGGTCAGCGGCGCACCCCAGGAGATCGAGTGCGACCTCTTGATGGTGAGCGGCGGTTGGAACCCGACGGTGCATCTTTTCTGCCAAGCCAAGGGCAAGATCACCTGGCGCGAGGAGATTGCCGGCTTCGTGCCTGAGACCGGCGGGCCGAAGAGCCTGGCCTGCGCCGGCGCCGTCAACGGCGTCTATCCCCTGGGCGACTGCCTGCGCGAGGGTCAGCAAGCCGGTGTTGCGGCCGCCCGTACCCTTGGCATGGAGGTGACGGAGAGCACTGCGCCCCAGGCGGAGGGACAGGACTTCTTGCCGGCGCGCTGGATGTACCTGGTGCCGAGCACCGCACCGACCGGGCACGGTGGCAAGGCCTTCGTTGACCAGCAGAACGACGTGACGGCGGCGGACCTGCTGCTCGCCTTGCGCGAGGGCTATCGCTCCATCGAGCACGTCAAGCGCTACACCACTACCGGCATGGGCACCGACCAAGGCAAGCTTGGCAACGTCAATGCCATCGGCATCGTCGCCGAGCATCTCGGCAAGCCCCTGCCCGAGGTCGGCGTTACCACCTTCCGCCCGCCCTACACGCCGGTCACCTTCGGCGCCTTCATGGGCCGCGACGTCGATGCCCTGCTCGACCCGCTGCGCAAAACGCCGATCGACAGTTGGCATGTCCGCTCCGGCGCCGCCTTCGAGGATGTCGGCCAGTGGCGCCGCGCCTGGTACTACCCCAAGCCGGGCGAGGACATTCACAAGGCGGTCAACCGCGAGGTCGCGGCGGTGCGCCAGGCGGTGGGCATCATGGATGCCAGCACCCTGGGCAAGATCGACATCCAAGGCCCGGACGCCGCCGAGTTCCTCAACCGCGTCTACACAAACGCCTGGAAGAAACTGGCCATCGGTAAGGCTCGCTACGGCCTGATGCTCGGCGAGGACGGCATGGTGATGGACGACGGCGTCACCGCGCGCCTCGGCGAGAACCGCTATCTGATGACCACCACCACCGGCAACGCAGCCAGCGTGATGGGGCACCTGGAGGAATGGCTGCAGACCGAGTGGCCGGAGCTCAAGGTCTACCTGACCAGCGTGACCGAGCAGTTCGCCACCGTCTCTTTGGCCGGTCCCTACGCCCGCACCGTCCTGGCGCAGCTGACCGATATCGACCTCTCGCCCAACGCCCTCCCGCATATGTGCCTTAGCGAGGGCGAGGTGGCCGGCGCCCCGGCCCGCGTGGTCCGCGTCTCCTTCACCGGCGAGGCAGCCTTCGAGATCAACGTACCCTCCAGCTACGGCCTTGCCGTCTGGGAAGCCTGCATGCGGGCCGGCGAGCCTTACGGCATCACGCCCTACGGCACCGAAGCGATGCACGTGCTGCGGGCCGAGAAGGGCTACATCATCGTCGGCCAGGAAACCGACGGCTCGGTGACCCCGATCGACCTCGGCATGCAGTGGATCCTCTCCAAGACCAAGGACTACATCGGCCGCCGCTCGCTCAAGCGGCCAGACATCCTGAAGAGCGACCGCAAGCAGCTCGTCGGCCTGCTCACCGAGAACCCGCAAACCGTGCTGCCGGAAGGCGCGCAACTGGTTGAGGAGCTGAAGGCGACGCCGCCCATGACCATGGTCGGCCATGTCACCTCGAGCTACTACAGCCCCAACTGCGGCCACTCCATCGCGCTGGCCCTGGTGAAGGGCGGACAGGCCAAGCAGGGCGAGAAGCTCTTCGCCCCCATGCTGGACGGCGGGCGCATCACCTGCACCATCACCAGCCCCGTGTTCTTCGACCCGGAAGGAGAGCGCCTCCGTGCCTAACGCTCATCTGAGACGCTCGCCCCTGGCTCAGCTCGGCCTCGGCGCCCTGGCAACGGAGACGCGCGGCCCTGGGCACGATGTCGCCCTGCGCAGCGTTCCCTTCCAAACCGCGATCAACCTGCGCGGCCCGGCGGCGGACGAGCGCTTCGCGCGTGCGGTGGAAGAGCTTGTCGGCACGTCGCTGCCGCCCGCCTGCCGCGCCCTGCCCGGCAAGGGCGATCTGCGCCTGCTTTGGCTCGGTCCCGACGAATGGCTGGCGGTGGCCCCGCCGGACCAGGCGCATCTGATCGGCGTGATGGAAAGTGCATTCGATGTCTTGGAGCGAGGCCTCTCCGGCCAGCACGTCGCGATCAACGACGTCAGCGACAACTACACCACCATCGAGGTGAGCGGCCCGCGCAGCATCGACCTGCTGTCCAAAGGCTGTCCGCTCGACCTCCACCCTCTGGCCTTCCCCAACGGCGGCTGCGCCCAAAGCCTGGTGGCCAAGGCGGAGGTCATCTTGGACCGGGACGATACCCCGACGGAGCTGCGTTTTCGGCTGATGGTGCGTCCGAGCTTCGCCGAATACCTCTGGGCTTGGCTGAGCGATGCGGCTCAGGAATACGGTTTGAGCGTCCTGACCAGCGCCTAGCGCTTCCTGCGCCAGGACGACAGCAGCAGGCCCAGCAGAACTAGGCCGCCGCCGGCCAGGTGGAACAGGGCCAGCCGCTCGCCGAGCAGCACCACCGCCAAGACCGAGTTGTAGACCGGCATCAGGTACATCAGCAGGCCGGTGCGGGAAGCGCCCAGCTTGCGTTGAATGTAGGTGTAGGAGAGGTAGGCGAAGCAGGACGCGACCACCGCCAGGAACAGCATGATGCCGAGGGTGCGGCCGTTCAGCGTCGTCGGTTCCCACTGGGCCTCCCACACCAGGAAGGGCAGCATACAGATCACGCCGCAGGCGGCGATCGCCACGAAGCGCGGCAGAACGGCCAGCTTGCTCGGGCGGTGTAGGATCAAGACGCTGTAGACCGCCCAGGCCATCATCGCCGTCACCGTCCAGATGTCGCCCACGGTGAAGCTGAATGACGTCAGCACGCCGAGGCTGCCCTGGCAGAGAATGATGACGACCCCCAACAGTGCCAGCGTCAGGCCGGCGCCCTGGCGCGTGCTCATGGCCTCGCCGTAGACGTAGCGGGCCAGTAGCACGATCAACACCGGCGATGCGGCATAGATCAGGCCGATGTTGGTCGCCGTGGTTGTGTCTGCGGCGATGTAGACGAAAGCGCCGCACACGCCCATGCCGAGGGCACCGAGCAGCATGAGGTCGGGCAACTCTTTCAGCACGGTCCGGCGATGGCGCCATAACACGGCGGCCGTGAAAGGCAGCATCAAGAGAACGACGAAGCCCCAGCGGCCGACAGCTAAAGCCACGGGCGGCACGAGATCGGCCGCCGCCCGTGCCACCAGGATATTGCTGACGAAGAAGCAGGGGGCGACGAACAGCATGATATGGGCGAAACGCAGGTCATCGCGATCGCCGGCCTGTTCCGTGCTTGTCGTCATGCGCGTCGCAGCCGTGGCAGGCGGAGGATGAACCAAGCATAGGCCAGGAGCTGCAGGGCCAAGCAGGCCAGGAACGCCGCTTGATAGGCCTCTGCCGGAAAGGCACCGCCCACCGGCTCCCAGAAATCCAGCATGACGCCGACCGCCGCCTGGTATCCGAAGGCGGCGAAGAAGGCGAGCATGTTGATCGCCGTGTTGGCCCGCCCCGACAGCGCCATCCCGAAGTAGCTGGAGTAGAGGGGATAGGCCAGCATGGCGACGTTGCTGGTCAGGGTGAAGAACGGCCACAGCCAGCCGCCGCGCGGCGCCACCTCCAGGATAATCAGAGCTTGCGCCAGAAAGAACAGCGGCACGCCGAAGGCGATCACCCGCACCAAGGAGATGCCGGCGCGCTGCGCCAAGTCGGCGACCACTCCGATCATCAGGGAGCCCACGGTCAGGCCGGCGGCGACGACAAAGAGCTGGCTCGCCATCCCGGCCTCGTCGAAGCCGGCCACGTCGCGCAACCATGGACCGGCCCAGAGGCCTTGCAGCGCCATGCCCGCCGAAACGGTGAGGCAGGTGACCGGCGCCAAAGCCCAGAAATAGCCGCTGCGGAAGACCTCCGCGACACCGCTCAACTGCTCCTTCGCGCTGTGTCGTGCGGCCCCGCCTTCCCGCTCCGGCACCACCAGCCGGATGGTCAGGGCCACCAGCACCGTCATGCCGGCCAGGACCCAGAAGACCTCCCGCCAGCTCAGGCTCTGCATGGCCAACTCGACGGGTTGCGTCGCGGCCATGGCGCCAAGCCCGCCCATCGCGACGAAGGCCCCGTTGACCAGGGGCCAGCGGGCCTCGGGAAACCAGAGCACGATGGCCTTGAAGGAGGCCATCAGGCCGCCGGCGACCCCGAGCCCGATCAAGGCGCGTCCGATAAGCAGCGTGTCACGACTCTCCCCATAGGCGAAGAGCACGGCGCCAGCGGCAGCAAAGAGCAGCAGCACGGACTGCACCCGCCGCGGCCCGAAGCGGTCGAGCAGCATGCCGAGCGGGATCTGAAAGGCGGCGAAGGTCAGGAAATAGGCCGCGGTCAGCAACCCCAAGTCGGTGGCGCTGAGGCCGAGATCCTCGGTCAGGCGGCCGGAGATGACCGCGTTGACGCTGCGGAAGAGGTAGGAGAGGAAATAGCCGCCGGCAAAAGGCAGGAAGACCAGGACCACGGCCTGCCAGCCGCCTGCCCCGCCTCTC